>NC_009253.1:2706078-3006753 GCF_000016165.1 Desulforamulus reducens MI-1 | reverse complement strand
TAAGGCCTTGGTCAGGGAGGGTAGTACCGAAAGAAACGTGGAGGCACTGGTGAAAGGTGCCATCGAACAGAACCTGTCCACCGAAAATCTAATCTTTTGTACCGATGATAAGCATGTAAATGATATCGTCCGGGAGGGTCACATCAGTTTTAATGTTCAGAAGGCCATTGCCCTTGGGTTAAATCCCATTAAGGCCATCCAAATGGCAACCATTAATACCGCCAAGCATTTTCGATTGGACCATTACCTTGGGGCTTTAACCCCTGGGAAAGTGGCAGATATTGTACTGTTAGATGATTTGGTAGAGATAAAACCGGCTTATGTATTTAAGAACGGTAAACTGGTGGCACAGGGTGGCAAATTAACCCAGCAAATTGAAATTAGTCAGTATCCGGCATTCTTAAATGAAACGGTGAAGCTTCCACCCAATTTAGCACCGACTTCCTTTGCCCTGCCGTCCCAAGGGAACAGGTGCAAGGTAAATGTTATCAATCTTTATCCGGATCAAATTATTAATTTTGCCAGCCAGGAGTGGCTAAATGTTGCGGGTGGAGAAGTACAAGTTAATACCAATGAAGACATATTAAAGCTGGCTGTAGTTGAACGATACGGGAAAAATGGCAGCGTTGGAGTGGGCTTTGTCAGAGGTTTTAAGCTAAAGGCCGGGGCTTTGGCTTCCTCTGTATCCCATGACCATCACAATATTGTTATTGTGGGAACCAATGACCAAGATATGGATCTGGCAGCCAGGGAAATTGCCCGACATCAGGGAGGATTGGTGGCTGTGGAAAATGGCCAAGTCATAGGGGTACTGCCCCTACCCATTGGTGGCCTGATGAGTTCTTTGCCGGCTGAACAAGTAATGTCACAAATTGATCAATTAAATAAAAAGGCGGAGCAGCTAGGGTGTGACTTACCCGCTCCCTTCATGACACTTTCCTTTATCTCCTTACCCACAGTGCCAGAGCTTGGCTTAACAGATTGCGGTTTAATTCATGTATTAGAACACCGCATAATACCCACGGTGGTGGAAACAGAATAGGGGGTTTTAAAATGCCTGGTGTGGTCGGAACTTCAATCCCTCGTGTGGATGCAAAAAGTAAAGTGACAGGTGAGGCCCTTTATGCCAGTGACTATTATCTTCCTGGGATGCTGCACCTTAAACTAGTTCGTTCAACACAGGCCCATGCCAAAATATCAAAAATTGATATAGGTGCATTCACTAACCTGCAAGATGCCTATTGTTTCACAGCCAAGGATATCGAGGTCAATAACTTTGGTCAAATTGTCAAGGATCAGCCTGTACTGGCTGAAGAACGGGTACGGTTTTTCGGAGAACCAATTGCGGTGGTGGCGGCTAAAACGTCGACCTTAGCCAGTGAATATGCACAGCTGGTTCATATTGACTATGAAACCGTGGATGTGGTCAAGGAGCCTGAAGAAGCTATCCAAGCAGGCAGCCCCTTGATTCACGGTCAGGGCAATCTATTGCAGCATATTCCCTTCTACAAAGGGGATACGGAAAGGGCCTTCGCAGGGAGTCACCTTACCCTGGAAGATACCTTTACTGTACCGGTGGTGGATCACCTGTATTTAGAACCGGAGTCAGGTGTTTCTTTCCTAGATGAAAACGGTGTTTTGAATATTATTGCCGGCACTCAAAACCCCTTTTACGATCAGCAGGAGATTGCCCGTTGTTTGGACATTCCTCAGGAGAAAATACGAGTTAGAACACCAAATATTGGTGGGGGCTTTGGGGGTAAAGATGGTAATACCGTTCAGTTGTTCCTGGCCCTGGTCACCTGGAAAACAGGGCTGCCGGCCCGTCTGGTGTTTACCCGGGAGGAATCGCTCATGGCCTCTTATAAAAGACATGCTGCAAAGGTTAAGGTAAGGCTAGGGTTCACCAAGGAAGGGCTTATCACCGCTTACCAGGGGAAAGTTTATTACGATACCGGGGCCTATGCAGCCCTAGGCCCTGCGGTTGTGGGACTTGGTGTGGAACATGCTGCGGGACCCTATGTGATTCCCAATGTACAAATCGACGGTTATTTATGCTATACCAACAAGCCTCCTGCCAGTGCCATGCGTGGGTTTGGTGCCCCACAAACGGCCTTTGCCACAGAAACACTGTTGAACAGGGCAGCTAAACAGCTCCAGTTAGACCCGGTGCAGCTTCGAATAAAGAATGCCTTGTATAAAGGAGCAGAGGGGAGTCTGGGTCAGCCCATGAACCATTCCGTTGGTCTAAGGGAAGCCCTGCAGATCCTAGAAAAGTCAGACCTATGGCAAGAGAGATTGTACAATGAGGAACCAAACATTGGATATGGTATGGCCGCAGGCTTTCTTAGCTGCGGTATGGGAAAGGGTATAAAGGATACAGCAAAGGTCGAAATTGAACGACTGCCCGGGGGTTTCTATGAAATAAAAATAGGTACGGTGGAGATCGGACAGGGAAGCACTACTGCTTTCGTGCAACTGGCAGCCCAGGCCCTGGGTGTTTCACCAGAGAAGATCCAAATTGTTATGGGAGATACGGGACTTACCCATGACAGTGGCTCCACTGCTGCTTCCCGAACCACCTATATCTCTGGCAATGCCCTATTGGCAGCGGTGGCGGATTTGCAAAGGCAAGCAGAAACGGGACAGAAGGGTATCGGAGAGGCCGTATTCCCGGAAGTGTCTCAGCCGGACTTAGGAATTGGCCTACCCCATTGCATGTATACCTTCATTGCCCAGGCAGCCAAGGTAAAAGTGAATCCCTTGACAGGTGAAGTGCAACTCCTACAGGTTTTTGCGGTCACAGAGGCCGGACAGATTATAAACCCCATGGCTTTGGAAGGGCAAATACAAGGCGGCGTGGCCATGGGTGTCGGTTATACCTTGCTGGAGCAAATGGATTTTACCCATGGCGTACCTAACCAGACCAATTTATCCACCTACTTGATACCCACAAGCCTGGACCTAGCGGATATGGAGACAGCTACCGTTAATGAGTACGAAGATTCTGGTCCAATGGGGTTAAAGGGTGCTGCAGAAGTAGGAACGGTAGCCATTGCACCGGCCATTACTGCTGCCATAAACGAAGTTGTGGATATTTCCATCAATGAGTTGCCGGTATCCCGTGAAAGAATAGCTCAATAGGAAATTGGCCTGGAAGAAAGCCATAGGTTTGATGTCAAAGGATAAAATCCTTAATAACTAGTTACCCAAGATAAGGAGGATAACAAATGAAGAAAGCAAGACTTTTGCTGGTGGCCCTGTTAATGATGAGTTTGTTGCTGGCAGGGTGTGGCAACAAAGAAGAAAAAGCAACCCAAGGGGGTAAAGAGGACGGGAAAAAACCCCTGAAAGTTGCTTTGATTCTGCCGGGCAAGATCGATGATGTCTCTTGGAATCAGGCTATGTATGAAGGTGTAAAGGCTCTAGAAAAGGAATATGCCGGTAAAATTGAAGTGACCTACACAGAACAAGTATACGAAGTATCTAACATTGAACCAACCCTGAGGGACTTTGCTTCCCAGGGCTATGATTTGATCATTGGTCATGGTTTCCAATTTATGGAGCCCATTATCAAAGTGGCCCAAGAGTATCCCGAAACCAAATTTGCCCTGGGAACAGGATTTAAGACCCTTCCCAATACCTGTGTCTATGATGTTAAGCTGGAGGACGGTGGCTACCTGATGGGAACCCTGGCCGGCCTCATGACCAAGACCAATAAAATTGGTGTAGTGGGCGGCGCTGATGTGGCAGAAATCTACCGTGGCCACGAAGCCTTTAAACATGCTGCCAAGCAGGTTAATCCCGATATTCAAATTCAGGAACTTTACACCGGAGACTGGCGGGATGCTGCCAAGGCCAAAGAAGGGGCCATTTCCATGTATGATGCCGGTGCCGATGTAATTTGGCACTCCGGTGATGGCATTGGCTTGGGTGTCGTGGATGCAGGGAAAGAAAAAAACAAAACAGTATTGGGCAATGTTGCTGATCAAAATGTACTGGCGCCCAACAATGTATTATCCGGTATTGCCTACAACTGGACTCCTGTGGTGAAAGAAATGGTTGACGATATTTTAAACAACAATTTTACCAACAGAGATAAGAAATTTTACTGGTTAACCGCTGCCAATGGTGGTGTAACGGTTGCTCCATTCCATGGTTTAGATAGCACCGTTCCTGCAGAGGTGAAAGCGAAACTGGAAGAAGTGAAGAAAGGCTTGGCCAATAACACAGTGGAAATGCCTAAATTTGAAAAATAAAGTAACGATTTGCATAGGGTAAACTACGCTTCCGCTTAGAAAAACTTGGCGGAAGCAAGTTTTTCTAAGGGGGCAAGGTCGGTTTGCAATCATACGCGGTGGAAATGAAGGGGATCACCAAAGGATTTAAGGGAGTTATTGCCAATAACCAGGTGAATTTTCGCTTGGCCAAGGGATCTATCCACGGACTACTTGGCGAAAACGGAGCCGGTAAAACAACTCTCATGAATATTTTATTTGGTCTTTATCAACCAGAGGCAGGCCAAATTTTTATTAATGGCACAGAGGTGGTCATAAACAATCCTACCCAGGCCATGAATTTAGGCATAGGCATGGTACACCAGCATTTTATGTTGGTAAGACCCATGACTGTGGTGGAAAACATTATGCTGGGGTTACCGGCTAAAAGGGGAATTTTTTTAGACAAAGGGGCTGTGGAGGACTCTCTTAAAAAACTATCAGAAAAATATAACCTGAAGGTGAACCCCAAAGCCCAGATTAGACAGCTCTCTGTTGGGGAACAACAGAGGGTGGAAATATTATCAGTTCTTTATCGGGGTGCCGATATTTTAATCCTGGACGAGCCCACCGCTGTATTAACACCCCAGGAAACAGCGGAGCTGTTTAAAATTCTTAAGCTCATGCGTGACGACGGAAAATCCATTATTCTTATTACTCATAAATTAGAAGAAATATTAGAGATTGCCGATGAAGTAACCGTATTAAGGGATGGTTGCCAAGTTGGAGGAGAAAAAATAACTAACCAAACCACCAAAAGTGATTTAACCAATATGATGGTGGGGCGGGAAGTGTTGTTAAGCTTTGACGAAAGGCCTGACTGCACAGGGGAAACAAGGCTGGTTGTTGATAATGTTACCCTAAAGAATGAAAATAAGTTACTGGTATTAGACTGTGTTAATTTTAATATCCGAGCCGGAGAAATATTAGGGTTGGCTGGTGTGG
Organism: Desulforamulus reducens MI-1; assembly: GCF_000016165.1. GTDB lineage: Bacteria > Bacillota > Desulfotomaculia > Desulfotomaculales > Desulfotomaculaceae > Desulfotomaculum > Desulfotomaculum reducens. The sequence continues at coordinate 3,001,531 of NC_009253.1, read as the reverse complement.
ACGGAAATGGTCAAAAGGAATTATGTGAAGTACTTACCGGATTACGACCTTTAACTTCAGGAAAAATTCAATTGGATGGGCAGGTCCTGAGTGGTAAAAATCCCAGTGAATATATTAAGGAAGGAATTGCTCATATTCCGGAAGATCGTCATAAAACCGGTTTAGCAATGGGCTTTGATATAACTAACAACTTAATTATCAAAGAATATCAGAGTCCACGTTTTTCCACCGGGGGCTTGTTAAATTTTAAAGCCATTGCTGCCAATGCCCAACAATTATTAAATGAGTATCGCATTAAGGCCAGTGGACCAGAGGCAAAGGCAAAGGACCTCTCAGGCGGTAATCAACAGAAAATTATTCTGGCCAGGGAAATTAGTTCGTCCCCCCGGGTTATTATTGCCAACCAACCAACCAGAGGGCTGGATATTGGTGCCTCCATGTATGTCCGGGAAAAACTTTTGGAACAAAGAGAAAAAGGGGTTAGTATCCTATTAATTTCCGCAGACTTGGAAGAACTTCTCCAAATATCTGACCGCATAGCTGTTATTTATGAGGGCCGGATTAAAGGAATTCTTAAAAACAAAAATGTTAGTATCGAGGAAATTGGTATGCTGATGGCCGGTGTAGAAAGCGGGGAAAAGACGGCATGTTGAACAGAAAAACCTCTCTGAAGAATATCATGGTGAGCATTGCACCCCCTGTCATTTCCATTGGACTGGCGATGCTGGTAGGGGCGCTACTTTTGCTCTTCACAGGGCAAGATCCCCTGGAAGCTTTTAAAACGCTGTTTTGGGGTGCCTTTGGCTCCACCAACAGGATTGCCGAAACCCTGGTTAAGGCAACACCGCTGATGATTATGGCCCTAGGTACATCCATTGCCTTTAAAAGTCAACTTTGGAACATTGGTGGGGATGGGCAGTTTACCCTGGGTACTGTCTTCGCGATGCTGGTGGCCCTAAACTTTTCCGCCCTGCCGGCTCCCATTCTTTTACCCCTATCTTTTTTGGCAGCATTTCTGGGAGGGGCCCTGTGGGGTGGTTTGGCTGGCGTATTTAGGGCTAAGTTCAATGCCAACGAAGTGATTACTACCTTAATGCTGAACTACGTGGCGGTTTATTTACTAGGCTGGCTGGTGCGTGGTCCCATGATAGATCCCAATGGCCATGGCTTTCCCCAAACCCCACTAATTCAAGAAAGCTTAAAACTACCTATTTTGCTAAGTGGCACCAGGTTGCACTTTGGTATTATTATTGCTGTATTCATTATTTTCGCAGGCTATGTCTTTTGGCGTTCCACCATCGGGTTTCGTATCAAACTCATGGGGGAGGGGCATCATGTGGCCCGATATAGCGGTATCAAGATATCTAAAACCATTGTTCTGATTATGTTCATATCTTCTGGTCTGGCCGGGGTGGCCGGCTGGACCGAGGTTTTTGGCATCCATTATCGTTTATTGGATGATATTAACTCCGGTTACGGTATGTTAGCCATTGTGGTGGCGTTATTAGGCAATCTTAATCCACTGGGGATTGGAATCTCATCGTTCTTTTTTGCTGCTCTCATCGTAGGCGGCAGCACCATGCAGCGCATGGTGGGAGTACCCTTTTCGTTAGTCAGTGTCATCGAAGGGCTAGTCATTATCTTTGTTATTAGTAGGGTGGTTTACACCCAATGGAGGGACAGGCATGCAAACAGAACTTTTAACCCAGGGTTTTCTCATCAGTCTACTGGCGGGGGCCATTAGAACCAGTGTGCCAATTCTTTTTACTGCCTTGGGAGATATTTTTACACAGCGGGCCGGCATACTGAATCTTGGTTTAGAAGGAATAATGCTGATGGGAGCCCTGGGTGGTTTTGTGGGAACCTACTTTACCGACAATCTGTGGGTAGGGGTTCTCATTGCCATCCTGACTGGTGTTTTATTTTCCCTGATTATGGCCTTTTTAAGTGTAACTGTCAAGGCAAACCAAGTGATTGCCGGCACAGCCTTAACCATATTGGGAACGGGTCTTTCAGCTTATTTATATCGCAGTATTTTTGGGGTACAAAAACTCCCCCCTCAAATTGAAGCCTTTCCTGCCCTAAAGATTCCAATTTTAGGGGATTTACCTTTTTGGGGGCCTGTGTTTTTTAATCATAATATTTTGGTGTATTTAGCTTTTATATTGGTAATTGTTACCCACATTGTCATGGAAAAAACAACCTTTGGTTTGAGCGTTCGAGCCGTTGGAGAGCATCCACGGGCGGCCGATTCTCGGGGAATTAATGTACCGTTGGTGCGCTATCTTTGTGTGATGATTGGCGGTGCCTTTGCGGGACTGGGTGGAGCCTTTCTCTCCATTGGTTTTATGAATACTTTTTTAGATCAAATGGTGGCAGGCCGTGGATTTATTGCGGTTGCCGTTGTGATCTTTGCCCGTTGGAACCCTTACCGGGCCCTGGGTGCAGCCCTGCTCTTTGGTGGTGCCAACGCCTTGCAACTTAGGCTGCAGGCATTGGGAATGCCGGTGCCACACCAATTCTTACTGGCCTTGCCCTACATTTTAACTATTCTTGTTCTCTTAAGTGTTTCGAAAAAAGCTGAGTTCCCTGCAGCATATACAGTTCCTTATTCCAGATCTGAACGATAATGGAAAGAGGGGTTTTCTTGAACAGTTTTGTTAAAGGTCTGCTAACCAAAAGTCGGGGAACGATGATATGCATGATTATCATCTTGATGGTGGGTTGGATCATTGGGTCTTTTTTACCCGGAGAGCGACAAGCCACCCATAGGGTGCAGGAATTTATTGATGCCGTCAATGATAATAGACCCAGAGATATTTACCTTTACTTAACCCCCCAATTAAGGGAAAAAATTAGTCGAGAGGATTTTACTCGTAATTTTGCCAAGGAAAGAAGTTACCCATACCTAACGCCCCTTTATCTCTATCTGGATGAAGTAAAACTCTCACCGGATAAACAAACCGGAGAAGCAATCCTTACGGTGGCAGCAAGGTTACCTGGAGAAAAAATGCGTGTGCATTTAGTTTACTACCGGGGCCACTACTATATTGAAGCCTTTAAAGAAATTGTTGATGGCAGCTACCAAGATAAATTTCAAAAACTTAAGAGATAGTTGTTTAATTGACTATTATCTAGAAGAAAACGTATAATTATTATAAAATTAGCAATAGGGTCATCTATTTATTTTATAAAGACGACCCTATTCCTTTTTATAAAATAAATTGAGGTGAGTACCCATAAATTACAGAATTATTAAAATAGAAGATGCTGTGGGGAAAATTCTTTCCCATGATATCACAAAAATAGTAAAGGATGAATTCAAAGGCCCTGCCTTTAAAAAAGGACATATCATTCAGACCCAGGATATTGAAGAATTTCTCAAATTAGGTAAGGAGCATGTCTATGTATTGGAACTTGAAGGGGGAGAAATTCATGAAGATGAGGCTGGCAGCCGGTTGGCCAGAGCAGCTGCTGGTGCCGGTGTTCGGTGCAGTCAGCCGAAAGAAAGCAGAGTAAATTTATTTGCTGAATGTGCGGGCCTATTAAAGATTAATCTTGATGCTTTGGATGCCATTAATGACTTGCCGGATGTTATTTTATCCACTCTACCTAACCATAGCGTGGTAAAGGAGGGGGATATGCTGGCAGGGACCAAGGTGATTCCCCTGGTGATTAAAGAAGAGATTTTAGCACAGGCAGAGAGAATTATAAACAAAGCAGGGAATATTCTTCAAGTGGTACCCTTTTTAGAGAAAAAAGTTGGTTTGATTGTTACTGGCAGTGAAGTATACAAAGGTAGAATTACAGATACCTTTGGGCCGGTTTTGTCAGAAAAGATGGCTTCCTATGGGGCAACTGTCATCGAATTGGCCTATGCACCAGATGATGCCCAAGTGATTGCGGAAAAAATCAACCATGCCATAGAAAAAGGGGCAGATATAATCTTGGTATCCGGCGGTATGTCCGTAGATCCAGATGATGTAACCCCCCTAGGTATTCGAAATTCTGGGGCGGAAATAATAAAATATGGCGCACCGGCTTTACCTGGAGCCATGTTTTTGATGGCTTACAAGGGTGATGTGGCTGTACTGGGGATTCCAGCCTGTGGAATGTATTTCCGAACAACAGTGTTGGACTTGGTATTACCGCGCCTGCTGGCGGGAGACCGAATTAGCCGACGGGATATTGTGAAACTTGCCCATGGTGGACTCTGTCGTGCTTGTTCTCCGTGCCACTATCCTAACTGTACCTTTGGCATAGGAGACTCCTGGAATTAGTAGCAAGGGGTGCTGTCCATGACAGCTGTATTCGAAAGGGTGGGTGCTAATTGGAACTTTTAGTATTGGTAAAGGGTGCCGGTGACCTAGCAACTGGTGTTGCTCACAGGTTGTTTCGCTGTGGCATGCAGGTGGTGATAACTGAGATTGCACAACCCGTTTTGTTCGTGCTGGGGTATGTAGGTGGCCAGCCAGTTCTGGAGGCCATACTTTATCATAGGAATCAATGGGGTACCTACTGCTAACAAGAAGTTGAGGAATATATAAATGAAATTCATCAATGCTTTGGATTTAAAGCAGAGGGAAATGATCTGTCTGGTGGGGGCTGGCGGCAAAACCAGCATTATGTATCAGCTTGCCAAGGAATTATCAGGGACTGGTGCCAGGGTGCTGGTAACCACCACAACGAAAATGTTTGACTGGCAGCTAAAAAGCTGCTGCAATGAGGTTCTGATAGATAATGAAGAGTCTCTTCTTGTTAAAATAAAACAATACAGGTCTCAAACCAATCTGCTGGCAGTTTGTTCAGGTGTGTTTGGTGAAAAAATTAGAGGTTTGAGCAAGGAAGCCTTGGATGAAATTTACTCTTTACAATTGTTTGATTATATTCTGGTGGAAGCCGATGGTTCCCGGGGAAAATCACTAAAGGCCCCGGCTGATCATGAGCCAGTGTTACCTACCTTAACCACCACTGTATTAGCTGTGGCTGGAGTCGATATTTTGGGGTATCCTTTAAACGAAGAAACGGTACACCGCCCCCACTTGGTGAACCAGATAACCAGTGAACACTTAGGGCAGCCGGTGTCAGTAACTACCCTGATCAAAGTTCTACGTCACTATGAAAGGGTTGTAAAAAAATCGGTCCCCAGCCTTAATTGGGTTCCTATTTTTAATAAAGTAGATACTCCAGAGGATAAGCAGAATGCAAGGAATGTGGCCAGGAAGCTGTTGTCATCTTCCACCCAGAAAGTTTTGCTTACCTCCGCCCTGGTTTCCGATCCAGTCCTGGAGGTGGTACCATGATTTCAGGAGTGATTCTGGCTGCGGGACTTTCCCGTCGAATGGGTTGTCCCAAACAACTATTACAGTTAGGCAATAAAACACTGCTGGAGCATGTGGTGACCCATGCCCTGCGGGCTCGGTTGGATGAAGTGATTGTGGTTACGGGAGCTTACCGGGAGGACATAAAGCAAGCCCTAGAGGGCTATGCTGTAAACTTTGTGAATAACGATCGCTATGAAGAAGGGCAAGGCACTTCATTGGCCGCCGGTATCTCTGCCGTATCTCCCAAAGCCAAGGGAATATTGTTTTTACTGGCCGATCAACCCTTTGTATGTCCGGAGATGATGAATCGAATTAGCGATGCTTTTCTGGAAACAGGGGCTCCCATTGTCAGAGCAGGAGCAAACGGCCACCCGGTGCTTTTTGCCAGCGATTTTAGGGAGCAACTTTTGCAACTTAGGGGCGATTCCGGTGGCCGGCAGATTATTGAGAAGATGAAAAACAAGCTTCTAACCATCAAGCCCTGTCCATACTTTGTTTCGTTGGATATTGATACACCGGACCAGTATCGAAGAATTCTGGCCCTTTACACAGGATCTCAAGGGTTTTAAAGTACCGTAGAAAAGAATGATGGAATTTTGTAGGCAAATGAATATTCAGTTCTAAAAAAGACTAGATCACAATTCCATGAGGTCTAGTCTTTTTTAGAACTTTATTTAAATTTCTCCGCAGTTTTATTGAGTTGGTTTGCCACCGTTAATAGGGATTCAGACAGGGAAGCAATTTCTTCAGAGGAGGCTGTTTGTTCTTCGGTAGAACCAGCGATATGCTGTATTCCTGCGGCAATCTGTTCGATGGAAGCTGCCACGCTCGTAATCTCATTGTTAAGGGTTTGCAGCAGTTGATTGATGTTTTCAAAGGAATCTCCAGCCTGTGAAGTAATTGTTATTCCGTCCTTAACGACACCTACATTTTCTCCGATGGAGGCAACGGCAGTATGGGAGTCCCTATGAATATTTGATATCAACTGGTATATCTCCTTAGTAGCTGCAGAGGATTGCTCAGACAGTCTTTTTACCTCATCTGCAACTACAGAAAAACCCCGGCCATATTCACCTGCCCGAGCAGCTTCAATAGCTGCATTAAGAGCTAATAGGTTTGTTTGCTCAGCAATTTGATTGATTAAATCAACTATTTGTGTGATTTTGGATGAGTTATCGGTCAAATTTGATACAACAGAGGATACCCTATTGGTTGAATTACTTATATTATCCATTTGTTTAATAACGTTGTCTATGGCTACTTTGCCATCCTGAGCTAAGTTTATTACTTTTTGGGAGTGGCCAGATACTCGTATGGTGCTGTCGGAAACATTTTCTACTGCAGAGGAAATTTGCGACATAGCAGAAGCATTTTCACTGGCAACAATGGAGGTCTGCTGAGTACTAACAGATAACTGTTTGGCTGTTTCATGTACTCTTTGACCTTCTAGGGTTATTTCCTCAATTAAATTTTTTAGATGTTCAACCATTAGCTTAAAAGAAGTTGTTAATTTTTCTAAGTCAGAGTTAGAGTGACAGACCTGTACTTCAACATTTAGATCTCCTTGGGCAACATGGGCTGCTAAGGTTGAAATATTGTCGATAGGTTTTGTAATGCGTCGGGTGTAACAAAGAACAAATAGCATTGCCAGCAAACTAACGACCAGACTAGTGATTATTACATTATGGGTAATGTCATTAAGAAACCCAAATGCCTCAGACACACTTTGTTCTACAACAACTCCCCAACCAGTTTTTCCAACAGGCATAAAGGTGGCAATTACGTCTGTTTTTTCCAAGGGTTCATAGTAATAGCCTGTTCCGGATTGTCCATTAAGTAACTTACTTACAATGGGATGTTTATCTAATTTGGTAATTTTAGATGTGAATTCCTTATTGGGGTGCGCGGCTATAACACCATTTTTATCAACAAGGTATATTTTCCCAGTACGACCAAAGGTAAGGTTTTTAACTTTTTCACTTAATACATCCAGGGTTAAGGCACCTAACCAAACCCCAGTAAGCTGACTGTATTCATCCTTTATAGGTGTTGAAATGGCAACGACATGTTTATTAATGGAGGCAGACAGATAAACCTCAGAAATATAGGTATTCATTGAACCTGTTGCTCCTTTAAACCAGTCCCTAAAGGCAAAATCCATTCTTGATAGTCCCACTTGGTATTTATAGGGTTCAAGCATAATGTTAATCCCCTTATCACCAGTAAAGGATTCAAAATAAGCAAAATCGGGATACTCTTTAAGTAGAGACTTTGCTATATTCCGTTTTTCAAGATCTGCGTTTTCCGGAACACCCTTAAACTCTTCCCTAATTAGGCTTACAGCTGACATATCCTTTACTTCAGGAAGATTAGACGAGAACCGAACAATGGTCATAGAGGTATTTATAAAATCTTCCACATTCATAACCACGGACTTAGCCTTAGTTTGTTGGCTTTCCAAGGTAACTTTTTCAATTTCTTTTTTGAGATTGTAAAGGGTGTAATAACTGATGGTTACTATAGAGATAATTAGTAATGCTATAAAAATAAAAGAAATTTGAAAATTAAGTGATGTTTTATTTTTAAACACAATTATATCTCCTGTCTTTAACAAAATATCTATCTTTTAATTTCATTCCAGGTGTGGGAATTTTATAGTTAATTTTTCTATTAGATATTTTGACTGTGCTTAAAAACCCAGGTAGAAAAGCATACCTGGGTTTTTAAAAAGTTACTTTTGTAGTATTGAACTATCAAAAGATTGTACAGAGTTTTAAAGCATTTTCTTACGTAAATGGTAGAGGTATGCGAACTTACATATCCAACTTTAAAATACGGCCAGCATTTTTGTACATAACATTAGCTCTAATCTCTTCATTTGAAAATGGCAGTTCGTTATAGAGTTTGATACAATCTTTAAAGTCCTGGAAAGGGTGAGCACTGGCAAAAAGAAGTTTATCACTAATAATGGTATTTGCTGCTTTGATATAATACTCGGCAAATGGGAAATTTTCGTATTCAGATATATCTAAGTATACATTTGTATTTCTTTGGGCCACTGTAATCATTTCACTTACCCAGGGATAAGCACCATGACTTACAATCATTTTTAGTTCGGGGAAATCTTTGGCTACGAAATCAATATATCTGGGAGCAACATGGTCGATGACTGCATTGGGTACCAGGGTGGCAGGACCAGTGGTAATGACGATAGGAATGTCTAATTCACAGCACTTAGCATAAATGGGATAATATTTTGCATCATTTACATAAATTTGGGCTAAATAGGGATCAATGGAAGCACCCTTTAATCCTAGTTCATTGATTGATCGGGTAAGTTCCTTGATGGCAGCCATTCCCTTATGGGGGTCAAGACCTGCAAAGCCAATAAATTTATCAGGAAATTGATTAACCATATTGGCCACACCATCGTTACTACCTTTCCATTGGTAAGTTGTTTCGGCATCCCTTCCCAAAATTACAGCTTTATATACACCATGTTCATTCAGTTCCTCAACAATTTCTGCAAGATCCTGAGTCTTTGTATTGGAAAAACCAATCATATCACACAATGCCTTAAACATTTTACTCTCCCCAATGGCCATTACATCCGGGGTATTGGGTCTAAAACGAAAGTCGATAATCTTCATAATAATTCTCCTTTAGTTGTAATGTATTGAGATTATGTTGATGTGATCACAGTAGCATAAAGGTATAAGATTTGTCTGTTAAGGGCAATTGTAGTTTACAAAAGTCAAGTGTGGATGTTATGATGTCCGTACCACTTTTTGATATTTATCATATACCTGACATAAAAATTAATCAACATTTTTTTGGAAAAGGAGATAAATTGATAAATGTTAAAATGAAAGAAAATTTTTGGGCAGGAGGAAGGTCCTTTGGTGTTAGACAATCATAACCCACTACCTTTGCATATACAGTTAAAAGAGATTTTATTAAAAGAGATTAGACAAGAGGTCTATGAAGAGAAAATACCCAGTGAAAGGGAACTAATGGATAAGTATTCTGTTAGCCGTACAACCGTACGAGAGGCGGTAACCGCCTTGGTGCATGAAGGGGTACTGGAGAAAATTCATGGCAAGGGAACCTTCATTAATCGCTCTCATTCAGTCAATGAATGGTTAGGTTATCTAAGTAGCTTTACTGAAACCATTGAAAGAATGGGAATGGAATCCGGAGCACATTTGCTGTATCAGGGAACCGGTTCTCGCATGGAGATAGCAGAAACCCTTGGTGTAGAAGAATATTATTGCATAAAACGGCTGCGGTTTGCTGACAATGAGCCCATCGCCATAGAGAGACATTACTATCCCTTAGAAATTGGCTTTATTCTCAAAAAATATGACTTAAATCAAATTACGTTGTATGAGAAACTAGAATTAGAGGGAATTGTTTTGCAGGATGCGGAACAGAGAATATCTGCAGAGAATCCCAGTGCCAATGATGCGAAATTATTAAGAATCTCAGAAAATACCTGTACATTAGTTGCTCAACGGTTAATTACCGATCCCCTAGGGAAACCCATAGAATATTACCACAGTATTTATCAAGCAGATAAGTATGTGTTTAGTTTGAAAATGTCCAGAGGTGTGCGAGTAGTTTAATCTTTGATAGTGATAAAAATCATTAGTCCAATAGCCCTGTATCCATAAAAATTTTGGATATTGGGTTTTTTTTTGTCATTTACATTACAAAAAATATTAAAAAATGCTTGCAAAAGATAAATCCTTTGTGTATATTCTTATTAACTGGTACGTACGTTATGATGTTACAACGTTATAATGTCGACAATAAGACACATGGGTAAATTGTGTTAGTAATCACAGTATCAAGAGTTGTTTACTAGGAATTTGGAAAGGGGGGCAAGGCAGTATAAAATCCCAAGGTTTGTCAAGGTGCTTTTTAGAAGATTAGTACTATGTTTTTTTGTGAAATGTTGATCACAGTAGCACAAATAAATACAACTTATGCTTTTCTAGAAGATAATTAGAAGCCTAAGCTACCTTGGTACACAGTTTTATTAACTAATAAACTAAAAACATCACGGGAGGTTTAATGATGAAAAGAAATAAAACACTTGTTGGTTTATTAGCACTACTAATTATTCTTTCCCTTACTTTGGTTGGGTGTGGTTCAGATAAAGGTGATAAGAAAGAAGGCGCTACAGATGGAAAGAAAATCACCATTCGATTAGCCCACCCCATGGCTCCTGGTAACAACGTGACTCTTGGTTATGAAAAGTTTAAAGAACTGGTGGAAAAAAAGTCTAACGGTAAAGTAGAAATTCAGCTCTATGGCAATACTGTTTTGGGTAGTGACCGTGTAACTATGGAATCTGTTCAAAAAGGTACTCTGGAAATGGCATCCAGTTCTTCCCCTAACATGGCTAACTTCTCCCCCAAGTTTATGGTATTTGACTTACCCTATATTACTCAGCCTGAAAACCAGCAAAAACTTTACAAGGCTTTAGATGAAGGGGAACTGGGCAAATACTTTGACAAAGTATCTGAAGAAATTGGCTTAAAACCCATTATGTGGAGTGAATACGGATATCGCAACTTCGTAGCCGCTAAGCAAGAACTTAATGGAGCAGAAGACCTCAAAAACCTCAAGCTTCGTACAACTGACTCTCCTGTAGAAGTAGCCGTTGCTAAGGCCCTTGGCGCCAACCCAACCCCGATTGCCTGGGGCGAAGTTTATACTGCATTACAGCAAGGTACCATTGACGGGGAAGGTAACACCTTTGGCTTACTCTACTCTGCTAAACACCATGAAGCGCTGAAGTATGCAATGGATTCCGAACACAACTACAGTATGCACCTTCTTATGATTAACAAAAAATACTTTGATGGTCTTCCTAAAGATATACAGGATATTTTAGTAGAATCTGGTAAAGAAGCTCTTGCTTACCAACGTCAGGTTTCTGCTGAACTGGAAGAAAAGGCTAAGCAAGACTTTATTAATGCAGGTATAAAAGTTCACGAATTAACTCCAGAAGAAAAAGCTAAGTTCAAAGAACTAACTAAAGGTGTATGGACAATGTTCCCTGACAAGATTCCTCAAGAACTGATTGACATGGTAGTGAATGCTCAGAAGTAATTAGGTTTATCCCGGTGGGGGAGGGTCTTGTGCCCTCCCCAGTAATGAAAACTTTATAGATATGCGCCATTTTTACGAAGCACAAAACTCAAAATTAGAGAGGCGACGCCAATGGCAAACAACATTACTCAGAATGATATACAAAATGCCAAGCCAAAAAGCTTGTTGCGATGGCTGGATGACAATCTTGAAAAACCCATCCTTTTTATCGGGATGTTGTCGATTATATTAATTATTACCTACCAAACTGCTTATCGCTATATAATTACGCACATGTATGAAGGTTCCGGGGCTGCCACCTGGACTGAAGAGTTAGCCCGTTATATCTTTATCTGGATATCGTACCTGGCCATTCCCCTTGCTGTTAAAACTCGCAATAATATACGGGTAGATATTATCTATGATAGGTTGCCGAAACGTTTTCAAAAAGTAAGCTGGATTATTGTTGATGTATGTTTCCTTTGCTTGAGCGTTGTGGTGTTCTTAAAAGGCTTAGGTCACTTAGAAATGCTGCTTAATATGCCTCAGACCACCCCTGCTTTGCAAATACCTTACTTTATTCCCTATTTAATTCTCCCCATAGGTTTTGGACTCATTAGTTTACGTGTAATTCAAGACCTTGTAAGACAAGTAAAAGAATGTGGTATAAAAGACTCACTTATTGGTGCTATCTTCTGTGGGGTTATAGCTTCCCCGCTGTTGCTAGGTATTGAGCTAGATGCCTTGGTTTGGTTGTTTGGTTACTTCTCAATATTTTTAGTAATTGGCGTACCCATTGCCATTGCTTTGGGGCTATCCGGGTTAGCTACTATCATAGGGGCAAATACGTTGCCGATAGATTATGTTGCCCAACTTTCTTTTACATCAATTGACAGTTTTCCAATTATGGCAATTCCATTCTTTATTGCAGCCGGTGTTTTCATGGGAGCAGGTGGTCTTTCTAAGAGACTTTTGGCCCTGGCTGATGAAATGCTGGGTTCCCTCTACGGAGGTATGGCTCTTGCAACCATTGCAACCTGTATGTTCTTTGCAGCCATCAGTGGTTCGGGTCCGGCAACCGTTGCAGCCATCGGAGCCCTTACAATTCCTGCTATGATCGAGAGGGGCTATGATAAACACTTTGCGGCAGCACTAGTTGCCTGTGCCGGTGCCATCGGTGTAATGATTCCTCCCAGTAACCCCTTTGTAGTGTACGGCGTATCGGCCCAGGCCTCTGTTGGTAAGTTGTTTATAGGTGGTATCGTCCCAGGCGTATTAACGGGTCTTGTGTTAATGGGTATCAGTTATTTCTACTCTAAGAAAAACAACTGGAAAGGCGAAGAACGCGAGCGTAACTTTGGCACCTTCGTAAAAGCTTTCTGGGATGCCAAGTGGGCATTGATGGTGCCAGTTATTATATTAGGCGGTATCTATGGCGGTTTCATGACGCCCACCGAGGCAGCAGCTGTATCAGCTTTTTATGGATTAATCGTAGGTGTGTTTGTTTACAAGGAAATTAATCTTAAAAATATTACAGAGTGCTTCATGGAAGCTTGCAGCACTTCAGCAGTTGTTATTGTGCTAATGTCTATGGCGACAATCTTCGGTAACATTATGACTATCGAGCAGGTTCCCAACAAAATTGCCGAGTTTATCCTTGGTATTACCGAGAATAAGATCATGATCTTACTAATGATTAATATCTTACTTCTGATAGTGGGTACGTTTATGGAAGCTTTAGCAGCTATTGTAATCCTAACTCCCATCTTGCTGCCTATTGTTACAAAGGTAGGAGTTGATCCGATTCACTTCGGTGTTATCATGGTTGTTAACCTGGCCCTTGGATTTATTACTCCTCCTGTTGGTGTTAACCTATTCGTTGCAAGTGGTGTTGCCAAACTTAAAATTGAAGACTTAGCGAAATCGGCGATGCCATTACTGGGTGCGATGATTGTTGTATTACTCCTAGTCACTTATGTACCTTCAATATCCTTGTTCCTGACAACGCTCATTAAGTAATTATGCTCTTATGCTCCTGTAAAAATATCTTTAGAACTAGGATTGCTCTAGTTCTAAAGATATAAAGAAAAACTTTATATAAGTTAGTGAAGTGAAAGAGCTTATACCTATATATGTATAGACTTAGATAAACATCTAAATCTTAAGGAGGAGTCCTAAAATGACAACATGTTGTACCGTGTATTCACCTCATGAACAAAGAATTCAAGAAGAAATGTTAGGCAAAAATGATTTCAAAAAAGGCAGAGAGAGAATCTATAAAATCCTGGAAAGCTTTAATACCCAACGCCCCATCATTGATGTAGAAAGAGCCAAGTACTTCACTGAGTCCATGAAAGAAACCGAAGGTGAACCCTTGGTATTAAGATGGTCCAAGGCCCTGCTACACATTGCAAAAAATATGACTGTCTACATTGACGATGACAACCTATTGGTAGGTAGGGGCGGGCAACCCGGAAGATATGGCATGCTGTTCCCTGAATTAGACGGTGACTTTCTTGATGTTGCCATCGAGCAACTGCCCAGCCGTGTAGAGTCTCCCTTTAACATTTCCCAGGCAGATGCTGATATCGTGATTAACGAAATTGCTCCCTATTGGAAGGGTAAAACATTCCATGAAAACCTGACCAAAGCCCTACCCAAAGAAACCCTAAAATACACCTATGATCCTAAGGACCCCTTAAAATCCAGATTCATTGTAAACGAAACGGCATCTTTCCGCTCTTCCATTCAGTGGGTTCACGACTATGAAAGAGTATTAAAGAGAGGTTTCAAAGGAATTAAAGAAGAGGCAGAGCAAAAACTGGCAGCCCTTGATCCTCTAAGCCCAGTGGATAACATGGAGAAAGCTCCCTTCCTCCAGGCCGTTATCAACGTATGTGATGCCATCGTACTTTGGGCAAAGAGACATGCTAAGCTGGCTGCTGAACTGGCAGAAAAAGAAGCAGACCAAACCAGAAAGCAAGAATTACTGGAGATTGCTGAAATTTGTCAGTGGGTACCTGAAAACCCCGCCCGGAACTTCCGTGAGGCAGTACAGTCCCAGTGGTTTACCCAGATGTTTTCCAGAATTGAACAAAAAACCGGTACCATCATTTCCAACGGACGTATGGACCAGTACTTCTACCCTTACTATCACTAGCGTTGCATAAAAACTAATGTATAAATCAAAAGTAAATAAATGGAAAATTGCATTGTATTATTTTGTAATAAATTGGTTGTATACACCAATTACCTTATTTCTCTTTGTGCTAAAGGAACAACCACTTAAGAGGTAGTCCTTTATCCACATTTTTCAGATCATGTAATTCCTAAGCTATTATCGGGTCGTAAGTTAGATCATCCAGGTGTTCTGCCTCACCTTGTAGTACCTGTACTAACGTAATGTTGTAGACTTTTTCATGGTCTATACACCGTCGTCCTCTTGAACTTTGGCCTGACTTGTGGTGGAGCTTTCGTACAAACTTGGTGAAGTCTACATAAAGGCATGTATGAAGCAACATTTGAATTTTTAGTAATGGGCCTTCGTAACCTGTTTTCTTTTTAAGCAACATCATTAAACAGTAGGTAATCAGTGCTATCATCAATTGGTTTTCCACAGCCTGCTGGCTTAAACCATAGAAATGTTTTACACAGAAATGTTGTTTGATCCACTTAAAGAATAATTCTATCTGCCAGCGGTAGCGGTATATGTCGCTTATTTCCTCGGCACTTAACTCAAAGTCGTTGGTAATGATAATTACAGGCTTACCCTCGGTATCTTCTGTTTCTATTAGTCTCAAGGGGTTCTGCATTTTGGTTGTACCGTCTTTGCCTAGGATTACTTTATGGTCTTTCTTGATTAAGCTATCTTGGTTTGTTGGAAATTTTTCTAGTGTTTCAACTATTGCGTTACTCTTTAAACGGCTAACGAATCTGGTACCATTATTAGAATAATTGTCAAACCTCTTGTAATCCAAGTAGCCACGATCAAAGACGTTTAGGGCATCTTTTTCTACAACCAAGGCATCCATTTGTGTTTTGTCAGCAGACTTAGCTGGTTTAATTATGGCTTTGTCTGGTAGAACCCCTTGCTCAAGCAGCTGGATACGGAGGTGTAATTTAACTCCACTTTTGGTTTTTCTGAACTCTGCCCAGCGGTATCGGGATAGACAAAGGCTTATTGTTGAAGAGTCTATCAGATAAATGCGACCTAATTCTTGTCTTATTGATTTAAAACCTATTTCAGTACCAAACTGATGGACTATATCAGAAAACAGAGACTGAGTTAATTCAGGAGATAAATCTCTCAATTTACGGGATAACTGTGAAGCACTAATTGAATCTAAACCTACTGCCGAGCTGAAATTATCATCATTTAAGCTGTTACTAATATGGCGGAGACCTTTAAGTTGCTCTAACTGTGCATAGGAAATCATTTGAATTAGTTTGATAACGGTTAATTTTTTAGCGTAAGCATCGACTTCTGATTCTTTGACATTGCTTAAAAATTTTTCGTTATAAATTGTTTGAAATAGTTGATTATATGTGGATTTATTGGTATTCTTGTCCATGCGTGGTCTCCTTATTTTTGGGATTATGGACAGGACTACCTGTTATATCTCAATTATAAGGAGATTTTTTATTTATTCGTAGACAAAATATCCCAAAATACTTGACAAAACAAAAATTTTTTTATGCAACACTAGTGCCTTACTATAAAAAAGATTTGGCAGAAGGCCGTATCACTCCGGAAAAGGCAGTTGAACTACTGGAATGTATGTGGGTAGCCATGGCTCAATTCATTGACCTTTATGTATCTCCCACCGGCGGTGCTTTCAACGAAGGCTATGCACACTGGGAAGCTGTAACCATTGGCGGACAGACTCCCAACGGAAATGATGCTACCAACGAACTAACCTACTTATTCTTACAATCTAAGCAGGAGTTCCCCTTAAACTATCCTGACCTGGCAGCCCGTATCCATGCACGTTCACCGGAACGTTATATGCATGAGGTGGCATTAACTATTAAAGAAGGTTCTGGATTCCCTAAATTAATCAACGACGAAGAAGTTGTTCCCTTACTGCTTTCCAAAGGAGCAAAGTTTGAAGAAGCCTATGACTATGCCGTATCCGGTTGTTCCGAAGCCAGAATGCCGAACCGGGATACCTTTACCAGTGGTTGCCCCTATGTCAACTTTGCCGCAGCCGTGGAAATGGTTTTGCATAACGGCAAAATGCTGCTCACCGGAGACGAAGTTATTGGTCTTGAGACAGGAGATCCAAGAGATTTTAAAACCTGGGATGAGTTCTGGAGTGCCTACCTAGCTCAATCCACCAATTTCTTAAAACATGCATTTATCCAGCAGCATGTGATTGTAAACCTACGTCCCAAGCACTTTGCAACTCCACTGGGTTCTGCACTGCATGATCTGTGCATGGAAAACTGTTTAGATCTGCATACCCCAGTGATTCCTGGTGGTATTGATATGGGCTACTTTGAATTGATGGGCTATGGTACTGTAGTTGACTCACTGGCAGCGGTTAAAAAGCTTGTCTTTGAAGATAAAAGAATAACCATGACAGAATTAATTGAAGCCCTGAAATGCAACTTTGAAGGCAAAGAAGCTATCAGACAAATGCTATTAAATGCTCCAAAATACGGTAACAACGATCCCTATGTGGATTCCATTGCCAAAGAGGTTGACCGTGAAGCCCTTGAGTTTACCAGAAAATACTCCAAAGAACTGGGCGTACACTTTGACCTAAGACTGGTACCCTTTACCTCCCACGTGCCCTTTGGTAAAGTAGTCAGTGCCTCTCCCAACGGAAGAAAGGCATACACACCATTGTCTGACGGATCTTCAGCTTCCCACGGTGCGGACGTAAATGGACCCACTGCGGTGTTGTTATCCAACTTTAACTCTAAGAACTATGATTATAGAGAGCGAGCCTCTAGACTGTTAAACATTAAGTTTACGCCATCCTGTGTGGTGGGAGAAGAGGGAACCCAAAAGCTGGCATCCTTTATCAGAACCTGGTGCGATTTAAGACTGTGGCACCTGCAGTTTAACATTGTAAACAAAGAAACCCTGCTGAAGGCTAAAAAGGACCCAGATAAATACCGTGGTTTGATTGTGCGGGTAGCCGGCTACAGTGCATACTTCTGTGACCTGTCTCCTGATTTACAAGATGATATTATTGCCAGAACAGAGCACAGCACCATCTAAAGGAATAAATGTTAGCTGTAAGTCCTGCTTTTTAGCAGGACTTACAGCCATATTCAGTCAGGAGGAAATATATGGTTGCTGCAACTAACTTTGACAAGAAGAAATATGGCTATGTTTTTAATGTCCAGCGTTATTCCGTGCACGATGGGCCGGGCATCAGAACCATTGTGTTTTTAAAAGGGTGTCCACTGAGATGTCAATGGTGCGCCAACCCGGAGTCCCAGCATTTTCACCCTGAGCTGGCTTACAATGCAAATAAGTGCATTAGTATAAAGGAATGCGGCTGGTGTATTAAAAGCTGTGAGACAGAAGCCATTAAGCACGACCAAAATGGCAAAATTACCGTTGATCGAGAACGATGCACCAACTGTGGCAAGTGTACGGATATCTGCCCTTCCAAGGCTTTAAATATGTATGGAGAATTAAAAAGGGTCGATGAAGTAATAGAGCTGGTTGAGCAGGATAGCTCTTTTTACATGCGATCAGGCGGAGGAATTACCTTAAGTGGTGGTGAACCCCTGGTGCAGGCAGAGTTTGCATTAGAAGTTTTAAAGGAAGCAAAGCGCAGAAGACTTAATACTGCTATAGAGACCTGCGGTTATGCAGATTGGGAGAAGGCAGTAACGGTATTTGAATACGTTGACAATATTCTTTTTGATATAAAAAGTATAAATTCAACTAGACATAAGCAATTTACAGGCGTAGGGAATGAAACTATATTAGAAAATTTTAAGAAGTTATGCAATTGTTTTCCCAATACTCCAATCACTGTAAGGACTCCGGTGATTCCAGGCTTTAATGATACAGAACAAGATATCTTAGCAATTATTGATTTTATTAAATGTTATCCCAACGTTAAGTATGAGATTTTAGCTTACCATCGTTTAGGTGAACCTAAGTACACTTATATTGGTAGAGAATATCTTTTATCAGGGGTTAAACCCATTCCTGAGGAACGTATTAGCACTCTAAAAAAACTAGTGCAAGAGAACTTTCCTCAATAATAAAGAACCGGTTTCCCGACCCCATTAGGAAAAAAACCTAGCCCTTTGAGGCTTGGTTGCAAAGATAATATCGTGATATACTGATATAAGTACCATTTTTTTTGCTTACAAAAAAGAGGGATATCAAAGTTAGATGTGCATAAGTAAAACTGAGGCCTAGGCCACTTGCTATGCTACGTATAAATTGCATCTTCCCTAAAGATACGGATTATTGTAAAAGTTCAAATCCAAGGAATACTTTAGGTGAAGATTTGGGAGTGTGTGTTTAATGGGTTTAAATGTAAATAATCCATTACCCTTGCATATACAATTAAAAGATATCTTACTGCGGGAAATCAGGGAAGGACTGTACCAAGAGAAAATCCCCAGTGAAAGAGAGCTCATGGATAAGCATTCCGTTAGCCGTACCACTGTACGGGAGGCGGTATCTGCCTTGGTTCATGAAGGGATATTGGAAAAAGTTCATGGCAAAGGAACCTTTATTAATCGTTTTCGTTCAATTAACGATTGGTTAGGTCATTTAAGTAGTTTTACGGAAACCATAGAAAGAATGGGCATGCAAGCCGGAGCACAACTGCTTTATCAAGGGACTGGCTCAAACCAAGAAATTGCAGAGAGTCTAGGAGTAGAAGAATATTATTACATTAAAAGGTTGCGGTTTGCGGACCAGGAACCCATTGCCATAGAGCGGCATTATTATCCTTTTGAAATTAGTAATAAATTAAAAAAATACGACTTAAATCAAATTACACTATATGAAAAATTGGAGTCTGAAGGTATTTACTTGCATGAGGCAGAGCAAAGAATATCTGCTAAAAATCCCGACCCAAGCGATGCGAAATTGCTAGGAATATCAGAAAATACTTGTATATTAGTTGCCCAGCGTTTAATAACAGATCCCCAGGGAGATCCCATAGAGTACTATTGTGGTATTTATCGAGCAGATAAATATGCATTTAGCTTGAAAATGTCAAGAAACATGAAGTAGTTTACCAATAGGTAGTGATAAGAAGGTAGTGATAAGAATAACTTACAAAACAGGCCACGTTTTTCAGTAATATGGGAAGCGAGACCTGTTTTGTCTTGTGTATTGCAAAAAAAATGTCAGCAACCTTAAATACATATTGCAAAAAAGCATTAAACGGTGTATATTCATAGTAACTGGTACGTACGTCACGACGTTACAACGTTACAACTCTTGCAATTTTATATGTATCATTGTGTAAGTTATCACAGAAATTTACCAAGACAAATTCCTTTGCTTTAACCTAATTAAACGCATTGTCCATAGCAATTATTACAACCAATTGTAATTTTTACCTAATAACCTACCTTTGTAAGAAATGTCTAGGCGAAAATTTAAATTGATAAAAAATTGCCGCTGGTTCCGCAGTACGTAAGCAATAATCTGTAAGCAGATTAAATATGCATATTAACTAACTAAGGAGGGAACTTCCATGACAACATGTTGTACCGTGTATTCACCTCATGAACAAAGAATTCAAGAAGAAATGTTAGGCAAAAATGATTTCAAAAAAGGCAGAGAGAGAATCTATAAAATCCTGGAAAGCTTTAATACCCAACGCCCCATCATTGATGTAGAAAGAGCCAAGTACTTCACTGAGTCCATGAAAGAAACCGAAGGTGAACCCTTGGTATTAAGATGGTCCAAGGCCCTGCTACACATTGCAAAAAATATGACTGTCTACATTGACGATGACAACCTATTGGTAGGTAGGGGCGGGCAACCCGGAAGATATGGCATGCTGTTCCCTGAATTAGACGGTGACTTTCTTGATGTTGCCATCGAGCAACTGCCCAGCCGTGTAGAGTCTCCCTTTAACATTTCCCAGGCAGATGCTGATATCGTGATTAACGAAATTGCTCCCTATTGGAAGGGTAAAACATTCCATGAAAACCTGACCAAAGCCCTACCCAAAGAAACCCTAAAATACACCTATGATCCTAAGGACCCCTTAAAATCCAGATTCATTGTAAACGAAACGGCATCTTTCCGCTCTTCCATTCAGTGGGTTCACGACTATGAAAGAGTATTAAAGAGAGGTTTCAAAGGAATTAAAGAAGAGGCAGAGCAAAAACTGGCAGCCCTTGATCCTCTAAGCCCAGTGGATAACATGGAGAAAGCTCCCTTCCTCCAGGCCGTTATCAACGTATGTGATGCCATCGTACTTTGGGCAAAGAGACATGCTAAGCTGGCTGCTGAACTGGCAGAAAAAGAAGCAGACCAAACCAGAAAGCAAGAATTACTGGAGATTGCTGAAATTTGTCAGTGGGTACCTGAAAACCCCGCCCGGAACTTCCGTGAGGCAGTACAGTCCCAGTGGTTTACCCAGATGTTTTCCAGAATTGAACAAAAAACCGGTACCATCATTTCCAACGGACGTATGGACCAGTACTTCTACCCTTACTATAAAAAAGATTTGGCAGAAGGCCGTATCACTCCGGAAAAGGCAGTTGAACTACTGGAATGTATGTGGGTAGCCATGGCTCAATTCATTGACCTTTATGTATCTCCCACCGGCGGTGCTTTCAACGAAGGCTATGCACACTGGGAAGCTGTAACCATTGGCGGACAGACTCCCAACGGAAATGATGCTACCAACGAACTAACCTACTTATTCTTACAATCTAAGCAGGAGTTCCCCTTAAACTATCCTGACCTGGCAGCCCGTATCCATGCACGTTCACCGGAACGTTATATGCATGAGGTGGCATTAACTATTAAAGAAGGTTCTGGATTCCCTAAATTAATCAACGACGAAGAAGTTGTTCCCTTACTGCTTTCCAAAGGAGCAAAGTTTGAAGAAGCCTATGACTATGCCGTATCCGGTTGTTCCGAAGCCAGAATGCCGAACCGGGATACCTTTACCAGTGGTTGCCCCTATGTCAACTTTGCCGCAGCCGTGGAAATGGTTTTGCATAACGGCAAAATGCTGCTCACCGGAGACGAAGTTATTGGTCTTGAGACAGGAGATCCAAGAGATTTTAAAACCTGGGATGAGTTCTGGAGTGCCTACCTAGCTCAATCCACCAATTTCTTAAAACATGCATTTATCCAGCAGCATGTGATTGTAAACCTACGTCCCAAGCACTTTGCAACTCCACTGGGTTCTGCACTGCATGATCTGTGCATGGAAAACTGTTTAGATCTGCATACCCCAGTGATTCCTGGTGGTATTGATATGGGCTACTTTGAATTGATGGGCTATGGTACTGTAGTTGACTCACTGGCAGCGGTTAAAAAGCTTGTCTTTGAAGATAAAAGAATAACCATGACAGAATTAATTGAAGCCCTGAAATGCAACTTTGAAGGCAAAGAAGCTATCAGACAAATGCTATTAAATGCTCCAAAATACGGTAACAACGATCCCTATGTGGATTCCATTGCCAAAGAGGTTGACCGTGAAGCCCTTGAGTTTACCAGAAAATACTCCAAAGAACTGGGCGTACACTTTGACCTAAGACTGGTACCCTTTACCTCCCACGTGCCCTTTGGTAAAGTAGTCAGTGCCTCTCCCAACGGAAGAAAGGCATACACACCATTGTCTGACGGATCTTCAGCTTCCCACGGTGCGGACGTAAATGGACCCACTGCGGTGTTGTTATCCAACTTTAACTCTAAGAACTATGATTATAGAGAGCGAGCCTCTAGACTGTTAAACATTAAGTTTACGCCATCCTGTGTGGTGGGAGAAGAGGGAACCCAAAAGCTGGCATCCTTTATCAGAACCTGGTGCGATTTAAGACTGTGGCACCTGCAGTTTAACATTGTAAACAAAGAAACCCTGCTGAAGGCTAAAAAGGACCCAGATAAATACCGTGGTTTGATTGTGCGGGTAGCCGGCTACAGTGCATACTTCTGTGACCTGTCTCCTGATTTACAAGATGATATTATTGCCAGAACAGAGCACAGCACCATCTAAAGGAATAAATGTTAGCTGTAAGTCCTGCTTTTTTAGCAGGACTTACAGCCATATTCAAAGCCTGGATAATAACGAGTATCTTTAAAATGAAATTGTATATTTCAGGGAGTAGCCGAGAGACTACTCCTTTTTCTGGGTTGTCCCAAGAATATTCATTAGTACTAATATATATCACTAGTGTTGCATAAAAAAATTTTTGTTTTGTCAAGTATTTTGGGATATTTTGTCTACGAATAAATAAAAAATCTCCTTATAATTGAGATATAACAGGTAGTCCTGTCCATAATCCCAAAAATAAGGAGACCACGCATGGACAAGAATACCAATAAATCCACATATAATCAACTATTTCAAACAATTTATAACGAAAAATTTTTAAGCAATGTCAAAGAATCAGAAGTCGATGCTTACGCTAAAAAATTAACCGTTATCAAACTAATTCAAATGATTTCCTATGCACAGTTAGAGCAACTTAAAGGTCTCCGCCATATTAGTAACAGCTTAAATGATGATAATTTCAGCTCGGCAGTAGGTTTAGATTCAATTAGTGCTTCACAGTTATCCCGTAAATTGAGAGATTTATCTCCTGAATTAACTCAGTCTCTGTTTTCTGATATAGTCCATCAGTTTGGTACTGAAATAGGTTTTAAATCAATAAGACAAGAATTAGGTCGCATTTATCTGATAGACTCTTCAACAATAAGCCTTTGTCTATCCCGATACCGCTGGGCAGAGTTCAGAAAAACCAAAAGTGGAGTTAAATTACACCTCCGTATCCAGCTGCTTGAGCAAGGGGTTCTACCAGACAAAGCCATAATTAAACCAGCTAAGTCTGCTGACAAAACACAAATGGATGCCTTGGTTGTAGAAAAAGATGCCCTAAACGTCTTTGATCGTGGCTACTTGGATTACAAGAGGTTTGACAATTATTCTAATAATGGTACCAGATTCGTTAGCCGTTTAAAGAGTAACGCAATAGTTGAAACACTAGAAAAATTTCCAACAAACCAAGATAGCTTAATCAAGAAAGACCATAAAGTAATCCTAGGCAAAGACGGTACAACCAAAATGCAGAACCCCTTGAGACTAATAGAAACAGAAGATACCGAGGGTAAGCCTGTAATTATCATTACCAACGACTTTGAGTTAAGTGCCGAGGAAATAAGCGACATATACCGCTACCGCTGGCAGATAGAATTATTCTTTAAGTGGATCAAACAACATTTCTGTGTAAAACATTTCTATGGTTTAAGCCAGCAGGCTGTGGAAAACCAATTGATGATAGCACTGATTACCTACTGTTTAATGATGTTGCTTAAAAAGAAAACAGGTTACGAAGGCCCATTACTAAAAATTCAAATGTTGCTTCATACATGCCTTTATGTAGACTTCACCAAGTTTGTACGAAAGCTCCACCACAAGTCAGGCCAAAGTTCAAGAGGACGACGGTGTATAGACCATGAAAAAGTCTACAACATTACGTTAGTACAGGTACTACAAGGTGAGGCAGAACACCTGGATGATCTAACTTACGACCCGATAATAGCTTAGGAATTACATGATCTGAAAAATGTGGATAAAGGACTACCTCTTAAGTGGTTGTTCCTTTAGCACAAAGAGAAATAAGGTAATTGGTGTATACAACCAATTTATTACAAAATAATACAATGCAATTTTCCATTTATTTACTTTTGATTTATACATTAGTTTTTATGCAACGCTAGTGAATATATATATAAATGATAGGTGATAAAGTATGTATGAAAGTATTTTTGCAGGGCTTATTGTTTTTTTTGCATCTGTTCTACAGGCCTCTACAGGATTTGGTTTTGCTATTATGGCAACACCCTTTTTACTTTTAGTTTTTGACTCGCGGGATTGTATTCAAATAAGTATTTTTCTGTCCTTATTTATTGCCCTAATCTTAATGCCCAAGATCAAACATGAAATTGATCTTGATATACTAAAACGACTTATTCACGGTAGTATTTTAGGTATTCCCATTGGTTTAGGATTTTTCATCTATGTTAGCCTAGATATTCTTAAGGCCTCTGTAAGTGCTGTGATATTAATGATATCCATTTTTTTAATTATTAAGTGGTATCAAACCCACTTCAGGAAAACTGTGGAAGGTCCCATAGACAAAACCAAAGAATGTAAAGATGCCATAGAAGCGGATCAAAATTCAATTCTGAAAGTGATGAAGGAATCGGAAAGAAGGAATGAAGTATTTGTGGGCTTAACAGCAGGGATCTTAACCACCAGCCTAGGGATGCCCGGAGTACCCCTTGCAATTTATTTTACTGCCCAAAATGTCAAGAAAGAGACCATAAGAAGTACCACGCTAGCCTTCTTTATTGTTGTTTACATTGTAAGTATCATTATGCAAGTCTTTAGCGTAAAAATTAGCACAGAGGTACTGTTTACTTCCCTATATTTAATTCCTACTGCTGCTGTTGGTGTATTCTTGGGGAATATACTGTTCTATAAAATAAACCAAAGGATGTTCCAACTAATAGCTAACTTGATACTTATATACACGGGATTTTATATATTTTATAAAACCTTATTATAATAAAAAATGTAGGACCAATGAAATATGGGTTCCTTTTTGGCAAATAAGAAAGTATAAAACTTTCCCGACTTGCATAAGGGCAACTAAGGCTTACGCCGTCACCTAAAGGCTTTCGTGCCCTATAGGGTATGGCGTAAGCCAAGTTTCTTTATGTGATAGAAATTAGTCCATTGGTTTAATTTTCAAAGGATTTTCATTAATGAATATAGAAATATTACTTTTGCAAAGTACACATTTTGTTATGAGGTTAGATGATGCGCAAATTATCGATTTATTTTGCTAAAGGCCTATTGGTTTTATTGCCAATCATTGGAACATTTTATATTTTAGCCTTTATTTATGCTAAAATCTCTGGTATCGGCAATGCCATTCTTTTTCCTCTGGTGGGGAGGAATTTGCCTGGAATTGACTTTGTCTTTGTGGTATTAATGGTTTGTATCATTGGCTTAATTGCTAATTGGTGGATATCGAAGAAGATTTTAGCCCTAATAGAAGGGTTTATCTGCAGCATGCCAGGGGTTAAGAATATTTATAATACTCTTAAGGATGCCCTAAAATCCTTGGCAGGTGATAAAAAGAAATTTGACACTGTTGCACTGGTAAGGCTTAATGACATTACCTACCGGCTAGGTTTTCTAACCGTAAAGGATAGTCCCTTTCAGGATCAGGATGGCAGGGAATTAGTGGGGGTTTACTTTCCCCAAACATTGCAGGTGGCCGGGGATATGTACTGGGTGCCCAGGGATTCAGTAACCATTGTGAATATACCGGTGGATCAGGCCCTGAGACTAATCATTTCAGGTGGAGCCACTGGAGCCGATGTGGACATTAGACACAATGAATGGCAGGTTATTGCTAAAAGAGGTTTAAACAAAAAAACCGAATAAAAATGTATTTTATTGACGAAAAATAGAAACTTTTCTGTCCTCCGACTGAATATCTTAGTGATAAAGGAGGGCAGATGCATGAAGTTAAAAACAAAATTTCTGTTGGTAGTTCTCATGGTAACATTGTTGCAAATAACATTTCTGGTTCCTGCACAGGCAGGGTATGATTATATCGACATTGTTATGAACGGCAATTACCTTTACACCGATGTTCCCCCAGTCATGTATCAGAACAGGATTTTTGTTCCCATGCGGACAATTTTTGAGGCGTCTGGTGTTACGGTAGATTGGGACCAGTACTTAGGGGAAATAACAGCAACTGATGGCAGAAACGAACTAATTATGTATGTAGAAGCCTATGATGCCTATCTTAATGGAGAGCTTATCTATCTAGAGGTACCACCTATCGTGGTCTATGGCCGTACAATGGTGCCCATACGATTTATCGGGGAAACCCTCGGGTATCATGTCTGGTGGGATGAATATTCACAAACGGTGTTTTTAGAGTAAAGAAACATGACTCGGGTTGCTCCCGGGTCATTATTTTTCTGTATTTCGAAAATTGGCTTCTGTTTGACAACTAATCCTTTGATCAATTAAAATAAAAACATTATTAATTTTATGTTAAGAGTTCTGTTGACTTTGTTCGTTTTTTTTTTTGGCACAATCTTGTGAAACTTGTACCATAGTTTTGAAGCAGAGAGGAGGTAGATATATGTCCTGGCAAGCAGCGTTCTTGAATATGATCGGTGGTATGGGTCTTTTATTATATGGTATGTATGTTCTAAGTGAAGGACTACAAAAGATTGCCGGGAAAAAACTCCGGGAGGTTTTAACTCGTTTAACCAGAAATAGAATTGTTGCCATGGGTCTAGGGGTCCTTGTAACCATCTTGTTTCAAAGCAGTACTGCAACCACGGTTATTTTGGTTAGCTTAACCAGTGCCTCAATTATTAGTTTAAGAAACACCCTGGCAGTGATTTTGGGGTCGGACATTGGAACCACCGTAACAGCCCAATTAATTGCTTTAAAGGCCACAGAAATATCATTGCCCATTGTAGGTATTGGAGCAACTATTATTTTTTTCGCTAAGCAAAATAAGTATAAGCGCATTGGGCAAGTTTTAATTGGCTTTGGTTTGTTGTTCCTAGGTCTTAAAATCATGTCTGATACCATG
The DNA here is from genome assembly GCF_000016165.1 of Desulforamulus reducens MI-1. GTDB lineage: Bacteria > Bacillota > Desulfotomaculia > Desulfotomaculales > Desulfotomaculaceae > Desulfotomaculum > Desulfotomaculum reducens. The sequence goes on along the minus strand of NC_009253.1, from coordinate 2,974,292 downwards.
TATCCCCTTAGAAATGACCCAGCCTTTGAGAAAATGCTTTTACAGATGAGCGACCGACCTTTACTGGCCATGGCTGTGGCAGCGGTATTTACCTTTTTAGTACACAGCAGTGCTGCAACCATTGGTATTATTATGCTATTATCCATGCAGCATATGATTACCCTAGAACCAGCCATATTTATGTTGTTTGGTGCCAACATCGGTACAGCCTTTACAGCCATTTTATCCAGCCTGGGGTCTTCCAGGGAATCTCAAAGGGTTGCTACAGCCCACTTACTATTTAAGATCGTTGGTGTATTGTTATTTTTGCCCTTTGTTAGCCCCCTGGGGAGTCTTATGCAAAAACTGACATCCAATGCGGGCTTTCAAGTTGCCAATGTGCATACCTTCTTTAATATTGTCATTGCCATTTTATTTGTTCCCTTTATTGATTATTTTGCCCGGTTTTTGGAGTACATTGTGCCGGATAAAAAAGAAGCAATATCTGATGTTACACCCAAATATTTGGATGAAAGTCTTTTTACCAGTCCTGAACTGGCCATTGGCATGGCGACCAAAGAAATTATGCATATATCTGATCACGTAACGGATATGACCAAACAAATATATCCTCTACTCAAAAATTTTGATCAGGATATTGCTGAGAAAATGTATCAAAAAGAGCACCATATTGACATCTTGGCCACAGCCACCAATAAATATCTTACCCATTTGTTGAGGCAGCAACTATCTAAAGATGAGTTTAATAGAACAATGGGGTTGGTGCATATAGTCCGGGATTATGAATATATTGGCGATATAATCGAGAAAAACCTGATGTATAAAGCGGAAAGTAAATATGTCAATAACCTGGACTTTTCTGAAGAGGGGCACAAAGACATTTTGACCATGCATGGCAAGGTCATGGAACTTCTTCATCTGGTTAATACCAGTGCGGCCACCAACAGTTGTCTGCTGGCAGAAAAAGCAAAAAATATTCAAGAGGATATTGTTGATCTGGAGTTCCGTCTACGGATGAGTCATATTGCTCGTATGCAAAAAGGGGCTCAGGAAACCGAAAATACCAGCTTTATTCATATGGATGTTATCAATGCTTATTTAAGAATTAGCGAACACCTTAAGAACATCGCTATGGCGCTGACGGATGAGGTATCCTGTACCTGGCATGATGAAGCCTTAATCTTAACTCCTCCTTCGGAAATGTGGAATATTAATGATAATCAGAAGTCGGTAAATAAATAATATTACCCTGTGCACAATCCGCACAGGGTTTTAAATGCTCAGAAACGCTGACAAGTAAACCCTGCCGAGTTCATTCTTTCTAATTACCAGGTGGTGGCAGGGTTATAAGACTTTATTGAAGAATAGTAACACAAATCTTTATGGAACGGTAGGTGCTCTTGGTGAAAGAGAAAAAACATAAAGATCAATTACCCACTGCGGCCTTACCAAAAGAATCCTCCATCCAATTGGGAGGTACGGAAATATCCTACCTCTTTCGGGAAAGCAGCAGAGCCAAGAATGTAAATCTAAAAATAAGTTTAGAAAAAGGCCTCGAGGTTATCGTTCCATTCCGATATCCCCTAGGCAATATAGAGCCCTTACTTAGAGAAAAAGAACAATGGATTTTACAAAAACTTGCTATGATTTCTCATAAAGCACAGCAGAAAAAAGAAAACAGCCTAGAAGAAAAACAGGCTGTGAGTTTTCTGGGTAAATCCTATCGGTTGGTTACTGTATTTCAGCAGGGGTCCCCAGTGGTGGAACTGGTGGGGGACAAGATCATTGTTATACTACCCCAGAACCACAAAGATAACATTAAGCAGATTCTAGAGGCCTGGCTCAAATATCAGGCCAGAGAAATCATATTACAAAGGTTGGAGGTTGCCAGAAAAGAACTTGGTATCCATTACAAGCAGGTATTTATCAAGGATCAGAAAACCCGCTGGGGAAGTTGCTCCAGCCAAGGCAATTTGAATTTTAATTTCCGATTAGTGATGGCTCCCCTGCCTGTGATTGACTATCTGGTGGCCCATGAATTGTCCCATTTAATAGAGATGAACCATTCGAAAAAATTCTGGTCCCTGGTGGAAAGAATTTGTCCGAAATACAAAACGCACCGTAGGTGGTTAAAGGAACATGGCGCGGAATTAACTTTATAATTTGGCTTCAGCCAAAGGTTTATCATTATAATCACAGAGGGTCAAGGAAATTAATTTGTATTGGCCCTGTTCCATTTTATAGGTAGTTTTTAATAAGGCAATGGTATCAGCGTGGGAAATCCCAATCACCCTTTGGAGGGTGATAATTTCTTTGGTGCCATCCCCGTCGTGGTCCACCAGGCTATAGTCGATAATCGGATCGATCCAAGTGGAAATGTTTTTTAACATGTTCTCAATACCTTGATACTGCTTTTTATTCAATTCAATGACTGCCTTAAGGCCAGTTTCCTTATCCTCAAATCTTACAAAATAATCCCCCATATATTTAACTTGAAATCTTTCCTGACCCATGTCAGTTGTAATCACATTTGAAAAGACCTGCTGCCATTTTGCTTCGGTTGGTTTATAAACATTTAACCCCTTAGCCCCGGCACTTCCGCTGGATTGACGGTAAAGCAGGACCTCCTCTTTCTTATCACCGTCTATGTCTACGAAGTTCATTTCAGCAAAGGAATAAAGTCCTCCTTCATGGGATAGCTTGATTTTTTCAATTCCGTTTACCACCAGAGACCAGGACTGGGGCATGCCATCCTTTGTCCGGTTAACATAAAGAATAATATTTTCTTTGGTACGATCGCCTGAGATATTCCTATCAACGGTCTGCAATATGTGTGTATTGGCGGTTTCAATAAAAATATCTGCTTTGCTGGCTTGCTTCTTTGGTTGGTCATCGGCTGGCTTAGCGGCAGAGCAGCCCATTAATATTGATAGGGTTAGGGAAAATATTAAAAAGATGGTTTTAAGCTCTTTCATGCACATTCTCCTAAGAATATGATTACATTTGGTTACACCATCTAAGACGTAGCAAAATAAAAAGTGTTGCACATAAATAGGTGGAACATAATGTAAAAAGATTATTTGCATGAAAGTTCTAAAACCTCTAGTGATAAGTTTATAGATGTATTAAAATATTGACAGTTAATATATGTGAGCAGCTGTAATCTTTTTGAAACAGGAGGTGACATTGTCTACTGACAAGAGAATAAAATTTTTAAACAAAATTTTATACAAAAGGAAGGACAGTAATTATGGTACAAACTGAACTTGGAAAGAAGCAGTTTAGCCCAAGAGAAGGTTTTGGTAGTACATTAGGTGTTATTGCTGCGACCTTGGGTTCTGCAGTGGGCCTAGGAAATATATGGAAATTCCCCTATATCACCGGTGAAAATGGTGGTGCCGCATTTATTTTTATTTATTTCGCTTGTGTTTGCTTTATTGGACTACCGGTTATGATTTCAGAATTTGTTATTGGTCGGCGTTCCAACGCCGCCTGTGTGGGGGCATTTAAAAGGCTGGCCCCGGACACGCCCTGGTTCTTTACAGGTTTATCCGGAGTTATTTGTGCTTTTTTCATTATGTTTTACTATACATCAGTGGCCGGCTGGGTTTTTGCTTACATTTTTAAAGCCCTCAGCGGCAGTATTGTAACCAGTGACCCTAAGGTTGCGGAGCAGGTCTTTACCACATTTATCAGTGGTATTTGGTCACCTCTGATTTGGCAGTGGATTGTACTGTTTGTAACCGGAACTATTATTTTAGCCGGGGTTAAAAATGGTATTGAGAGAATGACCAAGACACTTTTGCCCATTCTCTTTCTTTTGCTAATTGTATGTGTAGTTCGTGCCCTTACACTTCCGGGGGCCAGTGAAGGGGTTTCTTTTCTGTTTCAGCCGGACTTTTCAAAAATTACCGGTGTTACCATTTTAGCTGCCATGGGTTTAGCTTTTTTCAAACTTTCTGTTGGCATGGGTGTGATGACCACCTATGGCAGCTATATAGGAAAGGGAGAAAGCCTGATAGGGACCGGGATTAAGGTTGTTTTAGCAGATACAATGGTTTCCATGTTGGCTGGTTTAGCCATTTTCCCAGCTGTGTTTTCATTCGGATTCAGTCCTAAGGACGGACCATCACTACTTTTTATGACTATCCCAATGGTCTTTAACTCCATGCCCTTTGGTCAGGTATTTTTAAGCATCTTCTTTATTTTGGCTTCCATTGCTTCCATGGGCGCCATGATCTCTCTGTATAATGCACCCGTGGCTTACCTCACAGAAGAAAGAGGTTGGTCCAGGGGGGCAGCAACCATTTTTACCGGGGTGCTTATGGCGGCCATTGGCTGCACCGCCACTCTCTCCAATAGTTTACTATCGGATGTAACATTATTTGATATGACTTTGTTTAACTTTTATAGTTACCTAACGGATAACCTGATGATGCCCTTAACTGGTTTAGTGATTGCACTCTTTGCCGGCTGGAGATTGAGTCGTTGGGAGGTCTCGGATGAAATCTCGAACGGCGGCAGTCTAAATAACAAGTCTGCCATTGGTTTTTACCTATTCGCCATCCGCTATGTGGCACCCATTGCCATTGTTATCATTATTTTAAATGGTTTAGGGTTTATAAAGCTATAGCTACAAAATATCCCCACCTGGTTTAGGTGGGGATTATTTGATGCGCTGAAAAAAGAAATGTAGAAAACCTGCAGTGGTTCGCTGGGCCAGCTGCAGCATGTTGCCTGCAGTTCTTTGGACGGAAGTAATACCCTTATTATTCATGAGTTCTGGCAGGTAGGCAGAGGAAACCCGTGCGTTTTCCTTTACCCAACCACGGGCACTGGAGGAAAGCTGATAGATGCCTTCCGTTTTTACACTAAATTCGTGGTAGTGCCCCCGGGCCCAATCCTCAAAAAATTTATGCCCCTTTAGCACCACGCCACAGGCATGATGGGGTACACAGAGGTCTTGCAGAATATGGCTGGCAGCCCCTAAATAGAAGATTGATTTTTCCTGGTAGCCTGCCCGCCAGTATTTTACTGCCTTTTCAAAAAAATATTGACACTCTGTGGGAGCATCAGGACCATGCCAAAGACCAGTCCCCCTTTGATAATGATAATAATGACTAATATTTTTGAAACCCTGATCACTCCAACGGGAACCTTTGTTTAATAGCTCAAGATAGGATTGTAGTAATTGACCTTCTCTATGTAAGCCGTCCCGTCTTATAATTTCAATAGCTTGCTGATTGCAAAAGTCGTGGGTATTTCGAGGTCGGTCTGTTTTTATGATCACTTGTAAGGGCAGTGTTAGAGATAACATGACCTTTGCACAATTCCAGGTTGCCTGGGTTAATGTCATTCAATATTCACCTGTATAAATAAAAAAATCTTCAGTATCATAACTATTATTTCCCAACGGGAAAAAATTATAAGGCAGTATAACCAATATCAAAGGTGGTTGTTAAAATAAATGTGACGCAAACCATTGAAAGATAGTAGAGGAAAGGGTATAACCCTGCTCCTTTGATCCGTAGACAAGGCTGCGGCTAACTAATGCTTCCAACCTTAGGGCAAAAAATTGTCTCTCAATGTTTAATAAATCAGCAGCTTGACCAATTAGTTCATGGCTAACAGACCCTTGGTTATGCTGCTTTTGAAAGACCATTAACAAAGACAGTAATAACTTTTCTTTGGCCATCAAACCCTTGGCTTCTATTGGAATCGATTCTTCGTTAAAAAGAGCCAGTACTCTAGGGTATTCCGGCAGGATCGCCTCTGCCTGCTGACGTAGTATTTTTTGCTGACGTTCATATTCCCGGGCCTGTATTCTAAGATTGCCAGAACCGTCAGGGGTAGGTACTGTTTGTTTGGCTAATTTGGGTCGGTGCAACTTCTTAATAGATTGGTTTAACAAAGAAGCTAAAAGGAGGATAGAGCCTTCTTTGTCCAGATCTTCATTATGTTGTTTGCATTGAGGAATGTGAATGCATGAAGGACATCCAATATAACATGAACATTCTGCCACCATGTCCAAACAGCGCTGTAGAACATCTTTCAAGACATCCAGGGAACTCTCTGCCAAGCCAACGCCACCCTGGTAGTCATCATAGATGTAAATACGTCCGGCACTATCCACGACCTCGTAATAACTCCCCAAGTCATCTTGATAGGTGGTTTGTTCAATAATTCTACCGTCTGTTAATTTTAGTAAAAAACGTTTTTGCTCACCACGGAGGCCAACCTTCGTTGGTTCCCCCATGGAACGGTAGGCCCTTACCCGAAGGTTGGGATCTTGCCTTAGTCGGCCAGTGGTTCGAAGAAACTGTACTGCATTATAATAGGATTCTTGATCCCAGAAGGTAAGATCTTCCTTACGTAAGGGTAGTTCACTGGCGGCCAAGGGCAGGTGATCCACCATAAATTGTAAACGATGGGGGTTGACAATGGCCTTCTCACTGGGTTGTGAAAAAAAGAATTCCGAGTGATGCACCATATACCTGTCCAAAGGGTCGTCGGAGGCCACCAACACCACAAGGGATTTTTGCTTGCTACGTCCCACACGACCGGACTGTTGCCAGGTGTAAGCAATGGAACCGGGGAATCCGCAAAGGACGCAAACATCCAGATCGCCAATATCGATCCCCAGTTCCAGTGCATTAGTTGAAATGACACCGGCCAATTGCCCTGTAAAGAGCTGTTCCTCCAGTTGTCTGCGTCTTTCCGGGGTATAAGTTCGGTGAATGCCGGACTTTTTTAAGCCATCAACAATATAAGGATGAACCTCTACTGGAAAATCATCATATAGAGGTGGTCGGGCAGGCAAATATTTTATAGAAACAATACTGGATTGATCAAGTAATTGATGCATTTCTTTCCTCCAGGAACCTAGGGTAAATATAGCTTTCGACGTCAAGTCCTTTTTTCCTAGTTTAAAGAAGTAATTAAAAGAAGAGGGCGGCAGGACTTATGGCCTGATTTCTTAATATGACAAAAATGTTAACAAATATGGCAGGGAAATAGAAACTTTTGACGAATTTTACATTATATTAAAAAACGCCTAATTTCTATTGAAAGCGGGGGAACCAGTTATTATGGGGTGAACTACCAGTGTGTAGCGGGCTAACTTTCTGTCCGAACCCGTCAGCTAACTCCGTAGGCGTAGAAAGTGGGGAAATGTTTGTTGTCTTTGCTTAAGAAGATGGCAGTATTGACCACCACTGTTTGCTTAGCTACAGTGGTTTGGGTTGGTTCTGCCGATGCAGCACAGTTAACTGTACAAAAAGGCGATTCTTTATGGTCAATTGCCAATCGTTGTGGAACCTCTGTTGATAGTCTTAAACAACTGAATAACTTAAATAGTGATAGTTTAAAAATTGGTCAAATATTAAATGTTCCAGATCAAGTAGCGAATCAGTCGGTCAGACCCCGCACGGATTCGCCTGATAGTTCAAGAGGTGTGGTGGATCGAGCAGTTGCTGTCTTAGATTATGCTAAGCAATATATTGGGGTGGGATACCGTTCCGGAGGAGAAAGTCCCTCTGGTTTTGATTGTTCTGGATATGTGCGTTATGTCTACAAAAACTTTGGTATTGACTTAGTGCATACTGCTGCAGGTCAATATAATGCTGGTTCAGTTGTAAAAAGATCGGAATTGAATCCCGGTGATTTGGTATTCTTTAATACTGGAGGTGCCGGAATTAACCATTCTGGCATTTACGTGGGTAATAACCAATTTATTCATGCTTCTACCTCCCGTGGCATTCGAATTGATTCCATGTCTGATAGTTATTGGAATACTAAGTTTCGTGGCGCCAGCAGAATCCTATAGAAATAAAGCTCTGGATCAAGATCCAGAGCTTTTACATTAAAACCATTCTATTAACACCGCTCACTCCGATCTCCGTACAGATAAACAAATATGGCTTACACCGGATGAAATATGGTCGCCTGCAGCGAAACGTCCTTGTTTTGGGTTGGTTGGCACGTCCGTCTTGGAAGTGACTCCAAATTCCTTGCAATAAAAGTCACTCCAGAGAGTGTCTAAGATTGTTGAAAAAGTGGTAAAAGGATTTCATTATCTAGAGCTAACCGAGATAATGAAATCCCTAGTAGAAGAGGTTTATCAACAAAAATAGAAGGCACCCCAGAGGGTGCCTCATGCTTAGTCTTCGTAAGTGAACTCGATGGCATCGTCTTCATCAATTTCGAAGCCTGCCACAACATCTTCTTCTAACCACACAGTATATTCTTCGTCATCCTCCAGGCTGTCGTCACCGTCCAGAGTAATTGTTAACGTATTGTTACGTATACTGGCTGCGTCAATATCCAACTCAGTATCCCCAGCCATTACATGGATGTCAGTGCCGTTGCTAGAGAAGTGGTCACCCCTTTGGATATCCTGGTTAAATTCAATGACCACAGTGGTGTCATCGGTGGCTTCAACTTCATCAATGGCCAGTTCAGCCGACTTGGTAGTAAAGCACCATTCTCCCTTTTTAATTCCTGCAAAGGCAGCCTTTTCTTTATCCTTTGCGTCAGCTTCTACCAGAATATCATTGTTGAAGGTTATGCAGTATTTGGTGTTGTTAGCAAGCTCTTCACTGTTGTCCAGCTTTACCGTCAGCTTATCTTCATCTTCGGTAAATACTACGGCATATTCAAGGTTTGCTGTAACCCATCTTCCACCATCGTATTTATAAATGTTAATTGCATCTGGCAGGTCACTGAGATCTTTATCTTCAGCAAGGGCCATGTTTTCCTCAAAGTTGATTGTGAATTCCTTTGTTTCTAAATCAATTTTAGCGTTATGGACAGGGGCCAAGGTTTCAATATAGTCTTGGTTTTCTTCTTCACCATCGGTAATATCATCCAAGTCAACAGTGTCGATGAAACGGCTAATCATAACCGCAAATTCGCCTCTGGAAATAGGTTTCAAGGGATTTAAGTAACCGTCCGGTGTCCCCTTCATAATACCTTTGTTATACATAGCTGCAGCGTAAATTAATTCATCTTTACTTAGTTGGTTAGTGTCTTTGGCAAAGGAGAGCATATCTTTCAGGGAGACATTTTCCTCACCGGAAGCCCGGCATAACCACATGGCAACTTCAATTCTGGTAGCAGGTTTATTGCCATTCCATTTATATAATTCCCAATCTGCTAGGATACCTGCATCATAGGCCTGCTGTGGTGCCATACCCATCCAACCAGGGAATATTTTTTTAATTAAGTCAGCCTTATCTGTATTGGTCTCTTTGTGATCCACTACCCGCATGATGATGGCAAGGGCTTCATTTTTGGAAACAGCTTGTTGGGGTTTAAAGGTCTGATCCTGATACCCTTTCATAATGCCTTTCAATTGTAGTTCTTCAATTTCGCTTTTGGCCCAGTGATTTTTTACATCTTTAAAATTGGCAGAATAGGTGTATTTTATAAGCTGCTTTTGCAAGCCCGGTGGCATTTGTTTATTCTTTTTCCAGGGGTCAGCCCAGGCGGCACCCGCCAGTACTGTTGAGAACATACATACAGAAAGTAGAGTGGCTGTAAATTTGGTAATTTTTTTCATGATATTCTCCTTTCAAAGAACCTTATAGCTTGTGACCCATCTCTTGGGGCGCCTCCAATAGTGGGTATCTCTTTATTCTCTATTACGTTTTTTCATTTAATAATCATAGGGTATTTGCCAAGAACTTTAGTCATGGGTTATTTCTAATACTTAAAAATATTACAAATTTATTACTTTTCTAGTTTAACTATTATTTTGATTGACTAGGAGATTCTCCTTAATATAATTAATTTATCAAAAGAACCAAAATTTACTGTGATTTAGGTGGTGTAGTATGGCAAAGTTTGAAAGGGCCTGTTGGGAGCAACTAGACTGCCCTGAGGAAAGAAAAAGCAAATGTCCCGCCTTTACTGAAAAGAGGGGTGGGGAGTGCTGGAAAGTGCCAGGAACCCTTTGCAGGGGGGAACTACAAGGGACGATGGCTCAAAAAATAGGAACTTGCCGGAATTGTAACTTTTACTGCTCCTCTCATAGGGTAAAAATATCAGTAGGAGTAAAAATTATGGGAGGATTTGCGATCTTAATTGCAATCTTCCTAGCCATGGGGATCTTTGGCCTGTATCAGATGAGACTCATTGCAGCCCTGAATAACTACGACATCTCCGATGTTCAAAGGCTCTTTGGTTTAACCATGTTTGCTTCGGTACTAATAGCAGGTTCCGTGGGGTGGTTTGTGACCCGGGCCATTGCTAAACCCATCAAAGAGATGGAAGAAGTAGCCGGCAGGGTTGCCAGTGGGGATTTGTCTGTTAATGAAATAAAAATTAACACAGGTGATGAGATTAGCCTGTTGGCCACAGCCTTCAATGAAATGGTAGAGAGTTTAAAGGATATTGCCGGGCAGCTCAGGGAAAAGGCTGAACATGTTGCCTCAGCGGCAGAACAACTTTCCTCTAGCTCTCAGCAAATTACGGCCAGTGCCAATGAAGCCGCTTCAACGATGATAGAGCTATCTTCCACTGTGGAACAAGTAACAGAGAACACTCAGATTGTGGCATCGGCATCCGAGGATGCTGCTAAACATGCCGAGGCAGGTACAACTGGCATTAACCAGGTTACCTCCCAGATGAAAAACATTGGTACGTCCACCGGGGTGGTAGGGCAAAGCATTGAGCGCCTAAGTACCAGATCCGGGGAAATATCCCAAATCGTAGAGCTTATTACCCAGATTGCCGATCAGACCAATCTACTTGCATTAAATGCAGCCATTGAAGCTGCCAGGGCCGGCGAGCAGGGCAAGGGGTTTGCTGTTGTGGCTGAGGAAGTCCGAAAATTGGCAGAACGCTCTGGCAGTGCTGCTAAGGAAATTAAAACCTTAATTGAGACGATTCAGGAAGAGGCTCAAAACGCTGTGCAAACCATGGCTGCCAGCGCCCAGGAAGTGGAGGCAGGAAATGTTATAGTCATTGAAGTTGGTACCAATTTTAATAATATCATTACTACTATCCAAAAACTAAGTCAACAACTACAAGATTTAGCTGCTGCCACGGAACAGATGTCCGCAGGTATACAGAATGTGGCATCCAACACAGAGGAACAGACTGCAACAATGGAAGAGGTTACAGCTTCTGCGGATACCCTGAGTAAGATGGCTGTGGATTTAGAGGACATAGCAGAACGTTTTAAACTATAATTAAATTATAGTAACAAAACGCAGGCTCCCACCGTCATATTAATAAAAGGATAGCGGGCTTCTATTTTATAATAAACCAATTTATATTAGGCAGATAATATTTTTAGTTCTTTTTTCTGGTAATTTTAATGCTGTTGTGATAAACTTTGACTGATTTGCAAACTACAATGTAGGAGGCAAAAACATGAAAAAATATGCATTGTTATTCATTATCATCCTATCATTTCTCTTTACAGGGTGTAATGGCAACGTGAATACCAAGGAACAGCAACCTAAAGCCGCGGCAAAGGAAACTGTTAAGGCTACTTTGTATTTTGCCAATGAACAGGCCGATGCTCTGTTACCGGTGGAGCGAGAAATTAGTAAATCCAGTGATATGGTTGTTTCTTTGGTGAATGAGCTGAACAACCCTGGCAAGTATGCTCCGATACTGCCCAATGGCACCAAATTGATTGACTATAAAACCCAGGGTGATACCCTCACTCTCAATTTTAACAAAGACTTTGCAAATCTACAGGGAACCACAGGGGAGACCCTGGCGATAAATGCCCTAGTCAACACCTTAACGGAACTTCCCCAGTACAAAAAAGTAAGGCTATTGGTCGAAGGAAAGCCTCTGGAAACAGGCCATGCCATCTATGATCAACCCCTGGAAAGGAATGAAAGCATTATTCAGAAATAAAACGGCAGCCCCTGAATTGTCAGGGGCTGTAAATATTTATTTTATGCCGGTGGAGTGTTTTTTCGCCAGTATGGTGGACAAGTAGGTTGGTTTTAGTTCTGGGCTTCTTAAATCAAAAAGAATGGATTCATCCTTATGACCGCACTTACTAACCATCACAGCATGGTCCAACAGATGATGAGTAGACATTTCATCGATTAGTTTAGCGGTATTTCTAGAAACCTTCATTAAAACCACATTATCGGATAGGGCTAAAGCCATACTTAACTTTTCTGCTTGGCAGGTTGCAGGAACAATGGTTAGTATCTCATTACCTTCGGCTAAGGGAAAGCCAACCCGACTGGCCGAAGCTGCAAAAGAGGTTATGCCGGGAATTGTCTGTATATCCACTGGGTGTTTTGCCAGTAGCCTTAAAATATAGATATATGTACTATAAAGCATAGGATCGCCCAGAGTCAAAAAGGCCACCTGTTTACCTGTTTGCAAAAGGTCCAGGATGGTTAATTTATTATTTTCCCAGGCCTCGTTTAATTCCCTCTCATCGTCCACCATAGGAAAGATTAATTCAAGGATTTCAGTATCCCCTTTTATATGTGGACGTGCAATATTGAGGGCTGTACTATCAGCTCGTGAATTGGTGCGAGGGGCAATAACCACATCCACCTGTTTTAAGATATGAACAGCCTTTAATGTAATCAACTCCGGGTCGCCGGGACCTATGCCAATGCCATAGAATATTCCTTTCATGATAGCCTCCCTATATTATCCTTTTTACAGGAGTATTATTCTGGATTAGAGCCATTAAAGCCTCCCTAGTACGGGGAACAGGCAGGTTTTCCGGTAGATGCCCTGCCAACTGTAAGGAATTAAAAATATCTAAAATTAGTGGTTTGGTAAGATGGTTGCCTGCTAATAATTCATCCTGGGACAATATGTTTTCTGGGGTTCCTTGACCGGTGATGAGTCCATTGTTCATTAGAATGATTTCGTCCGCCCAGCCATAGGCTTCTTCTACATTATGGGTTACCAGAAGAACCGTCATGCCTTTCTGGTTGAGTGTATTTAACAGATTCATAATTTCCATTGCGTTTTGCGGGTCCAGTGAAGCAGTTGGTTCATCCAGGATGAGTAACTCTGGGTTCATGGCCAGAACGCTGGCAATGGATACCAACTTCTTCTGGCCATAGCTTAGGAAATGCACTGGTTTATCAGCCAAATGAGGGATTCCACTCAGTTCAAGGGACCTAAATACTCGTTCCGCTACTTGTTTTTCTGATAGACCCAAATTTATTGGACCAAAGGACACTTCCTGACGTACGCTGGGTGCAAATAATTGACTGTCAGGGTCCTGGAAAACAAGACCAACCTGGCTACGCAAAGTGGCTAAGGAAGAGCGGTTATATTGCAATTCTTTTCCCTTGAAGAGAATGTTTCCACAGGTTGGTTTTAAAAGAGCAATTAAATGAAGGAGTAAGGTGGATTTTCCTGCCCCATTAGTACCTAAAAGGGCAATTTTTTTGTCCTTCTTAATAGCAATGGATATACCCTGCAGGGCGACTGTTCCGTCCGGGTACTGACAATGGAGGTTGTGGGTTTCTAGAATAATGTCTGACATTATAAAATACTCCTGCCTTTGTATGCTACTAATATTATAAATAGTTCAATAAAGCAAATGATGGCGATATTTCTTTTGGAATAAGTATAATCCTTGCCTAAAACTTTTAAGGAGCCGTTATACCCCCTTGCATCCAAGGACAAGGCCAGTTCCCTGGAGCGTCGGAAAGAGTGAAGAAGGAGGCCACTGACCAACATACCCATGGAGATTAAACCTTTTTTGCCGGAGGAATAGCCTAACCTTGCGGACTGGGCATGGTAAGTTTTTTGTCCGCTGTCCCAGAGTACAAATAAAAAACGATAGACTAAAAGCATCAGTTCCAGAAACAATTCCGGAGTCCTTATCCTTCGTAACAGATCTATGATGTCTAGCATAGAAGTTGTAAGAACTAAAAAGAACAAACAGGAAACAGCTCCCAAGGATTTACTAAAGGTAACAAGGGAGGCATGCAGGTTTTCAGAGGTTATGCCCAGCGGGTAGCCCAGTAAGTTCCAGTAACATATGACGGCATCCGTTGAGGTTATCGTTGTTACGGCAACACTTAAGGTTCCCAGGGAAAGGAATGTAACAGGGAGTAAATGAAGCCTTAAATAAAAACGTAAGGGCACTTTACCAAGAAAAATGGTGCCCCCTGCCATTAGAACCATTACCAGAATGGATACAATGATTGAATTGGCAAACATACAAATGACCATTGAGGCAATGGCAAAGAAAGATTTCTCCATCGGATGGACTTGCCCTAAAGGACTAGTATAAGAAAATCGATCAAGAAACACCTTGTTTTTTTGCCGCCTTTCTTTTTCCATGCCAGAAGCCTATGATATAACCCACCATTCCGGCACCGATTGCTGCCTGAAGAGCAAAAAGAAAGCTTTCAACTTCTGTACTGGGAGGTTCCCAAAGAGGTTCAAACCAGGGTTGGTAGTTCTGATCTACCTGTGTAATCACCTTTTCAATTTGACCATCTGCGCCTTCAAAGGGAGCATTAGGTAGGAACAAAAGTGGTACGATTAATAGAATGAGCACAGTTCCCAAAAGTACGTAGTTTAACAATCGGTTTTCCGAGAACAGTTTCCTAGTTGACGAAATCATAGGGACCGCTCCTTTCTTCTTTGGGTAACCCAGGATAAAGTTCTTCCCTGTAGTTATTCAGAAGGTTAAAAACAAATACAGTTAATAGACCCTCTGTTATGGCCAACGGAATTTGGGTAATGGCAAAAATGCTCATGAATTTAAAGAAAGAAACCAGGAGATTACCCGTCTTGTCAGGGAAAGCCATGGCTAATTGGAGGGAGGTAACCATGTAGGTAGTCATATTTCCCAGAGAAGCGGCCAGGAAAACAGCAACCTTTGTATTACGTTTCTTAAGTAGTTGGTAAACTCCGTAGGAGACTAGGGGACCCATAACACCCATCGAAAAAACATTGGCACCAAGGGTCGTTATGCCGCCGTGGGCCAGTAATAAAGCCTGAAATAGCAGAACAATACAGCCCAGAACACTCATAACAGCAGGGCCAAATAAAATAGCACCCAGTCCTACCCCGGTGGGGTGAGAACAACTACCAGTGACCGAAGGGATTTTTAAAGCCGAAAGAACAAATACAAAGGCACCTGCCAGACCCAGCAGCATTTTTAAATGGGGGTTACCTCGCAGAGAGATATGAATGGATCGTATCCCCCAGAATACAAAGGGAACCGATAGAGCCAACCAGAATAGGCACCAGCCCGCAGGTAAAAAACCTTCGGCGATATGCATGGCATAGGCGGTATTGGGAGTAAAGAAAAATACACAGAAAGCTCCCAAAAGAGCAGTACCCCAATATTTCATTTTATTTGAGACCCCCTTTTTAAAATAAACTTTTTCATATAACCAACTAGCTATCAAGTTTATTATAGGCCTGCCGTATATGACAGATATAGATTTCTGCAATGTTATCATATTCCAAGAGACCCTTTAGAATGGTTATTACCTGATAGTTTTGAGCCAGTTCATTTTGCCAGGAATCTGGCTCATCCCCGGCTAAATCATTAATAGCATGATCCCCGGCAATGTTCATAAAGGGAATTAGGGTTACCTGTTTATAATCCTTCCTAGCAAGGTCAGCTTTTACATCATCTAATGAAGGATAGCCCTCGATGGTACCAAGGAAAACATTTTGATAGTTTTGGCGCAGCATATCGTTTAGGCAACCGTAGGCACTAAAGGTATGATGACCGCTGCCATGCCCCGCCAGTACCAGGGCATGTTGTGGGTCTCCAGGAACTATGTCTCTCAAACACTTTACAACTTCTTGGTAATCTGCCTGATGATAAAGTAGTGGTGTTCCCAGGGTTAATTGATGAAAGCCAAATTTACCAATTTTAGTTTGAAAGTGCTTTCCAGAGGAACCCTGTAAGTGGGACATATTATCTACTACATTCACAAGATCATAATACTCTTGCCCCGGTAATATATGTACAGACTGTACGGCCACCCGGGTATAGCCTTCATCCTGCAGCTTGGCTAAAGCAGTAATTGGGCTGTCTATCACGGTACCTTTTTTAGCTAATACACCACGAATACTTTTGGCTGTATAGGCCCAGCGTAGCTCTATGCCGGGGAAAGCTGCTCTAACTTTATCTTCAAACTTTTTAAATGCAGCAGTCGCTTGATTTACACTGGTTCCAAAAGTCACTAAAAGAATAGCTTTTTTCTCCATTACAAAAAACCACCTTTACAAAATAAAAAACCTTAAACAGCAAGTGTTAAGGCAGGGCAAAAGACCAGGAAACCCCGGTTTAACTGCTTGCCTCTCCGCGGGAGGGTCAGTTTTTTGTTTGGCAGGTCTCCTGACTCAGGCATTAGCATTTGGTGCTACCTTCCCGGAATAACCAGTGGCGTAAACTTGAAACAAACTAGCCTGTTACAGTGGCCGGACCGCTCGGGATTTACACCCGATTCCCTTTTAAACCCCCGCAGGGGTACCAAACATTGTAGGTATTTAATTCTTGCGTAATAATAACATATTTATTCCAGATTGTCCATAAAAATCCATTTAAGGTTGATAGTAAAAAATCATTTACTATATTCATATACCTAAACATATTAAGGAAAGAAGTGTTGGTATTGTTAAGCTATAAGACTGTTAATCAAGAAATTAGTGTTGAAATTAACATTAAAAAATCCAGATTTATTGCCCAGGTGAAACAAGTTCAAAATGAAGCAGCAGCAGTTGAATTCATAGGTAATATTAATAAGATTCACAGAGAGGCCACCCATAATGTGTATGCTTATCGCATATCTGACCAGATTGAGAAATGCAGTGATGACGGGGAGCCCAGCGGAACCGCCGGTAGGCCAGTGCTCAATGTGATTAAAGGAGAAGAACTCTATAACACAGTAGTGGTGGTTACCCGTTATTATGGAGGTATTTTACTGGGTGCCGGAGGCTTAGTAAGGGCCTATAGTCAGTCTGCAGTTCAGGGTATTGCCGAGGCTGGAGTGGTAACCAGAGTTTTGTGCCAATGTTTAAGAGTGCAATTTGAATTACCGCTGTTTGGCCTGATAAAGAGAGTTATTGAACAATCCGAAGCTAAGATTTTGGAGGTATCCGTTACGGATAAAGCTGTTATTGTGGTTCGAGTACCCTTGCAGGAGGTAGAGAGACTGGTGGCAAAAATTATTGAGAATTCGGCAGGGAAAGCGCTAATTAATCATATGGAACAAGAGTATGTATAAGAAGATATTGCCAGATATATGGAAAAACGGTACAATACAAAATAAGAGTATAAATTTTTTACAGGTGCCCCTGTGAGGGGAGAATAGGGAATCGGGTGCAAATCCCGAACGGTCCCGCCACTGTAAGCGGTGAGCCAGATACCCATTTTGTCACTGACCGAAGGTTGGGAAGGCGGGTATCAGGCATTGACCCGCAAGTCAGGAGACCTGCCTGTTACGAAAGATATGAATTCTGAGAATGATGGAAAAGTTCTCGGCCTATTTAGGCTGGGAACTTTTTTGTATTTTAGCATAACAGAAAGTATAAAAGTTTTAGACCTGCACAAGGGCAACTCAGGCTGTCGTAAGCTAAGCTAAGTTTCTTTGACCCCCCTTGATTTAAAGAATTGTTTCAGAAGAGCAGTTTGTTATCCCTGCTCGCTTTACTGAGGATAACAACGGCCTTAGCATAATTATAATATAGGAGGTATGAGAAAAATGACTTTATTAGCTGAAACTTTATCTAAGATTCAAGCTCCGGACCAAACCTGTGTAGAACAGGCCAAACAGAGGTTGGACAGCCTGACCAAACCGCCGGGTAGCCTGGGAATATTAGAGGATATTGCCTGGCGGTTAGCTGGCATTCAGCGGGTACCACTCCCACAACTACCCCGGGAGAAGGTTTCTCTGGTTTTAGCCGGAGATCACGGGGTAGTAGCCGAAGGAGTCAGTGCCTTTCCCCAGGAAGTAACTCCTCAAATGATATTCAATTTCCTGCAGGGTGGTGCCGGTATCAATGTATTGGCCCGGCAGGCCGGAGCCAAGGTTGTGGTGGCTGATATTGGGGTAGCCGGACCACCTTTGGAAAAAACAGGTCTTGTTTCCTGCCGAGTAAAATCTGGAACAGATAATTTTGCTGTAGGCCCTGCCATGAGCAGGGAAGAGGCTGTTAAATCCATTGAGGCTGGTATCTCCCTACTACAGCAGCAGGTTAAAGAACGTCCTGCCCTAGTTGCTATTGGTGAGATGGGCATTGGTAACACCACTCCCAGTGCCGCTATTTTAGCTGCTTTTACCGGAATGCCGGTAGAGGAAATTACTGGTCGTGGCACAGGTATTGATAACCAGCGTCTACAGCATAAGATAGCTGTGATTAAGCGGGGGCTAGAGGTAAATCGTCCCGATGCCAATGATGGTCTGGATGTGTTGTCCAAAGTGGGTGGTTTAGAAATCGGTGGCATGGCGGGAATTATTTTAGGTTGCGCCGCAGAGGGTATTCCCGTAGTGCTGGATGGGTTTATTTCCGGTGCGGCAGCCCTGGTGGCCCAATCCCTGGCACCACTTAGCCGTGAGTATATGTTTGCCTCCCATGGTTCAGTAGAACCGGGTCATCGCATTATGCTGGAAAAGTTAGGTTTAAAGCCTATGCTGCAGATGGAAATGAGACTGGGCGAAGGGACCGGTGCAGCCTTGGCTTATCCCATTATTGAGTCTGCGGTACGTATTATTAACGAAATGGCTACCTTTGCGGAAGCGGGAGTTAGTAAAGGATAATCAAAACAAACCCTGGAACCCCATACGGAGAACCAGGGTTTGTTTTTTAGCTATCAGACTACCTTGCCGCTACTGATACTTGAAAAAGATTTTGGATATGCTCAAGGGCAAACTAGGCTTCCTCAGGTGTCAAAGACTTGGTGGAAGCCTAGTTTTTCTAATATACATAATAAAAAGAATAAGTTTTAGGGCCATCCCTTTACTAGAAAAAATAGTTGAATGATCTCCAGCATATTCAAGGGTTTTAGTTGGGTCATTATTTGGCAAATAATTATAAAGTATATTTTAATTTTTAGTGGAAAAATCTTCTTAAATAACTTAACTTGTCTTGACATATAATAAAAAAAATGGCTTAATGAAAAGGAGAATCATTATCATTTAAATATTGTTGCGTGTCTAGAAAAATAATGGACGTAAAAGAGGTACGGATAATAGATGAAACTCTCAGATGAATACCGTTCTTCGGGAACTTCTAAATCTAAATCCTATCAAGATATAGTTCACTTGCAAGAGAGATTAATCGAATTAGAGTTTATCAACGAAGTCCTCATAACTCTAATCCAAAATACAGATATGGACAGCACATTGGCAGCTATTTTAGATTTAGCCATTGAAATTACCCACAGCGAAGCCGGTGGTATTTTGTTGACTGATCAATTTGCTAACAAAGCACAAATTATGCTGGTGAGGGGTGAGCTGACCGCTCAACAACTGCAAAGAGTTCTTGATAAGACCAAGTTTATGCGAAGATTCAAAACGGGCAAAGAAGTTATTTCTATAGATAGTAAAACTCTCATGTTTCAGGAACTGCTAAAGGTAGAACCTGCTTTACGAGCTTTTATAGCTGTTCCCTTAATAGTTGGTGGAAGAACTGAAGGGATGCTTGTACTGATGCATCGGCATGCAGGAATAGAAGATCACCGGGCCAGCTATTCAAAACAAGATATTGCTACCATTTCTATTTTTGCCAGTCAAGCGGCCTTAATACTTCATAACACCCGCTTGAAGCTGGAGAATGGAAGAAAGGAAGTATACCTAAAAACCATTGCTGCCCTAGTTACAGCCATCGATGCTAAGGATCCCTATACCCGTAACCACTCCAAAAATGTTGCTCGAACGGCAGTAGCCCTGGCCAGGGGCCTTAAACTTAGTGAAGCAGAAATTCAGAACATCGAATATGGAGCATTATTACATGATATTGGCAAAATTGGCATACCAGAAGTTATTTTAAACAAAGAAGGTAAACTGGATCTCGAGGAATATGAAAAGATTAAAACCCATCCGGATATTGGGGTAAAAATTTTACAGCCGGTGGATTTTTTGCAAAGCATCAGCGGCATGATTCATTATCATCACGAACGCTACGATGGTAACGGTTATCCGAAGGGACTAAGGGGCGAAGAAATACCCTTTGAAGCCAGAATTGTTTCAGTGGCCGATGCCTGGGATGCCATGATCTCAGATCGTTCTTATAGAAAAGGGATGCCCCCGGAGCTAGCTCTACAGGAATTGCAAAATCATGCTGGTGGTCAATTTGATTCATATATGGTAAAGGTTTTTACAAATCTGATGAGAAAAGAAGTAGTCTTACTGGCTTAAGTTTTTTCGATAATACATGGAATTTTGCTGCCTGGGAAGAAGATTGTTTACTTTTACTGGCTGTAGAAAGGAAAAATGAAAAAGGACCTAATAATAGCACTTGACAACGATAATGATTATCAATATCATATAATGTGTAATAGGTTTTTGGAAAGTATTTCTAAGAAAAAATATAATATTGCTAAAAAAATTTTTTTAATTAGTAAATGATAATGAATATTATTATTGAACTAAAAGGGGGGATAACATGACATTTTTTACAATGCCCTTTAAATGGGGAAGAGAAAATGATAAAAAAATAGAACCATTATCCCAAGCAGGGGACAAATATTCTCTTTTACAGGAAATTCTTGAGCTAGGGATGACTATAGAAGAGTTAACGAAAAAAAACCATCATCTTATTAGTTCCGCCCAAGAAATTTATGGGATGGTCTCGGAAGCCACAGAAAGTGCTCAGTGCAGTCAGGGGATGGTTGATGAATTAAGCAAGCATGTATTAGAAGTGATGAAGCAAATGAATGAAACCAGTTCGTCTTTGAATACAGCCAAACAACTTGCAGAAAAAGGATCTGCCAGCCTACATACAGCTCAGGAAGAAATGGAAGTAAGTAATCAACGGGTCATGGAGTCCATAGAGATTACATCTCGATTACAGGAGGATATTAAAAACTTAAGCGAAATGTTGGAGGCTATCACAAATATCGCTAATCAAACCAAGTTATTGTCCCTCAATGCTTCCATAGAAGCGGCTAGGGCCGGGGAGGCTGGTCGAGGTTTCTCGGTAGTAGCCCAAGAAGTAGGTAAGCTGGCAGTTAAAAGCAAAGAGACAGTTGATTTTGTCTCTTCTACCTTAAAACAGGTTCGGCATAATACCTCTATAGTCATAACTAGCATGGCAGATGGAGCAAAGGGCTTTCAGGTAGGCATGCAACTAATTAATGAGGCTAATAAAAATTGTGGCGTTATTGTTGAACAAGTGGGTAATAGTGTAACAGCAGTAGAAACAGCTGGTAGCAGCGCCGAAGCGCTGGATTTGGGAATGAGTGGGGTACAATATATGGCCCAGGAAATAAGGGAGGTAATAGAAAAGTGTTCCCGTATAACTGAACAAAACACAGATATTATCCAAGCCCAAGCCCAGAGCATACAGAGTTTTGAAAATCAAATAACAGCTTGCCAGGGAAAGTTAAAAAGATACATTAGCTGATTTTAGGGGGTATTTTTGATGCATAAGCCTTTATCTTGCATGAGAGAAGGAAGAATTGCCTATATCCAGGATATTGTAGGTTGCCCTAAACGAAAACGCCACCTGGAGGAAATGGGTTTTACGCCTGGTAGCCCGGTGGAGGTTTGTAAATGTTGCTGTAAAGGTCCCCTTGTCGTGACCATACGTGGTAGCAAGATGATGCTAGGTCAAGAGATGGCCCAAGATATCATGGTTAGATAATAATAGTAAAAGGGGGGCTAGAAGTGCTAACGTTAAAGGATATAAAACCTGGCCAATCAGCGGTAGTGGAAAGTGTAAAAGTTACTGGCCAGGCTAGAGGTCGTTTTATGGCCATGGGAATTATGAAAGGGGCGAAGCTAAAGGTTGTTAAAGTTGCACCCTTGGGCGATCCCATTGAAGTATTGGTTAAATCTTATAATTTGTCTTTTCGTAAAACAGAGGCAGAACAGATTGTCGTTACTCTAGGATAAGGAGGGATTTAGGGATGTTAGCTATTAATGTAGCCTTAACTGGTAATCCCAATACTGGTAAGTCCACAATATTTAATGCTCTGACCGGAGCAAGGCAGCATATTGGCAACTGGCCGGGGGTTACCGTAGACAAAAAAGTAGGACAAATAACTAAAGGCAATAAACAAATTAATATTATTGACTTGCCAGGCACATACAGCCTGAGTGCTTATTCCCTGGAAGAAAGAATTGTTAAAGACTACCTGGTAGGAGAAAAGCCAGACATGGTGGTCAATGTGGTGGATGCTTCCAATATAGAGCGAAATTTATATTTAACTGTTCAGTTATTGGAACTGGCTATCCCGATAGTTGTTAACTTAAACATGATGGATGATGCCAAGGCTAAAGGATACAATATCAACTTGGCCGTGCTTAGTAAGCATCTGGGTGTATCAGTTATTTCTTCGGTGGCTACCAGTAAAAATGGTTTACGTCAACTTATTGATTTATTAGAACCTGCTGTAGTGACACCTCCAAAGGTGAAGGAAAGCCAATTGTTGGCCGAACATTTAGCGCATATAGAGAAGATTAAAAAATCCGGCAAAGAAGATGATTTAATTGAAGAAGAAATCATCGAAGCCCGCTACGATTTTATCAATAAGGTTTTGTCAGGGGCGATAGTTAAAAATGAAGGTGTTGTTTCTTGGAATGAAAAATTAGATAACATTCTTACTAACCGAGTGCTGGGAATCCCTATTTTTATCGCCATTATGTATATGATGTTTGAATTAACATTTACTTGGTTTGGTCAACCCATAGCCGATATGTTAGATGCATTTGTTGGTGGAACGCTAACTGGTTGGGTTGAAGGGAAGTTGGTGGCAGCAGGAGCAGCTGACTGGCTGCAGTCTCTGGTTATTGATGGTATCATTGGCGGTGTTGGTGGAGTGCTGGTCTTTGTTCCGTTAATTTTCACTTTATTTTTCCTTATCAGTTTTCTTGATGGAACAGGTTACATGGCCAGAGTTGCCTTTATTATGGATCGGGCCATGCGTAAAATAGGCTTGTCTGGCAAGGCCTTTCTGCCCATGCTAGTTGGTTTTGGTTGTTCTGTACCCGCTATCATGGGTGCTAGGGCCCTTGATTCCGAAAGGGATCGCAGGGTTGCCATTCTTATTGCACCCTTTATGTCTTGTGGTGCCAGACTTCCCGTATATGCGTTATTCGCTGCCTTATTTTTCCCGGGAAGTGAAAGTAAGGTTGTTCTTTCCCTTTATCTTCTTGGTATTGTAGTTGCCATTATGATGGGGGTTATCTTTAAGGTCACACTTCTTAAAGGAGAGGCTGAACCCTTCTTGATGGAGTTGCCTCCCTATCGTATACCTACTATGAAAACGGTTTTATTACAGACATGGGAGAAGGGAAAAGGATTTCTGGTTAAAGCAGGTACTATCATATTCAGTATGTCTGTAGTGATCTGGTTCTTAAGTAACTTTAATTTCTCCGGTATGGTAGAAATTGAAGACAGTTTATTAGCTTCCATCGGTGGAGTGATTGCACCTCTCTTTACCTTCCATGGTTTTGCTTCTTGGCAGAGTGGAGTTGCTGTAATAACAGGTATTTTGGCTAAGGAAGTAGTGGTTTCTACTCTGGGAGTACTTTATGGAGTTGCTGAAGTGGCAGAGGAAGCTGTGGATGCGGCCACACAATTACAGGGTAGTATCGGTACAATCTTTACTAGCCTTTCTGCCTACGCTTTCATGGTATTTATTCTGCTTTATACTCCTTGTATGGCTGTTCTTGGTACAATCAAAAAGGAACTTGGTTCCTGGAAATGGACTTTATTTGCAGCGGCGTATCCCTTTGTGCTGGCATGGCTCATTTCCCTTGTGATCTATCAAGGTGGGCTGTTGCTAGGATTCGGCGGTTAGTATCCAAAACTGTTGCATTGGGGGGTGTACAATGAATAGCATTACAGGCTTGGTTTTTACAGGTATATTAGCTTCGGGAATTGGCTATCTGACTATCAAAGGGTTTTATCGCGAAGCAATAAACATAAAAAACGGCAGTTGTTGTGGCTCAGAAAGTTGCGGTTGTGGTGGTAGTTGTGGAGGATGCGGCGACAATTGTTGCCATGATAAAGAAATAGTAAATCAACATGTCGATGATGTTAAAAAGGGTTAACATCAATAAAGAAGGAAAAACTCCCAGCATAAGCCTAACAGGTTGTGCTGGGAGATCTTTGTTATTGTAGACACCGAGAAATTTATAGTCTCACTGCCTACTGACAAAGAAGTATTTACCAGCATAGTGGCCACCTAAACAGGCTTTAGCAAAGTTTTGCCTAGGGATTGTATTAATGATTTTTCATTATAGAATAAGCATAAAAACAAAATGTCATTGACAACGATAATCGTTATCAATATAATGAGTACAAGTTATAAAAATGCAAGGAGTTGAAGACATGTCTTTTCAAAATTTAAGCCTAATCCAGCCTGAGTTAAATAGTAGTAAGCTTTTTAATTGGCAAGAAAGGAACCAGAAGACTTTATTAGATTGTTGTTATCACCAACATAGTCAGGAAAGAAAGGAACCAGTTTTTAATTATTGCGAAACTATTGATAATGATAATCATTACCATGAAAAACAATATAATGATTCTGCTAAATATCTGGATAATAAATTAGAACTAATCATTGAATACCTTCTTTATAAACTAATAAAAGAGCAAAGGGAACTAATAATAGTTAAACAACAATACCAACGAGAACAGCAAAGGAATAAACAATTGGCCCAGGAACTAACAACTGTTAAAACTGCTAGCACCGATTTTGAGCAAAAAGCAAAAAAACTTCAACATGAAAAGGAAGAGTTATTACATATCTTAGAAGATGTTGAACAGGATTTAAGGCAATATGAAAAAAGAAATTCTGATTTAGAAGATGAGAATTTATCCTTTTTAGTTCGAATTGATGAACTACAGAGCAAGATAAGGGACTTACACCAGCAATATTATTGTTCCTCTTGTCCTAAAGAAAACGACACAGAGTCCTGTCCTAAGGTTTGCTGTAACAATAACTCCCGTACCAAGAGAATCTTGATGGTTGGGGGTATAACCAAAATTGAGGCTAGGTATAGAAGTTTGATCGAAGATACTGGCAATGAATTTGAGTATTTAGATGGTTACATGAAAGGGGGAGAAAAGGTTTTAGACAGTAAAATAAGGAGGTGTGATTTGGTACTTTGCCCGGTGGACTGCAACAGTCATAATGCTTGCGTAAGTGTAAAGAAGTTATGCAAGAAATATGGTAAGCCCTTTAAAATGCTAACTTCGTCCAGCGTCTCAGGTATTGCTCAGGTCATTCGATGAAGAAGCAACAGTTTCTAACCTAAGTCCTAGTGTCAACTGTTAAAGTTAACGCTAGGGCTTTATTTTAGCAGATCAAAAAGTATAAAACTTTTCGATCTGCACAAGGGCAAACTAAGGCTTTCGGAAAAGAAGTGGCGGAAGTCAAGGTTCTTTGCTGTCTAGGGTCAGTTAAGCTTTTCTAAGGTTTCCTGGTAGAGTTTATACTTTTATTTATCTTGGTTTGCCTATCAAAGGAGGATTTAAAGTATTTTTTTACGGACAGGTTTAGAAAAAAGATTACTGACGAGATAAAGACAGCCAAAAGATAAGTTTGCATAGATGATCCCGCCTTTGTGGGTGAAATTAGCTAATGAATCTTTCTTCAACATACTGTTAACAAAAAGAAAGGTCATAAAACTTACGGTCCCCTATATTCTAATTTAGAGGGGGTGTTATTGATGCTATCTCCCAGTTTGGAAGATTATTTGGAAGAGATTTATCGTATTAGTCAGAGTGGGGAAACCGTAAGGGTAACCGATATTGCTGCTTGTTTAAATGTAAGCCTGCCCTCGGTAACCAGAGCTCTGCAAAAATTAGATGAGAGCAATCATATTATGTACCGACGGTATAAAGATATCATCCTAACGGAAGAAGGAAAAAAATTAGGTCACTTTCTAGTGGAAAGAAATCGAATTATCCGGGAGTTTTTAAAGCTAATTGGTTCAAAATGTGATGTGGCAGCAGAGGCTGAAGCAATGGAGCATTATTTGTCTATGCCTACCCTTAAAGCCATTATTAATTTTGTTAACTTCAGTGAAAAATACCCTCTTTGGTTGGATAAGTACAAAGGTTTTTGTTGCAATGAAGAGGATAAAGGAGAGAACCGGGTATAAAACCCGGCCTATCCTCAATATTAAACCCAACCCAAAGCCCTGGCAGTTTGGGCAACGATGAAACATATGGTACAGGCAATACCAAGAGGTATTAAAGCAGCCAGCACAGTCCATTTGCTACTACCAGATTCTTTACGTATGGTCCACAGGGTGGTACCGCAGGGGTAATGCAGCAGAGAAAACAACATCATGCAAAGGGCAGTGAGCCAGGTCCAATCATGTTGTACCACAAAGAGATTGTATAAATCTTCAATGCTTTCCAGTTCGGTCATGGAGCCGGTGGCTAAGTAGCTCATTATTAAGATCGGTAGCACAATTTCATTGGCCGGTAGCCCAAGAATAAAGGCCATTAGGATAAACCCATCAAGACCAAGCGCCGTTGCGAAGGGATTTAGCCAATGGGCACAATGGGCCAAAATGCTTAGATCACCCACATAGATATTGGCCAACAGCCAGGTAACGGCTCCGGCAGGTGCTGCTACACAAACGGCACGGCCTAAAACAAATAGCGTACGGTCAAAAATAGAGCGGACAATGATTTTTCCTATCTGGGGCTTGCGATAGGGAGGAAGCTCCAGTGTAAAAGAGGAAGGAACTCCCTTTAACAGTGTTTTGGACAAAGTCCAGGAAACAGCCAGAGTTACTGCAATACCCAGTAGAACAATGCCCACAACGATGGCGGTGGCACCGAAGGTATTCCCCATACCAAAAACCAAAATACCAGCCAGAGCAATAAGTGTAGGAAAGCGTCCGTTGCAAGGCACAAAGTTATTGGTTAACATGGCAATCATCCGTTCCCGGGGAGATTCAATAATCCTGCAAGCTATAATGCCGGCGGCGTTACAGCCAAAGCCCATGCTCATGGTCAGGGACTGCTTGCCGTGGGCGCCAGCCTTTTTGAATAAACGGTCCAGATTAAAAGCTACCCGAGGTAGGTAACCAAGGTCTTCC
Organism: Desulforamulus reducens MI-1; assembly: GCF_000016165.1. Classification (GTDB taxonomy): domain Bacteria; phylum Bacillota; class Desulfotomaculia; order Desulfotomaculales; family Desulfotomaculaceae; genus Desulfotomaculum; species Desulfotomaculum reducens. The sequence continues at coordinate 2,947,083 of NC_009253.1, read as the reverse complement.
AATAGAGTAAAACAGGGGAAGAAAATAGCCATTGGAGGTAACATAACAGAAATAACCCAGGCCAGGCAACGATAGATTCCTTCCACAAAAAAACCGTGAAACCAAGCGGGAGCGTGCAGGTAATTACATAAATCTGTTAAGCGATCTTGACCCCAAAACAGGGTCTCAGCAATCATGGCCGAAGGTACATTGGCTCCTGCAACTGTCAGCCAGAAAATCATTCCCAGCAGTAACAACATGGAGGGGAAGCCAAAGACTCGGGAGGTTAGAACGTCATCTAACTTTTTATCCCAATCGATTTTCGGCTTTTCCCTTTGACTAACTACTTGCTGAGAAATGTTTTCGGTAGCGTTGTAGATACTGCTGACAATGGTGTCATTCATATGAAGTTTACCCATTGGGTTTAAGCTATCTACTTGGTGTAAAATATTCGCAAATCTGGTGGAGCAGTACTGGCTCATGCCAACAGTTCACCTCCCACTTTGGATTGCAGACGATCTTCCGAAGGATATAATTTCTTTAGCTCTGCAATGACGGTTTGATCTTTGCTTAATAGACGCAAAGCTAGCCAGCGACTGTTAAATTGCTCTCCAACCAGTTGTTTTATCTCCGGCTCTAGTTTACCGATGGCATCTTCAATTACTTCAGAGTATTGCACAACGTAGGGATTTGTTTGAATGGTTCCGTTGGCAACACCGGCTATGGCGTTAACCAGTTGGTCAAGGCCAATGCCATCCCGTGCCGCAGTTGCCACCACGGGAACGCCCAGAATTTGGGCTAAACTATTAATATTGATGCTGATTTTTTTTCTTTTTGCTTCATCCATTAAGTTTACACAGACAACCACTTTAGAGGTAATTTCTAGTACCTGTAAAACAAGGTTAAGGTTTCTTTCCAGGCAGGTGGCGTCCACCACAACCACAGTGGCATTGGGCTGGCCAAAACAAAGGTAATCCCTGGCCACCTGTTCCTCTATGGAATTTGCCAGCAAAGAGTATGTTCCGGGCAGATCGATTAAATTGTATACCAAACCCTGATGGGTATATTTACCCTCTGCTCGCAGTACAGTTTTACCGGGCCAGTTGCCGGTATGTTGGTTGAGGCCGGTTAAAGCATTAAAAACAGTGCTTTTTCCGGTGTTTGGGTTGCCAGCCAGGGCTATGACATAGTTAGTTTTTGCCGGGCCTTTATGAAAGGCCTCTTTATTTACCCCGGAACCACAGGACTGGTGCGTCAAACCCATATGTTAACCCTCCTTATATTTAACCATTATTTGGCTGCCTTCTTTCTCTCTGAAGGCAATCACGGCGCCCCGAATTTTATAAGCTTTGGGGTCGCCGCCGGGGCTTACCCGTAGAGCTTCCACCTTTGTGCCGGGAACTAGTCCAAGGTCCAGCATTCTCCTCCGGGTAATACCCTCTGCCTCAATGGAACTTACCACACCTGATTTGCCAATGGGCAAATGATACAAGGGCATAATTTCGTTTGTGATGGTGCTCCCCCGACTCCTTTTCACTTTAAATGCCTCCTCCCCACAGTTAAGTTTCATTAACAAACTTAGCCTCGGCTAACAATGGGCCAAAGATAGCGAGACTACTTTAGTTTCTAAGAAAATACTCGCTTCTAAGATAGTTAGTTAAAACTAACTATTGCCCTTATCAGCTACCCCATATTATGTGAGAATGATTGTCGTGGTCACTGATTTTAATAAAAAAATGCCTTTTGAATAAAAAAGTTAGTTTTAACTAACACATTGGGTAACCAATGCGTAATATGTTAATGTCCAGCTGGTTTAAATGATGAGGAGGGGGTTTCTTGTGGGCCATTCCACCATTCAGTTTGAACACGCGCCCTGCAGCAGCTGTTTTCACAGCAAAGAAGATCACCGTTCTGCCTGTGTAATGTGCATCGATTCTTTTAAAAAAAAGATGGCAATCATATAAAAGGATAAGTGGTATCCATATATTTAATTTTGTAATTCCTGGCAGCTTTTAAATAGTCTTGCCGGGAATTATTTAGTTAAAGTACAATTTATAGGATGGAAATATAATAACGAGGTGAAGAAATGCAAAGAAAGGTTACTGGCTGGTTGATTGTTATAATAGCAATAACCGTTCTATTAGGTGGACAAGCCTGTTGGGCCAACGAAACAGATACCGTGGGAAGCATCAGTCATGAACCCGAGATTATTGTTCGTGCCAAGGTTTTAGAGGTGTCCAAAGGGGAACAGTCAGACCCCTCTCTGCAGGGATGGATTCAGGGAGAAGAACAATTGGTAACCGCCAGGGTACTAAACGGTGATTACAAGGGGAAGCAGGTTGATTTCTTCCATGTGATTCCCGATAATCCGGGTATGGCAGTGGTTGTAAAACCTGGCGATGAGGTAGTGTTATCCCTGGAAGTTGAAGCGGGTAAAATCACCAATGCTTTTATCTCAGACCATGCCCGTGATAAGAAACTGTATATCTTGGCCGTTTTTTTTGTTCTGTTAATGGTCGCCATCGGGGGACTAAAGGGAGCTAAATCTGTGCTAGCCCTAACTATAACCGGGGTCGGTATTTTTTACATATTACTGCCAATGATGTTCAAAGGACATAGCCCCATCCTATTAACGGTTCTAGTGGCAGCCGTTATGACAACCATAACCATGGTGCTGGTCCATGGTTTTAACTTAAAAACTCTGGCGGGTATAATTGGTACCACCAGTGGGGTTATTACGGCGGGGATACTGGCTATGCTGGTGGGCAAAGCAGCAAAACTTACTGGTTTCAGCAGTGAAGAGATGCAAATGCTGCTGTATATTCCCCAGCAAATAAAGTTTGACTATCAGGGTCTGCTCTTTGCTGGCATGATAATTGGGGCCCTGGGAGCGGTGATGGATGTGGGGATTTCCATTGCCTCTGCAGTGGAGGAAGTAAAAAGGGTAAATCCAGCCTTGGATTGTCGTCAGTTAATACGGGCCGGCATGAATGTGGGCAGAGATGTTATGGGCACAATGGCCAACACTTTAATTCTAGCCTATACCGGCGGTGCTTTGCCGCTGATATTAATCTTCATGGCCTATGATATGCCCTTTTTAAAGATCATCAACCTGGACCTTATTGCCACGGAAGTTGTCCGGGCTTTAACCGGCAGCATCGGTCTGGTTTTAGCCATTCCTGTGACATCTGTGGCAGCAGGTTTGTTGTTTACTAAAGTAAAGAAGAAACAGGCTCAGACAGAGGAAAAAGCGGGATTGGAAGGATAAACTCCTGATTAAGGAGCAAGAGAGTTGATAATGCGACATTGAAAGGTATTTACGTTACACAGCCGCAACGACTTATCGAAGCACCGGAGCGAAATTAGGGGGCGCGTACAGGATGTACGCACCAGCCAAACTGAGACAGGACGTCGATTGCAGGCGACCTAATTTAGCCCGGTGTGAGCTATAGTGTTATCTGTGCGGAGATCGGAGTGAGCGGTGCTAGCGTGAATACCTATTAGTTGTAGCCTTCTATACAAATAGAGAACCCCTTGTTTAAGGGGGTTAGTGTTTGTACCTACGATTATGTTTTCCTAGATAGATATAGCCAATTACTGCTAACAGAATAAAAATGACACTTACCACTTGGGCTGCCCTTAGGGGGCCGATCATCAAACTATCAGTACGCAAGCCTTCGATAAAGAAACGGCCCAGAGAATAAAGGCCCAAGTAGATCATAAAGAGTTGACCATAGGCATCGATTTTTTTGCGCCTAAATATTAGTAAGGCAAATACCAGCAGGTTCCAAAGGGACTCATACAAAAAAGTAGGGTGGCGGTAGGCTCCGTCTATATACATGGCCCAGGGGAGGTCAGTGGCATAGCCGTAGGCTTCCTGATTAAAAAAGTTACCCCAGCGGCCGATGGCCTGTCCTAAGGGGAAACTGGGGGCAACAATATCGGCGATTTGCCAAAAGCGCAACCCTCTGGCCCTAGTAAAAATGTACCCTGTAATAATGGCGGTGATTAGTCCACCGTGAATGGCCAGTCCACCATGCCAAATTTTGGGGATTTCACTGAGGTGTTGGCCGTAATATTCCCACTCCATAATAACGTAATAGAGTCTGGCCCCTAGCCAGGAAATGGGGGCACATATTAACACCATATCAATGATATCATCTTCCTTAATACCCACCCGGCGGGCCTCACGCAGGGCCAGCCAGGTACCCAGCAAAACTGCAACAGCCATTAAAACTCCGTACCAACGAAGGGTAATGGGTCCCCAGGCAAAAAAATAGGGACTTACTTCAGCATATGTCAAGTTGGTCATCCTTTCGTTCAATATCTCTGACTTTTTTATTATAACCTTAAAAGAAAGATTTTCAAAAAAATTGTTTATATCAAAGCAACCCCTTAACGTAACCAGAACTTGGCTATTTTTCCTTGTATTACCATTAATTTTATACTATAATTTGTTTGATTAACTCTTAGGTAAAGATATTTAAGCAGGAGCAACCGATGAAAACACCAAGAATTGTTCTGGCTGGAACCCACAGTGGTGTGGGAAAGACCACCTTAACTTTAGGGTTATTAGCAGCATTCCGGCGGAGGGGTATCAAGGTGCAACCCTTCAAAGTAGGGCCTGATTACATTGACCCTGGTCTCCATGAAGTAGCTGCTGGCGTAACTTCCCATAACCTTGACAGTTGGATGGGTTCACCGGAGGAAGTGCGAGAGTTATTTATTAGAAGAGCAAAGGGAATGGAAATTTCTCTGGTGGAAGGTGTCATGGGTTTATTTGACGGAGCCAGGGGGCAAGGGGAAAGGGGTAGTACAGCCCAGGTAGCCAAAATTATTCAAGGACCGGTGGTGCTGGTTTTCTCAGCCCAGGGGTTGGCCCGTAGTGCTGCGGCCCTAATCAATGGTTACCGAAACTTTGACCCCAATTTACAAGTTAGTGGAGTAATTGCCAACGGGGTAGGCAGTGAACGTCATGGACAATTCATTAAAGAAGTCCTAGAAGGGGAGTTGGGAATTCCTTTATTAGGTGCTCTGGTCAAACAAAGGGATATTGTGATGCCCCAGCGGCATTTGGGACTGCTGCCTGCAGCAGAAAATCAGGGTTTAGACCAAACCCTAGCAGCCCTAGCTCAGCTAGTTGAAGAACAAATTGATATGGAATGCTTACTGAATTTGGCCCAGCAGGCACCGGAACTGACAGATTGTAAAATACTGCCCGCAGTACAGTCCTTTAACGGAGTGCGGTTGGCCGTGGCCAGGGATGAAGCCTTTAACTTTTATTATCAAGACAGTCTTGATTACCTTGTGGAATTAGGGGCGGAACTAGTATTCTTTAGTCCCCTGCGAGATACAAAGCTACCATCGGATGTGGATGGAATTTATATTGGTGGAGGATTTCCGGAGCAATTTTTACCTATGTTAGCTGCTAACCAATTATTAAAGCAAGAAATTGTGGATCGGGGCCAGCAGTCGATGCCAATTTATGCAGAGTGCGGCGGTTTTATGTACCTGTGTGAGAGCATCACAAATCTTGCCGGCCAGTCCTTTACCGGGGTGGGATTGGTACCCAGCCAGGTAAAAATGGGTCAGCGCTTGGCGGCCTTGGGCTATGTCCAAGCCAGGTTAACAAAAACCAGTTTACTGGGCGAAGCGGGTATGGTCCTAAAAGGGCATGAATTTCATTGGTCCACCATGGAGGATCTGCCGGCAGCAACCAATATCTATCAGTTAACCGGAGGACGGGGGGAGGAAGGACGTGGTGAAGGCTATGCCAGCAAGCAAATACTGGCTTCCTATGTTCATCTTCATTTTCGGTACAACCCTAGGGCTGCCCATTATTTTTTAACGGCCTGTCAAAAATATAGGACAGGGAGAGTAAATCATGCAAGAGCATAAAGAAGAGTTAAAATCTGGCTTTACCACTGGCACCTGTGCCGCTGCGGCGGCCAAGGCGGCTGCCCTGGCCCTGGTTAAGGGCACCATTGTCCGGGATGTTTCTATATCTCTTCCTGGAGGAGGCCAGGTGGTTTTAGCCATATCACAGGTGGAAATGGAAGAACAGGTATGCCGGGGGGCAGTGGTGAAAGATGCCGGGGACGATCCAGATGTTACCCACGGCCTAACGGTTGTGGCTGAAGTGTCACTACAACCTGGAGAGATTCAGATTACCGGTGGAATAGGAGTAGGAACTGTTACCAAGCCTGGACTGGCGGTACCGGTGGGAGAGTCGGCCATAAACCCGGTGCCCAGGCAGATGATTGAACAGGAAGTAAGGGAAATATTGGGGCCCGGTCAGGGGGCAAAGATTGTAATATCCGTACCTGAGGGGGAAAGGGTGGCAAACCTAACCATGAATCCCAGACTGGGAATTGTGGGTGGCATTTCCATCTTAGGCACCGGTGGCATTGTTCGGCCTATGTCGGAAGATGCCTATCGGCGATCTCTGGTACCCCAGATTGATCAGGCATTGGCCCTGGGACACCGCTTACTGGTACTGACACCGGGGCGGCTGGGGGTTAAGAAGGCGGCAGAATTGGCATTGCCCGCTGCAGCAGTGATTGAAACCAGTAATTTTATTGGTACCATGCTGGAGGAATGTGCCAAGCGACCAGTGGAAGGAGTACTATTGCTGGGGCACCTGGGTAAGTTGGTCAAGGTAGCCGCAGGAATTTTTCACACCCTGGGAAAACTTGCCGATGGACGGCGGGAAACCATTGCGGCCCATGCGGCCCTATTGGGAGCACCTCGAGCTGTCATTGAGTTGTTAATGAACATGAATACGGCCGAAGAAGCCGTAGCTATCTTACATAGATATGGTATGTCCCAGGTCTTTGAGAATCTGTCGGCGGCGGCCAGTCAGAGGGCAGCTGGCTATGTAAGGGAAAAGTTTAGGTTAGGAACAGTTATGTATGCCCTCAGTGGCGAAATTGTGGGCTATGATGAGGGAGCCAGGGAGATTGGGGAGGCACTGGGATGGAAAATATTATCAAAGTAGTCGGCGTGGGTCCCGGTGGACCGGAGTACCTAACTGCCGCCGGAGCTGCTGCTTTGGAGCAGGCAGAAGTGGTGGTGGGGGGGCGGCGGTTGTTGGCACAGTTTGCCCGGCCGGAGCAACGAAGCTATGCCCTGACTGCAGATCTTGAGGCTACCATTGATTTTATCCGTCAGGAGTATAAAAATAATCGGGTAGTGGTTCTGGTATCTGGCGATACCGGCCTTTATAGTTTTGCAGCCACTCTTATGGAAAAGCTGCCAAAGGATTGTTTAGAGTTTATCCCCGGCATTAGTTCTGTGCAACTGATGTTTGCCAGGCTTAAAACTCCCTGGCAGGATGCTGCGGTGATAAGTCGCCACGGCAGGGATGATAGCCGGTTAGTCGGCATCGTTAAGGCAGGAATCATGGTAGCGATTTTGACAGATGCTAAAAATAATCCGCAGGCTTTGGCTAGGGAACTGCTGGAGAGTGCTTGTCCCAATCTGCCGGTTTCAGTGGGCTGTAACCTATCCTATGCCAATGAAACTATTTTTCGAGGAACCTTGCGTTCTCTGGCAGAGTCTAACCAAAAATTTGAGAATTGCGTGGTGGTTATCGGTGTCTAAACTGGAATGGCCCTATACAACACCGGGTATACCGGATCATCTTTTTAAACAGTCAAACGCCATTCCCATGACCAAACAGGAAATACGCCTGATTGCCATTGGGAAAATGAAATTATTTCCTGGTGCTGTGGTCTATGACGTGGGGGCAGGAAGTGGCAGCGTGACAGTGGAATGTGCCCTGCAAATAAAAAATGGCACCGTTTATGCTCTGGAGAAGGATAGCAGTGCCGATGAACTGGTGGAAGCCAATGCCCGGCGGTTTGGACTTACCAATGTTAGGCTGGTACCGGGCTTTGCACCGGATACAATGGAAAAGTTGCCTCCGGCGGACCGCATCTTTATTGGTGGCAGTGCCGGTGCCTTGTCAGAAATTCTAGAGACATCCCACCATAAGCTAAAGCCCGATGGTTGGCTGGTGGCTTCTGCCATAACCTTGGAGACAGGCCCACGGGTGTTGCAATTCCTGGAGGATAAGGGTTATCAGCAAATCGAGGCTGTCAATATTAGCGTGGCCAGGGCGAGGCAGGTGGCCAGGTCCCATATGTGGCAGGGGATGAATCCGGTGATGATTGTTAGCGGGCAGAAGCCGGGTAAGCCATAGCGTTGTTTGTGTGGAGATTGGAAGTGAGCGGTGATAAAGTGAATATGGAAAAAGATGTATCAATTGATAACTGCTTAATAAATAAACCGGAACGGATGATGAACCTATGATTTATTTTGTTGGAGCAGGTCCCGGGGACCCAGAGTTATTAACAGTTAAAGCCTGGCGGCTGTTACAACAGGCTGACTTGGTCGTTTATGCAGGCTCCCTCGTGCCACAGCAGGTCATGGGCTGCTGCCGGGAAGATGCCCGGTTGGTGGATAGTGCCCCGCTGGTTTTAGAGGACATAATTTCCCTTATGGTGGAATATCATGGCCGTAATCAGTTGGTAGTGCGACTGCATACAGGAGATCCTAGCATTTATGGGGCCATTGGAGAGCAAATGGAAATTCTAGATAAGATGGACATTCCCTACCAAATCGTACCCGGGGTCAGTTCCTTTCTGGCCGCTGCAGCGGCTGTTAAAAGGGAATATACGGTGCCCGGAGGATCCCAGACGGTTATTATTACCCGCCTAGCAGGACGTACACCGGTACCAGCAGAACAGGAATTGTCCGGCTTAGCCCGACACAGGGCATCGTTGGCCGTCTTCCTTTCAGTGGGTATGGTAGAAAAAGTGCGGCAGGAATTGCTGCAGGGATATGAGCCAAACACACCGGTGGCAGTGGTGGAACGGGCTTCCTGGCCTGAGGAGAGAGTATGCCGCGGTACACTCCAGGAATTGGCTCAACTGGTGGAGAGGGCTGGCATCAAACGTACCGCTCTGATCTTGGTGGGTGAATTTTTAACTTCAGGAGGTCGTTCTTTACTTTACGATGCGGGATTTGAGCATGGCTATAGAAAAGAAGAATAGGGTTGCTGTACTGGCCCTGACTGGTGGGGGAGCCAGGCTGGCCCAAAAACTGGTTTGCCTACTAGAGGATGCTGATCTTTATCTGCCGGAGCGGCTTTCCAGTGATGTGGACCTTTCCCATACCGCCTTTTATAGGAAATGGCAGGCAGTGGTTAAAATGATCTTTCGACAATATAGTCAATTAATTTTTATTATGGCCACAGGCATCGTTGTCAGGACACTGGCACCGCTGCTTCAATCTAAAAGGACTGACCCCGCTGTGGTGGTGCTGGATGAAAAGGGCCAGCATGCTATCAGTCTACTTTCAGGTCACCTGGGAGGTGCCAATGTCCTAGCCCAGAGGATCGCAGTACTTATCGGTGGCACAGCCGTTATTACCACTGCCACTGATGTGGTGGGTGTACCTTCCCTGGATGTGCTGGCCAAGGCACTGGATTGTGGGGTTTACCCTTGCCAACGGATAAAGTTATTTAACCGACTTTTGGTGGAGGGAGAACCCGTGCAGATTGTTTCCCCCTGGGCAGTAAAGCCAGAGGTTATGCAGGGTTTAACATTATCTCAACCTGATAATAACCGCCCTAAAGGTCCTGTGGTACATATAACCAATCATTTGGTGCAGCACAAGGGAGAACCGAGATTGATGTTAAGGCCGAAGAATCTGGTGGCCGGAGTGGGCTGCCGTAAAGGGGTAAGTGGAGAACAGATTGTTACCGCGGTCAAAGGGGCCTTCCGGTTGGCAGATTACAGTCTGCTCTCCCTAAAATCCCTGGCCACAGTGGATCTAAAAATGCAAGAACCTGGATTACTTCAAGCAGCCAGTTATTTTAGGGTTCCTTTAATTGAAGTTACCAGGGAACAAATCAAGAATCTTTCCGTGCAATATACCCAATCAGATTTTGTTAAAGAGCAAATAGGAGTTGGTGGAGTATGCGAACCGGCAGCCATAACAGCCAGTGGAATGGGGCAAATCAAAGTACCCAAGCAGAAAATAGGACCTGTGACAGTGGCCATTGCGGAGGCCAAATTGTGGTGGTGGGACTAGGACCCGGCAACCGTGAAACCTTTACGGAGGAAGCTCTGGGGGCTATCCAGTCTGCCCAGGTTGTGGTGGGGTATCATACTTATTTAGATTTAATACCAGATTTAATTGAGAAAAAAGAAAGGGTGGCTACCCCCATGCGGGGTGAGGTTGCCAGGGCACGGCAAGCTGTGGAATTGGCCTTGGAAGGAAAAGCAGTGGCTGTTGTCAGCAGCGGTGATCCAGGTATTTATGGCATGGCTGGACTGATCCTGGAGGTTGCCGAGGGGCAGGTTCCGGTGAAGATCATTCCGGGTATTACCGCTGTATCAGCGGCTGCGGCTAGCCTGGGAGCCCCTCTAATGAATGACTTTGCTGTTATTAGTCTGAGTGATTTATTAACCCCCACTGAAATTATGTTTAAACGGGTGGAGGCAGCAGCAGCAGGGGATTTTATAATTGCTTTGTACAATCCCCGCAGCCACGGTCGCCCGGATAATATAAAAATTGCCAGAGAGCTTATGCTAAGGCACAAGGCACCCTATACACCTGTAGGTATTGTACGTATGGCCCGACGGGGGGAAGAGCAAAGAACTATAACTACCCTGCAGGAAATGTTGAATCATGAAATTGATATGCTAACCACCGTCATTATAGGTAATTCCCAGACTAGGGTGGTAGGGGGCCTCATGGTAACTCCCAGGGGGTATCATTTGTGATTCTAGTGCTGGCCGGCACGCTGGAAGGCAGAAAAACCGCTACACTGTTGCAAGACGCAGGGTTTAAGGTCATGGCTTCTACGGTGACAGATTACGGTAGTGACCTGCTACAGCGTCAGGGAGTACAGCAGATCCGGGTAGGGTCCTTGGATAAAGCTTCGCTGGAGGATCTCCTGTGCCAGGGAATGCAACTTTTGGTGGATGCCACCCATCCCTTTGCAGCAGAAGTCTCTAAGACGGCCATGGATGCTGCCCAGTCAGCGGGAATTCCTTATTTGCGGTTGGAGAGACCTCAAACGAAACTTCCTGTTCATCCCCTGGTATATACTTGTAGCGACATGGACAGTAGTATTAATAAGGCTTTGTCCCTGGGCAGGGTTATTTTCTCAACTCTCGGCAGTAAAAACCTACCGATTCTCATGGCTACAGCCAAGCAAATCGGCGTAAAGGTGGTGGCCAGGGTTTTACCAGAGCCATCGGTCCTTGCCAGCTGTACTCAGTTGGGATTAACACCTGGGGAGATCATTGCTTTGCAGGGGCCTTGCAGTACGGAACTGAATCAAGCTTTATATCAACAATACAAGGCAGAGGTTGTAATTACAAAGGATAGCGGCAGTGTCGGTGGAATTCAGGAGAAGGTTGATGCGGCCCTTCATTTAGGGATACCCATTGTTATCTGCCAGCGGCCCCGCTTAAACTACCCCTTGGTACTGCATTACCCGGCTGAAGTATTGCAGTATTGCCAAAAACTTTTTTAGGAGGGCTAGCATGCAGGAAGGCGTTATAGTATTGGCCCACGGCAGTCGTTATCCGAAGGCAAACCAGGAAATCTTTCAAATTACCGAGCAGGTTAAGATCATAGGAGGAATTACTTCGGTGGAAACCTGTTTTCTTCAGTTCGGACAACCGACACTCCCCCAAGTGGTAGAGGAAATGAATCGGACAGGGATCAAGGCAGTAACGGTTGTACCCTTACTTTTAGCAGTGGGCAGCCATATCCAGGAAGATTTACCGGAGCTGCTAAAGGAACAAAAGAAGCGGTATCCCCATATGACCTTTCGGTTGGCGCCCCACCTGGGGGCTGATCGTCGAATTGCAGAAATTGTTATAGATCGGATGAAACAAGGAAGTGAAATCAAACATGAGTTTTAAAGATGTCATTTGGCAGCCTCAGGAGATTGAACGTGAAAGTATGCGACAGGTGGCTGAGTTTCTTCTTCCTTTAAACTTAACGCCGGGGGAAAAGGCTGTGGTTGGCCGGATCATTCATACCAGTGGGGATCCGGATTTAGGGGCACAGGTACGTTTTCATCCCCAGGCTGTGGTAAAGGGACTGGAGGCTTTACAAGCCGGTGTCGACATCTATACAGATGTTACCATGCTGCAGGCAGGTATTAACAGTCGTCGACTGGCGGAATTAGGTGGTCAGGTGCACTGTGCAGTACACAGTTTAGAAGTGGTGGAAGAAGCCAGGGAACGAGGCATTACTCGTTCGGCTGTGGCCATGGAGAGGTTCGGCAACCGATTAAATGGTCAGGTGGTGGCCATAGGCAATGCCCCCACCGCTTTATTTGCTTTGATGCGAATGATTAAAGAAGGCTTGCAACCGGCCTTGGTTGTAGGTATGCCAGTGGGCTTTGTGGGGGCGGCCCACTCCAAAGAATTGCTGTCGCAGATGGATGTACCCAATATTACCCTTTTAGGTACCCGGGGTGGTAGTCCCTTGGCAGCGGCAACCATAAATGCACTGCTGTATTACAAATAAGGGAGGTGCTCCTTTGGCCCTGGCAAAAACCATTATGATTCAGGGGACATCTTCCCATGTGGGGAAGAGTTTACTTTGTACGGCCCTTTGTCGAATTTTTAAACAGGACGGTTTTCATGTGGCACCCTTTAAGGCCCAGAATATGGCCCTGAACAGCTATGTAACCTTAACCGGAGGAGAAATTGGGCGGGCCCAGGGAGCCCAGGCAGAGGCAGCTGGGATAGCAGCCACGGTGACCATGAATCCTGTATTAATTAAACCGAAACAAGACTTAAATGCCCAGGTTGTGGTGTTAGGAAAACCCCTGGCAGATATGAGTGCCAGGGACTACCGGGCAAATTTTTTGCCAAAGGCTGTCAATCTGGTGGGTCAATGTATTGAGGAACTGCGCCGGGAATTTCAAGTACTGGTTATTGAAGGGGCTGGCAGCCCCGCGGAAATTAATCTGAAGGATCGGGATATTGTTAATATGCGAACTGCTATATTGGCAGATGCCCCAGTGATATTGGTGGCGGATATTGATCGCGGAGGTGTCTTTGCTTCCCTGGTGGGGACCTTGGAACTATTGGAACCCCATGAACGTCAAAGGGTAGCAGGCTTTATTATTAATAAATTTCGAGGCGATATTGAACTGCTCAAACCGGGTTTAGAATTTTTGGAGCAGCGTACCGGCAAACCTGTACTTGGCGTTATTCCTTACCTGCACGAGCATGGTATTGAGCAGGAAGATTCCGTTGCTTTGGAGGGAAACAAAAATGTTTCCTCCGGGTCTGAGATAGATATTGCCGTTGTCAAACTTCCCAGAATATCCAATTTTACAGATTTTGATTTGATCGGACGGGTGCCAGGGATTTGCCTCCGTTTTGTGTGTCCTGGGGACCCCATGGGGACACCCGAAGCCGTGATTCTTCCAGGTACCAAGAATACCATTGAAGATTTGCAGTACCTAAAGGAAAAAGGCACCGATCAAGAGATTATTGAATTAGCAAGAAAAGGCATACCTGTTGTAGGAATTTGCGGTGGATATCAGATGCTGGGGAAAATGCTTTATGATCCATGGGGAACCGAAGCAAGTTTAGAAAGCATAACGGGCTTAGGTCTGCTGGATATAGAAACAACTTTTTTCAAAGAAAAGCAAACCCACCGTTGTAAGGCGAAAATTACTTGCACAGAACTAAATTGGTGTGGTATAACTAACCAGGAAATAACCGGCTATGAAATACATACTGGCCAGGTTAAACTGGGTAGGGAAGCCAAACCTTTGCTGCAAATAACCCAGCGCTCCGGTAATATTGTTGCTCTGCCAGATGGTGCTGTGGGTAACCAGGGACACATTTGGGGTACCCACCTGCATGGTTTGTTTGATAATAAAGCCCTGCTATTGTCCTGGGTGAATTCTTTACGAGAACGTAAGGGATTATCAAGGCTAACCCTGGCAAAATTACCGGATAATCGGGAAGAGAAGTATGATAATTTGGCCGAAGCTGTGCGACATCATCTGAATATGAAACAACTTCATCAGATGATGGGCTTAGGGGAAGGGAAACCATGACAAGTCTTATCCTGCTAGCATTGCTCACGGATCTCCTTGTGGGAGACCCCAGGAATTTTCCCCACCCGGTTGTCATAATAGGAACCCTGATTCACAGGTGCGAAACTATAGTACGAAAATTTGCCGGAGGACCTACCGGGTTACGGCTGGGCGGTATACTGTTGGTTTTAGGAGTCGTAACTATCACCTTTATGGGAACCTGGATACTGATTAGATTGGCGGAAATGATCCATCCCTATCTGGGTTTGATAGTGCACCTGTGGTTACTTTCTACCACACTGGCAGTGAAGAGTTTGAGTCAGCATGCCATGGCAGTGGCCGAACCCCTAGCCAGGGGTGATTTAAATACTGCCCGTTCTAAGGTTGCCCTCATTGTTGGACGGGATACCGATAAATTAAATGAACGGGGAATTGCCCGGGCCACTGTGGAGACCGTTGCGGAAAACACCGTTGATGGTATTATTTCACCGCTCTTTTATGCTTTTATTGGGGGTGCACCCCTGGCCATGGTCTACAAGGCAATCAACACAATGGATAGCATGATTGGCCATCGAGATGAAAAATATCTTCATCTGGGCTGGGCTGCTGCCAGGCTAGATGATCTGGCCAACTACCTACCGGCAAGATTGGCAGGTTTCCTTTATCCATGGTTGGCTGTATTTTACCCCGGGGGCTTTTTTGCCACTGTGAGGGCAATTCTTCGAGATGCTCCTAAACATCCCAGTCCCAATAGTGGTATTCCTGAAGCTGCGGTGGCCGGTGCACTGGGAATCCAATTGGGGGGTACCAACCACTACCGGGGTCAGGTATCCCACAGGTCGTTGATGGGAGAAGATAAATTGCCACTATCTTATGGCCATATTCCACAAGCACTGAGGCTTACCTATGGTGTTACGGCTCTGGTGGTAGCAGGTGGTGTGATATTGGATAGTATATTCCATTAGGAAACAGGAGGCATTTTCTTGTTTAGCTCTTTACGGCTGGCAATTAGTTTTTTAACGATCTTTCCTTTTTACAATAAAATGGCAGATAACAAGGAATTGGCACAATCTGTGTCGTATTATCCTCTGGTGGGTTTTCTGCTGGGTTCCATTGCTGCAGGAGTCTGCTATGCTATGCACTCCATAGGTTTAAACTTGGCAGCAGATGTTCTTGGACTTGTGACAATAATCACACTCACCGGGGGACTGCACCAGGATGGACTGATGGATACAGCCGATGGAATCTTTAGTGGGCGCGAACTTCACAGAAAGTTAGAAATTATGAAAGATAGCCGTGTTGGGGCAATGGGTGTCATTGCTTTAGCTACGGTGTTACTTCTAAAAATAGCTTTTCTATTTGAACTTGATTTGGCACAAAAGCTTACAGCTTTTATAATGGCCCCAATGGCTGGTCGCTGGGCGATGGTTCTGGCCATTACCCGCTATCCCTATGCCAGAGCCACGGGTGGCTTAGGAGCCTGTCTTAAACAAGCTGGCAAAACCCAGTTAGCACTAGCCACTTTAATACTGGTAGCCGGCTGTTTGTGGTTGTTTGGCCTTCCAGGACTGGCCCTGCTGGGGATAGTATTCTTCATTACATGGCTTACCGTGGAATTTATTGTGAAAAGATTAGGTGGCATGACAGGTGACACCTACGGAGCTTTAGGGGAGATGATTGAAACGTGGGTGATTTTTCTTATCCTATTGGGTCAGCAAATCAGAATGCTGTAGTTTTCCGCGGTATAGCCACTGCTCCAGGTACCTGTGGCGAGCTGGTACAGGGTACCATCAAGGGAGAACCCTTTCTTATTACTTGCCCCATCGATTTATGGAGTGAAGTAACAGTTGAACTGAGCGAGTTTGAAGATCATAATAGGGAGCTGGACAAATCCTGTCGTGCACTAAAAATGACGTTAGAATACTTGGGAAAGCCATATTATCTGGGTTCCATCAAAAGAAATTCTCTTTTGCCGGAAAGTAAAGGAATGGCTAGTAGTACAGCTGATATTGCTGCTACCTGCCTCGCCACTGCCAGAGCCTTTGGTCAAGAACTGGAACCAGAAACCATTGCTAAAATTGCTGCCCGAATTGAACCCAGTGATGGGCTGATGTTCCCGGGAATTACTATCTGCAATCATTTAACCGGTGAATCAAAAAAATATTTAGGGCAGGCTCCTCCCCTAAAACTGGTTATTGCGGATCCTGGAGGGACGGTGGATACCATTCTCTTTAACCATCGTAAAGATTTGGCCAGTAAGAACTTTCAAAAGGAACCCATGGTACGTCAGGCCACTGAGTTAGTAACTCGGGGATTATTAACCGAGGATTGGGAAATGATGGGACGAGGTGCCAGCATCAGTGCCCAGGCTAATCAGGTGGTATTGCCTAAGCCGCATTTGGCCCAGTGGAGACAATGGGCTTCGGAAGTGAAGGCCCTGGGTGTACTGGTGGCTCATAGCGGCACCGTCATGGGAATGATTATGCACCCCGACGGAGTGGATGCAGCGGAAGCTGCCGAATACATTGGTGGTAAGAAACCGGAGTGGAAGGTTTGGCATACATCGATGGTTAGCGGTGGGCTAAGGTAGAGGGGGTGCCTATGCAAAAACATGGTGGAAACATCTGGCTGGCAGCAGAGACCTATGGACTAAAAGAGGAAGCATTACTGGATTTTAGTGCCAATATTAACCCCCTGGGGCCATCGCCTCTGGCTCTGCAGGCTATGCAACAAGCACTGGTTCAGATTAAGCATTACCCGGAACCCCAGGCAGAAACTTTGCGTAAGGAAATATCCTTGGCATCCGGCCTATCAGAGGAAATGCTGATTCTGGGGAATGGTGCAGCAGAACTCATCTATGCCCTGGGCAGGATAATAAAACCTCGCAGGGTTTTATTACCAGCCCCTACCTTTAGTGAGTATGCCGATGCCTTTGGGGAAATTGAACAAGTTTACATTCCTTTGGACAGGAACAACTGTTTTACTCTGGACATCGAAGCAGTGGGCCAGCAGCTAAAACCGGGTGATTTAGCAATCGTTTGTAATCCCAATAACCCCACCGGACAACTGGTATCAAGACAACACCTAAAGAGTTTAGCGGCACGGGTTCAAGCCATCGGGGCTGATCTTTTGGTAGATGAAGCCTTTATGGATTTTGTCTCACCGGAACAATCTCTATTGCAAGAGATCCCTTATAATAGCCACTTGTATGTTTTACGTTCCTTAACCAAGTTTTTTGCCATACCAGGGCTGCGTTTGGGTTACTTGGCCACATCGCCGGACGTCATTGAAACTTTAATATCTGTCCTACCACCCTGGCGGGTGAATCTAATGGCTCAGGCGGCTGGAGTTGCCTCCTTGCGGGATAAGCAATATGGTGCCCGCACGTTGGAACAGATGAATCGCTTAAGACCCCTGTTGGCAGAAAGTCTGGCCTCCATCCCAGGCCTTAGACCTCTGTCTCCCACAGCAAATTTTATCCTGGTGGACTGCCGGGAAAGCGGCTATTCAGCGAAGGAAATACAAAATTTCCTGGGGCCCAAGGGAATCTTGATACGTCAATGTGAAAATTTTGTTGGTTTGGATGGTTATTTTTTTAGGGTGGCGGTACGGTCAGAAGAAGACAATGAAAGGTTATTACAAGCTTTACGTGAATTACTGCAAAAAAATAAAAGAATCCTTTAGTTCTTTATCAACTAAAGGGTTCTTATTGTTTTTTTAGTTTATAAAAATATAAAGCAAAGATGATAAAGATAGACCATA
Source organism: Desulforamulus reducens MI-1 (assembly GCF_000016165.1). GTDB lineage: Bacteria > Bacillota > Desulfotomaculia > Desulfotomaculales > Desulfotomaculaceae > Desulfotomaculum > Desulfotomaculum reducens. Next base: position 2,929,253 of record NC_009253.1, on the reverse strand, counting down.
AAGAATATACAAAATACCATTTTTTTAGCATATCAGAAAGTATAAAACTTTCCGATATGCATAAGGGCAAACTAAGGCTCCGCCGACGTCTAAAGACTTGGCGAAGCCAAGTTTTTCTAATAAACCCAAGAGGAATTTTATTCCTATATGTTTAAATTCTTTAGTTGTCCAGAAAAAGAAAAATGAGTAGGTAAAAAGATGGTAAATATACGAATTACCTCACCTCTAAAAATCTTTTTGGTATCCTTTTTAGCCATGACCATTGCTATGGCTACACTGGCCTATGCCACCTACCAGGCCTGCTACGACATTTTGGCCAAGGACCTGGGCCTACGGGCCCAATTTTCGGCTCAAGTTGCGGCAAGTCTTATTGAAGTGGATCAGGAACTCGTAAATCAAATGAAGCAATTGGATATCCTAAGCTCCCGGAATCACGTTGCAGCAATGGAATTCAAGCGAAAAATGGCACCCCTGTTAAAGCACAGTGACATTAAATATATTTATGTCGAGACTAAGTTGTCAGGCAGTGAAATACGGTATTTTGTAAGCCCTGAGGAGGAAAAACTATATGCACAGCCACCGGGAACACCCATGGAGTATTTTTATGTCCTGACCAGTGAAGATGAAAGTGGCTATCGAAATCGAGATCGCTATGATGTTGCCAATCCTTTAAGAGAAAGGGCCTATGTAGAAAGGGTACCTACCTATGGCCTGGACACTAACAACAGATGGGGTAGTGTGATAACTGGTTATCAGCCTCTTTTTGACCATAATAATCAATTTATTGGTTTACTGGGTGTTGATATTGCATTGCATCAATTTGACCGTTCAGTCTGGTATGTAAAAAACATTGTAATTATGAGCTTTGGCATTATCGTGTTGTTAGGGGGTATCATTCTCTTTTTTGCCTCAAAGATACTAAGCAAGCCCCTATACATGGATGAATTGACAAAATTGTTTAACCGGGAATACATGAAAATTCGTTTAGAGAGCGAAATAAGACGGGCCAGGCGGAATAAGCTTCCTCTTAGCTTTCTCATGCTGGATCTGGACTATTTTAAAAGTATTAATGACTGTTTTGGCCATCAAACAGGTGATTTAATATTGAAAAAAATCTCTGAATTAATCTGTGTATCCCTAAGGGAAGAAGACCTTGCCTTCCGATATGGTGGTGAAGAAATAGCCATTTTGTTACCGGAAACCGGACTTTATGAAGCAAAGATTGTGGCAGAAAGGTTACGTCAGGTCATTGAAACAAACAGTTTGTATGTTAATCATTATGAGGAGCCTATTCATGTAACCATCAGTATTGGCCTTGCTGAACTGGCAGCAAAGGATACACAGGAAACTTTGATTAAAAAAGCAGATGATGCGTTGTACCTGGCGAAGAAGAAGGGTCGCAACTGCTATCAATGCATTGAGGAATCTGGAAAAAACCTTTCTCCGGAATAATGCTCCGGAGTTTTTTATTTTTACTTTTTGTCGGGTATCATAGGCATAAGAAGTTGGCTAATACCCTATGCTATGGTAAAGTTTATGTGCAGTTAAAATATGTTTGGAGAATGATACCGGGGAGTGTTCTGTATTGGTTGTTAAAGACAAGGAACAGCTTAAGACCTATATTCTTCAAGAGTTGCCGGAGGACAAACCGGTTTCACTGGTTGATCTGGTACTTAAGCTAAGATTAAAGCCCCAGCTTCTTCTGGCAGCTTTACAGTCTTTGGTGGCAAGCCACCATCTTAGGGTTGCCAGGCTTCGCAGCAACGGCGAAGAGGCAGAAACTGTGTGGTTGGCTCGGAATGAAGTAGCGGAACAGGAACTGGCTACCGCAGGAGTTGGTGACTGGAGTTACAGTCCTCAGTTGGTGGCAGTGCGCCAGCGAAAGTTAGCAGCACTACTGGGTGATGATGCCAGGGGTAGCATATTGCGCCTATTAAGGGATGGCCAGCCTAGAAATTTAGCCCAAATTAAGCTCGAAGTAGGAAACGAGGAATTACCCTCCCTGCGGAATATGGACCAGGTGGTTGAATTGCCGGATGGTCGATTTACACTCAAGGACACAGCTCTAGGAAAGGCAGAGATGGAAAGACGTTATCAGCAGCTAAAGTTGCTTAAGGAGCGTCAGGCCTTTCAGGAGAAAAAACTTAAGGAAATCTTTATTGATGGTAACGTAAGACTAAGCAGGGGAGAATTGGCTGAGGCTTTAGGTGGAGAATTACTACCAAAGGTAAAATTTCCAATTTTAAGATTAATTAGTGGTCATTACGCAGTGGCCGACAGTCCTGCGGCTTGGGAAGACACTGCCCAATACCTCACAAGAAATGGCCCCCTTACGATGGATGATTTTATTCGGAAATTTAGAATTCATGGTACCCTGGTGGCCTCCCTCCGTGCTGGTAAGGAAATTCACCCCTTTATCATTTTACCCGATGGTAAGTTAACCACAGTTACAACCATCGAAGGGAAGGCTGAACTGGCACGTAGAGAAATGGGGAAAGGTCTAAGGGAAAAATTGGAGGAAATTTATAGGCAACAGCCTTTCTTTACTCTGGGGCAGGTTCTGGAAGTGCCAGAGCAGCGGGAAGTTGCTACCAAGATGATACAAGCAGCTGGGGCATATCGCATTTATATTAACGGTGTGGGACTTTGGGCCTCTCCTTATCCTCACCCGCCCAAAGTCATCGTGCAGGAATTAAAAAGGTTGACCGGCATCCATCTGGAGGCCAACGAGGGGCAAGATATTGTTCCTCTTACCTGGCTTGCTTCCCGATCAATGTCTGTGTCAGAGGCTGCCGACCGATTAAAACTGGGTGAAGAGGATATTTTAAATCTTTACGAGTTGGAGGAATTGGGTTCCTTCCGTTTGGGTAATAGTACCCGTCTGTGGCGGGATGAAGTAAAAACCATTAAGTACCGCCCTGATTTACATAAAATTGTAAAAAGGGCGGCTAAACTAACCACATTAGAAGCAGCTGACCTGCTGGATACTACACCAGAAAGGGTGCGCAGGTTGGTGAGAGAGGGTTATATTAATCCTGTTGGTGAGATTGAAGCAGAAAATGGTCGATTGGGAATCCTAGTTCGACGTGGGGATATTCAGGCCATCAAAGAAAGATTTGCCGGCATTGAACATGAATGGTCCCTGGCAGCCAAGCAACAAAGACGTGAAGCAGCTCAGTTAAGTGTTGCTTTGCGCAAGGAAAAACCCCCGGCCGGTAAAAAACGACCTCGCCGGGCAGTGGCAGCTCCCCCTCCTTTACTGGGACAGGTTACCTTAGATCAGTTTCAGGAGCAAGCTGTTACAGCAGCCTTAGCAGGGCGCAATGTTCTGGTGGCGGCTCCTACCGGCACAGGAAAGACCGTGATTGCCGAGAGATTAATTGAAGCAGTTATTGCGAAGGGTAAGTCTGCTGTTTATACATCGCCATTGAAGGCCTTGAGTAACCAAAAGTTTGTGGATTTTCGCAATGTTTTTGGTCAGGATAGGGTTGGTTTGGTTACTGGAGACATTTCCATTAACCCCTATGCACCACTTTTGATTATGACTACTGAAATTTTTCGGAATCGGTGTTTTTCTGAGCCCGAAGGGCTGCAAGATGTAGCCTGCGTGGTATTTGATGAAATTCATTACTTAGACGACCCGGAACGGGGAACCGCCTGGGAGGAAAGTATTATCTTTGCTCCGGCCCATGTAAAATTCCTAGGGCTTTCCGCTACGGTACCCAATATTCAAGAGATTGCAGATTGGATGGGTGAAGTCCGGGGTGAGCAGGTAGAGGTTGTGGTGGAAACCAATCGGGCTGTGCCGCTGGCTATTAATTGGCTCAATTCCGAGGGTATCATTCTAGACGAGGATGAAGCCAGAGAATATATTGAAGAGGCTATTCGCAAGCGTTCCCAAGAGAGGAAGGCCGAGCGAGTTGCCAGAGAAATGGCCAGGGAATTAGCAAGGGCGGAAGATGTGGAGCAAGGAAACGGGAGGTGGAAGAGACGTGGAGCGCGCCGAAGCAGAAAACCCATCCATCGCCATTGAGGCTGTGCAGGATAACCTGCCTGCGCTGTACTTTGTTTTTGGTCGGGCCCGTACAGAAGAATTAGCATCGGAAGTGGGGCGGGAGTGGGATTTTTTATTCCCCGATGAAAAGAATGAGGTATTAAAAGCCATTACGGATACAGAGAAAGAACACCCGGAAATCTTCCAAAGGGGACACCGCCGGGTGTTGAGGAAACTATTACAACAAGGCATTGGCTATCACCATGCTGGTCTGTCGCCAGTGCTGAAAAACTTAGTGGAACGCCTTTATGAGAATCGACTTCTTTGGGTATTGTTCTGTACTGAAACCTTTGCCGCCGGGGTAAACTTTCCGGCAGCCACCACATTGTTCCATTCCTGCCGCAAGTGGGATGGCAAGGAATTTCGAACATTAATGAATCGGGAGTTTTTCCAGATGGCTGGTCGGGCTGGTCGCCGGGGCTTCGATCGGGTGGGCCATGTTTATATTCGTATTGATGATAAATTTCCTGACCAAACAGGTTTCTTTGATGAAGCCGAGGTTGAATCGGTTTATGGCCGATTAACCATTTCCCCCAATACTGTTTTAAGCCTGTTAAAATGGAAAACCGATCAGGAGATTGACCAATTTCTAACCCAAAACTTTTCCGCCTATCAGGAACGGCGGTCTGAGCGAGAGATTAAAACCCTCCTGGAGGAGATCGACCGGCAGGTGGCAGAGTCTAAAAGTTATTTCTGTGAGTTCCGGGAAGATGCCACTTGTCCTTTGCAGCGACGGAAGCTGATACGGGAGCAGAAACGACTGAGTTCATCCAAATATAAAAATAGACCGGGTTCTCAGGAAAGAATCGCTGAAATAAAACAAATTCTTGGTCAACAGAAGACCCAAAGATGCTTACATGAGGTTTGCGTGGATGCCAGGGACCAGTTGGACGCTTTGGGCTATCAGCGGGCTGGTCTGGTGGGGCAGATGAACGTGATTAAGCAGCAGTCTCAAAAATATATCAATGAATATCATCATGTAAAAAGTATTTTGGAAAGTCTGGGCTACATCAAGGAACGAGAGTTCTACCCCAGGGGTAATTTTGCTTTGGAACTTCATGTGCAGGAGATTTTGGTAACGGAACTGGCTTTCTCAGGTTTACTTGAGGATTTGCCCCTGGAGGTGGTGGCAGGGATTCTGGCAGGGGTTGATTATATACCTGGGCGCCGTGAGTTTGTGCCCGCACCACCCTATGACCCCACACCAGTGCAAGAGATCACGGAAGAGTTGTTGAATGCCGGTGTGCCCCCACAGTTTGTGGTTTGGTCCAGCACCCCTGGGTTTGTGGCCCATGCCTGGTATACCGGACAGGGACTTGACTTCCTGCTGGAAAATACCAGTCTCCAGGAAGGTGATATTGTTTCTATCATCAGGAGATTGATTGATTTACTTCGGCAAATTGATGACGCCAGTCACAGCAACCCTTCCCTCCGGGAAAGAATACGGGAAATGCGTCGAATAATTGACCGGGATGAAGCGGCTGTAGTCTTTTAAACTCAAGGCAGGTTTTATACCTGTCTTTTTTAAAAATTAAAAATAAGCTAATGTCTGCTAAAATAACCCACCTGTCAGTTATTTGACGTATATTATTGAATAGCAATTGGGGTTGTGAGCGGCGGCAAATATGGCAAGATGTTTGTACAGGAATTTAATGGTTAAAGTATTAAAAAGCCACCGGGATTTAAATAACCGGTGGCTTTTTAACGTTATACTAGATTTTGTTCTTTATTGATAAGTTTTAAAAGGTAAGCAGCTGCCACCATTTTGGCATTAATAACATCCGGGCTTTGTTTTTGGATTAGTTCCATTTGATCCTGCAGCGTACATCCTTCCCTGGAGCAACGGAACAATTCTTCACTGATAACTTGCATACTCTCCTGATTTTCTGCATAACTGATAGCTGATGATAAAACATCCTTCAATACAGTGTTTTGAGTTTCTTTATCTAGGTCCACCGGCAGGTTAACCTTTAAGCCTCGACAAATATCCATCAGAGCCACAAGAATATATTGTTCCAATGTAGGAAGCTGGGTGTTATCGTTGCTCAAATGTGGTCACCCCCCATAATATTTACCTCCAGTTTACCATATTTTCCCCTTAAGTGATAGTTTAGTCAGTAAAGTAAAATCTTCAGGCGAGACAATTTTGAATTATTTCTAAAAAAACATATTTTTACAGCGATAATAATACTTATTTACCTGGTTTAAGGGAAAAATAAAAAAAATAAAACAAGGGGGATTTAAAAAATGACATTACCCCAGGGCATGCGTTCCATTCTTGCTTATTTCCCTTCCAGTACCAAAGCGGAAGCTGCAGTAAAAGAACTAAAGCAAATGGGAATTAATGAGGTATCTTTGGACCGAATTTCCCGTTACGGGGTTAGTAATGATGCGGCAATTAATAATGGATTGAATGCAGAGACTTTAACAGGTTTAACCATATATTCAGCTAATACCAGCCCATTGGAGAATAACGATACAAGAGTTTTAATGGGTGCTGATCCTTCTAATTCCGGCATGGCTGCTGATAATTATGGCATTGCAGGGGGTAAAGCATTTTTAGTAACGGTAGTGACAAGCGATGAAATGGGTGATAAAGCTTCTCAAGTATTGAAAAAATATGAAGGTTCCTTCTAATCTTTCTAACTTCGGAGGTGTTGTTTTATGGAAAGAGAAGTGAAAGACCTTGTAGAAGTTACTGCCCCCAGAGAAGGTTCTTTGAAGAGCACCTTTACTGATGCCCAAATAGGTACTTTTCATTCCGGCTATGTTGATAGTTATGATGAGGCAATGCAGCTTCTGGAGAAGCACGACCTCACTGTAAAAAGGAGTAATAATAAAGGTAAGTACAAATGGAAGAACCACTAAAAGTGATTCTTTTTATTTTAGCAGGGTGTCTAGTTTTTTAAAATGTGGTTAAACTGGCTATATCTAGAGTTTTTACGGAGGGCTGGTATGAAAAAGGTTGTCAGTGTCAGTTTAGGATCTTCCAGAAGAAACCATGTGGCAAGGGTCGAGATTTTGGGTGAGGAATTTGAAATTAGCCGTACTGGTACCGACGGAAATATGGATAAAGCCATCTCCATTCTAAAAGAATTAGACGGTAAGGTAGATGCCATTGGGCTGGGCGGTATTGATGTCTACTTGTATGCAGGAAACACCCGTTATGTTTTACAGGACGGTCTACGCTTGTTAGAAACAGTAAAAAAGACGCCAGTGGTTGATGGTAGTGGGTTAAAAAATACCCTGGAACGGCAAGCCGTGGAATATATGGGTGCCCAAGGTTTGGTTAAGCAAGATACACGGGTACTAATGGTCAGTGCAATGGACCGCTTTGGCATGGCAGAGGCCTTTGCCAAGATCGGTTGCCAGCTAACACTTGGGGACTTGATGTTTTCCTTGGGTATTCGCCTACCTTTGTACAGTTTAGAGAAGTTGCACAACATTGCTTCAAAACTAATGCCTGTGATTTCACGATTACCCTTTCGGATGCTGTATCCTACAGGACAAAGTCAGGAAAAACAGCATCGGTTCAACAGTAAGAAATATGCTAAATACTATGACGAGGCGGAAGTGGTGGCCGGGGATTACCATTTTATTCGGAAGTACCTGCCGAAAAAATTAAAGGGTCAAATGATTCTGACTAATACCACTACCCGGGAGGATGTGGAAGAATTGATGGACCGTGGAGCCAGTGCATTGATCACCACCACGCCAGAATTTCAGGGGCGTACCTTTGGTACCAATGTTATGGAGGCCGTTTTCCTGGTATTGTTAAAAAAAGCTTGGGAAGATGTTTCGGCTGAAGATTATAGCCAATTGCTAAGGGAGTTAAATTGGCAGCCAAAGGTAATTCGCTTTAAGAAAGAGTCCGCTGGAGATATGCAACAGGTTGAAAAAATTGGATAGTTTTCACACTAAAAAAAACCCGGTGCAATGCACCGGGTTTTTTTTATAACCCAAGGGCTTTGTACATTTTACTATCCACAAAATTATCCATTGGCAAGCCATTGGCCTTTCGAAACTTCTTAATACCTGCTTCCATACTGTAACCAAAGATGCCATCTATCTGGGCTTCATAATAGCCAAGCCTTTTTAAAGTGCGTTGTACTTCAAATACATCGGCACCTCTGTCACCCCGAACTAACTTTTTATGTCCATGGCCTGGAACACCAAAGGGGCTGCCGATTAAATACACTGGTGTTCCCTTAGGAATCCAAGGATAAAGCTTTTCTACACTGGAATTATGCATGCGAATGCAGCCGTGGCTGGCATAGCTACCAATGGAAAAGGGTTTGTTAGTGCCATGAATACCATATTTTCCCCAGGGAACGTTTAATCCCAGCCAGCGGGTACCAAAACCAGTGCCCCAATTGGTAGCTTTATGTACAACCTGCCAACTGCCAACCGGTGAGGGGGTGGAAGGTTTACCACAGGCTACATTAAATTGTGTATAGGGTTTACCATCAGATAGTACGGTAAGTTTACGGGTGGTTGTATCAATAATAATGGCCATATCACCAGTTGGCGGAAGAGTTTTTTCTGATTTTGTAACAGGTTTTTCCAGATTGAGGGCCAGAGAGTGCCAAGTTTCCCAATCAACTACCCCGTCATTTTTTAAGTAATGGTCTTGCTGATATTTACGTAGGGCTCTTTGGGTAAGGGAGTCATAAATACCGTTGGTAGGGCCGTTATAGTAATTCAGGGCCTTTAGTTCTTCCTGCAAATCTACAACATCCTTCCCTTGCATTGGAGGGTTAGCAGGTAGCAATGTTCGGTCAATATCCTCATTCATGGGGCAACAACTTTGACTTGAATCATATCCAACTGACAGAGCGGCAGATGGGTGAAAGATAAATAAAGTAAAAAAAAACACCAGTGAAATAGTAACTTTGAGCATAGAACCCTCCTTTATAATACTTTATAAAAATGGTTGATACTGATTAAAATATTTACCTTATGAACTACTCTTATGCGTGTTTTCTATCATAGTTAAATGTTGTAGAATTTAATCCTTAAATTTCCATATGATTTCCGTAACAAAAATTAGAGGTATTTCGTCATATAAATAGAAAAATCTTATGGTATATTTTTCCCGAAAAGGAAGGTAGATATGATTCTTAATCTAATATATAAGCGTTTTTTTCGATATGCCGTTCTAGCGGGGTTAGTTTTTTCAATTATGTTTAATCCTGTTGGTGTGAATCAACCGGCCTACGCAACCCAAGTGGTCATTGTAAATGTTGATAAGCTAAATTTGAGAAGCGGCCCTGATACCAATACAGCCATGATGGGTCAGGCCACTAAGGGAACGAAATTACCTGTTTTAGCTAAAAACGGGGATTGGTATAAAGTCCAGATAGGCGGGAAAACTGCCTGGGCCGCTGGTTGGCTGGTGAGTGTAAAGGATACCCCGGGGAAATCTGCGCCGGCGAAAGCCCCTGAAGGAACCCCTGCCGTAAACAGTGGCAAAGTGGCAGTGGTGAAGGGGGATAATCTGAATATAAGAAGTGGCCCCGGTACCACGTATGGTATTGCAGGAAAAGTAAAAAAGGGTGACCGGCTTACTGTTCTGACTCAGAAGGGCGACTGGATTAAAGTACAAGGGGCCAATGTTACCGGCTGGGTGGCTAGTTGGTTAGTAGCAGTAGAAAACAAGCCCACTGCTCCGGCATCGGTTACTTCGCCAACAATTGCCAAGCCTGCTCCCGCTGGTCAAGTTGTGGTCATCAATTCAGATAATTTGAATTTGCGTAGTGGCCCAGGAACTAGCCACAGTGTGGCAGGTCAGGTCAGCAGGGGGATTCGCTTACCTATCATCAGCCGATCTGGCCAATGGTTACAAGTACGACAGGCCAATGGTTCAACGGCATGGGTGGCAGGTTGGTTGGTATCGGTGGTGGATCAACCGGAACCTCTGGAACCCCAGAAACCTCAACAACCATCCCAACCTTCTCAACCCAGTACAGAGGATAATAGCTGGCTACCAGGCTTAACACCAGCTAGCAGTGAACAAACCGGTGGAAGTTCAGATACGGAGGAAAACAAAAATGTTCCCAAGGCAAAATTGGTGGATATAGAGGTAAAAGAAAAAGAAGATCACACCTACATAAATATTGTCAGTGACAAGAAAATTAATTATAATACCTTTCCTTTATCCAGCCCTTCTCGCTATGTGGTAAATTTAAGTGATGTTTATCTAGACAATACTCCGGAAACCATTTCTGCTAATACTGAACTGGTTGGTCAAATAAGAACCGGCTATAATCAGGACCCCTATTACTCACGGTTGGTCGTTGATCTAAAGGAACGGGCCAGGGTAAAGGTGAGTCTGTCTGAGGATAAAAAATCATTAACCTTAGATATTAGCAAAATCTCCTACAGCGATGGCATAAAGGGTAAAACAGTATTTCTTGATGCCGGTCATGGTGGTCACGATGGCGGCGCATCTGGTCAGAATGGTTTAAAAGAAAAGGATGTAAACCTGGACATTACTTTAAAAGTAGCTGAATTACTGAGAAAACAAGGGGCCAATGTATTTTTGAGCCGTTCCGATGACAAGTTTGTTGACCTGTATGAAATTACCCGGTTGGCCAATGAGCAAAGTACTGATATTTTTGTAAGTATTCACAGCAATGCTAATCTAAACCGATCGATTGATGGAACATCTACCTATTATTATGCCCCTAACAACATGCCTAATCTATACGAACAAAAGGATGATCGTTACCGGCTGGCTAGGAATGTTCAAAATGAGCTGACGGCTGCCCTAGGAAGGCGTGATATTGGCGTACTACAAGCAAATTTTGCCGTATTGCGTACCAGTATGATGCCCAGTATTCTCATTGAGACAGCCTTTATTTCAAACTCCGACGAAGAAGCGTTGCTTAGTTCCGAAGACTTTAGAGAAAAAGCAGCAGAAGCCATTGTTAAAGGGATTAATGCATATTTTTATGGACAATAAATGAAGCTAAAACTCGGTGAAGAAGTTTGCCGAGTTTTATTATTGTATAATGGAAAAATAAAAGTAAAATCGTTCTCTATTAAGGAGGAAGAATTTCCAAAATGGGAGAAACTAAGAAAAATCAAGCAATTTATTAATAAGCGAATTGAACTGGGAGGTCTTCCGTGTGGTTGAGGAAAAGAAACAATTAACTTTAGTACTGGGCGTCATAGGGGCAGACGTTCACGCGGTGGGAAACCGAATTCTGGAATATGCTTTTACAGAAGCAGGTTTTAAAGTGGTAAACATTGGGGTGATGGCGTCCCAAGAGGAGTTTATCAACGCTGCGGTGGAAACCAATGCCAATGCAATCTTGGTTTCCTCACTCTATGGACACGGAGAAATTGACTGCCGTGGTCTAAGAGAAAAGGCTGTGGAAGCCGGTATTGGTGACATCAAATTATATGTAGGTGGTAACCTAGTGGTTGGCAAACAGGACTGGCAGGCAGTGGAGAAAAAGTTTCTGGCCATGGGCTTTGACCGGGCCTATCCTCCGGGAACCATGCCCCAGGAAGCCATTGATGATTTGTTAATGGATTTTGGGTTTGTCCAGAAATGCTAAGGGGGGACCGGCATGGAACTGGCCCTATTAATTGATTTTGGTAGTACCTATACCAAGATCACAGCCGTGGATGTAGAAGCTACGGAAGTTATTGCCACAGCCAAAGGTCTTACCACAGTGGAAACCAATATCCTGGAAGGTTTAAACAAAGCACTGGAAGAAATAAAACCTTTTTTTGGTGGTACGTTACCTCAATTTCAAAGCCGTTTGGCCTGTAGCAGTGCAGCTGGCGGACTGCGAATGGTAGCCATTGGACTGGTCAAGGAACTGACGGTGGAAGCAGCAAGACAGGCGGCCTTGGGAGCAGGGGCTAGAATACTGGGTGTCTACGCCCATCAACTTACATCCTCGGAGATAGAACAAATCGATGGAAGTTGTCCAGATATCATACTACTGGCCGGTGGTACTGACGGAGGCAATAAAGAAACCATTCTGCACAATGCCAGAATGTTGGCTAAAACCAAGTACGGTAATACTATTATTATTGCCGGTAACAAATCCGCCGCTGATGAAGTTCAGGATATTCTTCTTAAAGCGGGTAAGGATGTACGAGTAACGGCCAATGTACTGCCGGAATTAAATAAATTAAATGTAGAACCGGCCCGTGATGCTATTCGAGCCACCTTCCTGGAGAAAATTGTGGAGGCCAAGGGATTACGAAGGGCGGAAACCTACATACAAGGGGTTTTGATGCCAACCCCGGCGGCGGTTTTAAATGCAGCAAAACTCTTGTCCACAGGCACAGAAGATGAAGCAGGGTTGGGAGAATTAATCGTCGTAGACATTGGAGGTGCCACCACTGATATACATTCAGTGGCCGAAGGGCATCCCACCCGCTCTGGGGTTACCTATAAAGGTTTACCGGAACCCTTCACAAAACGCACGGTGGAAGGGGATCTGGGCATGCGGGTTAGTGCCCTTTCGCTATTGGAATCCATCGGATCTCGACGACTGGCCTCTGTAACAGGATTACCGGAGTCGGAAGTGGAATCCTATGTTCAATATGTACAAAATCGTGTTGAATTACTGCCAGAGAACGGAAAACAATGGGAAATTGATACGGCAATGGCTCGCCTGGCCACAGATCTGGCAATGGAAAGACATGCCGGTACCCTGGAAAATGTTTGGACACCCATGGGGGCTATGTATATTCAACATGGCAAGGATCTTACAGAAGTACCCTATTTAATTGGTACAGGGGGTGTCATTGTTAATCATCCTCATCCCAGACAAATCCTAGAGGGTGCACTTTATAAACAGGACCAACCTACGGTTCTCCGACCCAAGCAGCCTAAATTTTTGTTGGATAAAGAGTATATTCTGGCTGCAGTGGGTCTCTTGGCAGAAGTAAAACCAACCGCAGCCCTACGACTGGCAAAAAAATATATGGTTGAAGCTTAAGGGATGCTTTTGGGGGTCAAGCCTTCAGCCTATGGGGTTGGCCGTGAGCCATGTGCCATTAACCTAAAGCTCATGGTCCAAAGCGTTGCCATTAAGAAATTTTACCGAAAACAAAAGTCAAGAGCCAATAGCTGAGTCCTTAAAAGCTGAGGACTGAAGGCTGACGGCTGAGGGCTTAACAGGAGTGTGAGATACTTGCAATTAACCAATAAGAGGTTGGAATGGGATCAATTCCTCGAAATTCGTAGGGAAATATTAAACAGCTGGCCCACCGGGCAGGAAGTAGATTTGGAAGAGGCCATTGCATACCAATCGAAGATACCTGACAATCGCCGCTTTGCTAAAAAACTGGAAACCGCTAAACAAGAAGGTATTACCCTAGCGCAACCCAGAGCTGGAGTTGCACTGGTAAATGAACACATTGAGCTTCTGCGCTACCTGGAAACCGAAGGAGAGGCGGATTTATTACCCACCACCATCGATAGTTATACCCGGCAAAATCGTTATAACGAAGCCCAAGCGGGTATTGACGAGAGTCGGTCCGTAGGACGTTCTATGTTAAATGGTTTTCCTGCTGTAAACCACGGTGTTGTAGCCTGCCGCCAGGTGGTTGAATCGGTAATATCTCCGGTACAGGTACGGCATGGGACACCTGATGCTCGGCTACTGACCGAGATTTCACTGGCCGGCGGTTTCACAGCCTACGAGGGTGGCGGTATTTCCTACAACATTCCCTATGCCAAGGATGTTCCTCTGGAGCGTTCCATCCGGGATTGGCAATATGCCGACCGACTGGTAGGGTACTATGAAGAGAGAGGTATCTCCATTAACCGAGAACCCTTTGGACCACTAACCGGAACATTGGTACCACCCTGTATTTCACATAGTATTGCTATCCTAGAAGCACTGTTGGCAGCAGAACAGGGTGTAAAAAGTTTAACCCTTGGCTATGGTCAGTGCGGCAACTTAACCCAGGATGTGGCGGCTATCCGTTCCCTGGAAGAGCTGGCCGATGAATATCTTTCCCGTTTCGGGTATCAAGATACCGTTGTTACCACGGTTTTCCACCAATGGATGGGTGGCTTTCCCCAGGATGAGAGTAAAGCCTTTGGTGTAATTAGCTGGGGTGCGGCAACCGCTGCTCTGGCGAAGGCTACCAAAGTCATTGTCAAAACGCCACATGAAGCAATGGGTATTCCTACTAAGGAAGCCAATGCTTCTGGAATTAAAGCAACCAAGCAGATTTTAAATATGCTGAAGGATCAGCCTCTCATGCAGTCCCAAGAATTGACCGAGGAGAAAGAACTTATTAAAGCAGAAACAAGGGCTATCTTAGAAAAACTATTGGAATTTGGTGAGGGAGACATTGCTGTGGGTACCGTTCGGGGTTTCCAGGCTGGTGTGATTGATGTCCCCTTTGCTCCCAGTCGTTATAATGCAGGTAAATTATTACCGGCCAGGGATTATTATGGAGCGGTTCGCCTGCTGGATTTTGGAAACCTGCCCTTTGGTGAAGATATAAAAGAGATTCACCGGGAAAAAATAGCACAAAGAGGAAAGACTGAAGGCAGGGAACCCAGCTTTCAAATGGTCATTGATGATATTTATGCCATTGGCAAAGGAATGCTGGTGGGTAAGGTCAGATAATGGAGTGGCACGGTGTTATTTCCCTCTTATTATGCTAGGAAATAACATCCGTGCCTTTACCGATACTGTTGTTATATATATCACCATGTATCACAGAACGGAGGAACGAAGATGAAAATAACCGGTGCTGTTGTTTCGCCGGGCTTAACCGGCTTTTACTTTGATGATCAAAAGGCTATTAAGATGGGACGAGAGCATGATGGTTTTGCCTATTTGGGTGAACCAGCTACCCCTGGTTTTTCAATGGTTCGTCAGCGGGGGGAGTCTATTTCAGTGTTGCTACTGCTGGAGAGCGGCCTAGTGGCCTATGGGGATTGTGCTGCTGTACAGTATTCCGGTGCTGGTGGACGGGACCCTTTATTTCTGGCCAGCGACTTTATACCCGTTTTGGAAAAAGAAATTTTGCCTCAGCTAATTGGGCGGGATGTCAACGGCTTTCGGGCATTGGCAGAGGAGTTTGATCAGCTAACCCGGCCAGACGGCAGCCGTTACCACACAGCCATTCGTTATGGTATTACCCAGGCTTTACTGGATGCTGCAGCTAAGGCTGCTCAATGTACAATGGCGGAGATTGTGGCGCGAGAATACAACTGCAGTCTGGTGGGAAACCGGGTGCCAATTTTCTGCCAAACTGGAGACGAACGTTACACCAATGCTGATAAAATTATAATTAAAAGGGCCGATGTATTGCCCCATGGTTTAATAAACAATGTTGAAGAAAAGCTTGGCCGTAAAGGTGAGAAGCTGTTGGATTATGTGACGTGGTTAAAGGAACGTGCCCTTAAGCTGGGTGGAGAGGATTATACCCCCATTTTACATATTGATGTTTATGGCACCATCGGACAGGCCTTTGATGAAAACACCCATCGCATGGCCGATTACTTAGCCCAGTTAGAATTAGCTGCTGCACCTTTAAAGCTTCGTATTGAGGGGCCCATGGACCGGGGAAATAAGCCTGCTCAAATTGAAGCTCTGGCAGAATTACGGCAACTCTTGGAAAAAAGGGGTACCAATGTTGAAATCGTAGCGGACGAATGGTGCAACACCCTAGAGGATATCAGGGAGTTTGTGGATGCCAAGGCAGGGCATATGGTACAGATTAAAACCCCAGATTTGGGTGGAATTAATAATACCATTGAGGCTATTCTATATGCTAAGGAACGTGGTATCGGGGCCTACTTGGGCGGCACCTGTAATGAAACGGATCGCTCAGCACAGGTTTGCGTACATATCGGTATTGCCACACAACCAGATCAAATGTTGGCCAAACCAGGCATGGGTGTGGATGAAGGACTGATGATCACTTTTAATGAGATGAACCGGACCCTGGCAGTGCTGCGAGCTAAGGGGGTTATTTCCTAAGTGCGGAAGGTTGGAATGACCACCACCATCCCAGTGGAAGTGGTTTATGCTGCAGGGTTAATACCGGTGGATCTTAATAATATTTTTGTGACCCATGAAAATCCACAGAGTCTGGTAGAGGAGGCAGAGATGGCGGGTTATCCCCGCAATCTCTGTGCCTGGATAAAGGGGCTTTATTCCACTATTCTTCAGAATGATGATATTCAGACCCTTATCGCAGTAACCCAGGGTGATTGTAGTAACACCCATGCCCTAATGGAAACGCTGGAAATGGCCGGAGTTAATGTTATACCCTTTGCTTTTCCCTTTGATCGAGACTATGATTTGTTAAAATTGCAGATGGAAAAGCTGATTAATACCCTGGGAACCACCTGGGACGAAGTTTATCACGCCAAAAAAAGATTGGATGCCATTCGGAGCAAAGTACATGAATTGGATCGCTTAACTTGGCAGGGGGATAGGGTGCGGGGTTGGGATAATCATTTATATCAAGTCTGCTGCAGTGACTTGGAGGGAGACCCAGAGGATTTTGGCCGCAGGGTGGACCAATACCTGGCAGAGCTACCCGCAAAGGAACCCATCAAGGCAAAGGTACGTCTGGCTTATATTGGCGTTCCTCCTATTATGGATGATTTGTATGATTATGTGGAGGAACGGGGTGCCAGGGTGGTATTTAACGAGGTACAGCGACAGTTTACCATGCCCTTTGCAACGGACGACATCGTAGAGCAGTACAGAATTTACAGTTATCCCTACGGCATTTTTTATCGTTTGCAAGATATCAGCCGGGAACTGGAGCAAAGGCAAGTGGATGGGGTAATTCACTACGCCCAAAGTTTCTGTTACCGTCAAATAGAAGACTTAATTGTTCGGCAGAAATTAAAATATCCCATTCTAACATTGGAGGGAGATAAACCCAATAAGTTGGATGCCCGCACGCGCATGCGGTTGGATGCCTTTTTGGATATGTTGAGGTGATAACATTGATTTGCGGTATTGATTTAGGCAGCCGGAATGTAAAAGTGGCCTTAATGGATAAGGATGGCGGCCTCTCTTTTCGTAAGTTTGACACAGTATCTTTTTACCGAAAACACGGTAAAAGCGTAAACGGGGAACTACTGGTGGATCTGGAGGCTCTGGGGATAGGGTTACCTGAAAAGATTGTAGCCACTGGTTATGGAAGACAGACCATTAATTTAAAAGGGGCGGACATTTTACCTGAAATAAAAGCCCATGTACTAGGGGCCATACACCAAACGGGACTTTCTGAATTCACCCTGCTGGACCTCGGGGGGCAGGATAGTAAGGTAGTTTTAGTGTCCAAGGGGAGAATGATGGATTTCCAAACCAACGATAAATGTGCGGCCAGCACTGGCCGTTATCTGGAGAACATGGCAGCGGTGCTTGATATTGATATGGATGAACTGGCCTATTATGATGAAAACCCGGTGGACCTGAACTCTACCTGCGCTATTTTTGGAGAAACAGAATTAATTGGCAAAGTGGTGGAAGGTCACCCCATTTCTGCTCTGGGGGCTGGGGTAAATTATACCATTTTTAAGAGAATTAAACCGATGCTTAGCAAATTGCTGACGGATACCATTGTTTTTACCGGTGGGGTTGCCCATAGCCAGGCATTGGTTAAAATCATAGAGAATGAAATGAAGGTACCCGTGGTGGTACCGCAACACCCCCAGTACAATGGAGCCATTGGGTGCTGTGCCTTTGCTTTGGGGTGAGGCTTAAGGGATGGTCTTCGGGGTCGGCCATGAGTTATTAGCCTAAGGACTTACACTGAAGACTAAAAACTCACGGCAAGGCCCAAGGTTGACCCCAAAGGAATACCCAAAAGTCATGGCCCACGGCTCATGGCTAAATGTACACTGCTCAAAGCTAACAACGAACGATTAAAAAATGACTGAAAGTTAACAACTGTGAGGTGCAATAAAATTTGAAACTTACCGTCCTTGGCTGCTGGGCGCCTTACCCCCGGGTCAGCGGTGCCTGCTCCGGCTATTTATTGCAGGATAACGGGTGTAATCTGCTTATTGATGCGGGTAATGGCATATTAAGTAAAATGCTACAGCACATTAACATTGAGGACCTGGATGCGGTATTTCTTAGCCACCTGCATCCAGATCATATCATGGATATTTACTCCCTGAGACATGCCATCGAGGCCGCTAATCGAGAGGGGCGGATGAATAGGTTGGTGCCCCTTTACATGCCAACGGGCCCCGCGGAGGATTTTCAAAGGATTAAAGACTTTACGAAAGCCTTTCAAATTCATATAATTGATGAAATACCTGATCCTCGGGAAATAACAATGGCAGGGCTAAAAGCCAGGTTTGTTCCGGCAAAACATAATTTGCCGGCTTACAGCATTTCCATTGAGGGAAGCAAAAGGTTTATATTCTCCGGGGACACCGCTTTCAATGAAGGCTTAATTGAACTGGCCATCGGGGCAGACCTATTACTTTGTGAGGCCAGTGGTTTAGAGCAGGATGCCGATTATCTAAAAGAAAAGCACCTAACTGCCCGTCAAGCAGGGCAAGTGGCTGCGGCAGCCGGTGCAAAACGTTTAATGATCACTCACTTTTACCCCGAATATGTTCTCTCAAAATTGCAAAGACAGGCGGAGGAGGGATTTGGTAAGACCACAGAACTAGCCAGGGAAGGAGCTACCATCGTGATATAAAAGGGGGAGAAGCGTTGCCAGTATCGATTATTCACGAGTATTTAATGCATGCGGTCTATTTTGCGCCCAGGGGACGCTACCGTTTACTGGCCCTGGGCGGCAACTTAGCCCATCGCTACCTCAGTCCGGAGGATCACTTAATTGGTTTTGTGGGGGATGCCGGGGCAGGTAAATCCTTACTCATACGGGGAATGTTTCCGGGTTTGGAGCTTACTAATGATGATGATGGAATCAATGTTCGTCCATTGCCATTACTAGATGATTTTGAAAAAAAACATTTTCGTAGTCGGACGTATCATTTGGATATGCGTTTTGAAATGGCCTTTACGCAACCATGGATCATTGTAGAAGCTGTACAGGAGGCCATTAAGCATGATCGACGGGTTATTGTGGAGCATTTTGACCTTCTTTATTCTATGTTGAAAATGAATGCTCAGATTCTTATTGGTATCGGAGAAGAGGTTATTGTAACCAGACCCAATATTTTTGGGCCGGAGCCCCAGGAGATTGTCGATATTGTCTATGAATCCCTGATTTATAGAAAAATGGCCCATACCGCCGAGGATATCACAGGGCTGGTCTTGGAGCATGAATTTGGGATTAAGAGACCCAAAGTTCACAGCGATATTAAGCATGGTTTTGTGCTAGAATTTGAAGAAATACCCAATATCGACCTTAATTCATTGGAAAAAAGAGTTAAAGAAGTTATTGATAAGGATATTTGTATTTACTATCACGATGAGACAAATATTAAAATAGGGGAAAGTCTTGTTTTTCCCTGTACAGGGCCACGCCTGCACGTAAAGAGAACCAGTGAGATTATGAACTTCCGACTGGTGAAAGAATTTAAATGGGACCCCATTGACCAGTTGTACGTTTTGGTGGGTCTGGTGGGACCTGTGGTAGAAGGAGACAGCCTCGTAACCCCACCGGATCAGTTCCAGCTTATGCGGAGGGCACGCAGGCGTTCCAAACAGATTACTTAAGGAGGCAATCCATTTGGACAGAGTTGACGGAAGAAAGCAGGGACAAATACGTCCAGTGCGCATGACACCTAATTATAACAAATACGCTGAGGGTTCTGTTTTGATTGAAGTAGGAGATACGCGGGTTATTTGTACTGCCACCGTGGAAGAAAGGGTACCGCCCTTCTTGAAGGGATTAGGCAAAGGCTGGGTAACTGCCGAATATTCTATGCTTCCCCGGGCCACCGGTAGCCGTACCATCCGTGAAGCAGCCAGAGGAAAACTTGGTGGTAGAACAATGGAGATTCAAAGACTGATTGGTCGTGCCCTTCGTTCAGTGGTGAATCTGGAAGCCTTGGGTGAACGTAGCCTAACAATGGATTGTGATGTTATTCAGGCCGATGGGGGTACCCGTACGGCATCCATTACCGGAGCCTATGTGGCAATGATTTTTGCCTTGAACAGATTGGTTGAACAGGGTATGCTAGAGAAAATACCCGTCAGTGACTTTATAGCTGCTACCAGTGTAGGGATTGTCAAGGGCAGACCGGTTATTGACCTGTGCTACGCAGAGGACTCTGTTGCTGAAGTGGATATGAACGTGGTTATGACTGGAACAGGGCGATTTGTTGAAATTCAGGGTACCGGGGAGGAAGCCACCTTCTCCAGAGAAGAAATGAATCAACTTCTGGATTTAGCCGCAGCGGGTATTGAAGAATTAAATAAGGTTCAGCGCCAGGTACTGGGAGATATAGCAGCTAAGATAGGGTAGGTGTAATTTTTGAAGTTAGTTTTAGCAACCAACAATAAAGGCAAAGTGAAAGAGTTGGCCGAGCTATTAAAACCCTGCGGGTATCAGGTAGTTTCCATCGGCGAATTTCCGGGTTTTACAGAGGTAGAGGAAGACGGAAATACCTTTGCAGACAATGCCATTAAAAAAGCTCTGGCCGCAGCAGAATTTACCGGAGAATTGGCTTTGGCCGATGATTCGGGTTTAGAGGTGGATGCATTAAAGGGTGCGCCGGGGGTTTACTCAGCCCGTTTTGCTGGGGAACCCAAGGACGATACGGCAAACAATGCTAAATTATTAAGTCTGTTGGAAGGAGTTCCCCAGGATCATCGGACAGCCAGATTCCGGTGTGTCATAGCCATTGCGGAACCTAATGGTAGGATTCACACAGCGGAAGGAAGCTGTGAGGGGGTTATTTTAAGAGAATTAAAGGGCGAGGGTGGTTTTGGCTACGATCCCCTGTTTTACGTGCCGGAATATAAACAAACCTTTGCAGAATTGGATATGGAAAAGAAGAACTCCATTAGTCACCGGGGGAAAGCTCTAAAAAAAGCAATGGAGATTCTAAACCGCCTTTACATTCACCAGGAGGTTTAAGGATTGCGTATTTTGGTTTTAGCGGATACCCACGGTAGGCTGGGTCCCATTTATCATATAATGAAACATATAGGGAAGGTGGACCTCATTCTCCATGCTGGGGATCACTATCGGGATTGCAATGAATTGGCCTTTACCCTGGAGGTACCTGCCAAGGGAGTCATGGGTAACTGTGATTATCCTGGTGATGCCCCCATTGAAGATTTACTAGAGGTGGAAGGTTTTAAAATATTCATAACCCATGGGCATCGGCATGGTGTAAAGTATGGTACCAATTCCATTTTGGAAAGGGCAAAGGAATTAGGGGCTCAGGTGGCCATTTATGGACATACTCATATTTCTGATTTTCGGGTTATTGATAATATTATGATCATCAACCCGGGAAGTCCGGTACAGCCAAGGGGTAGGAAAAGACCCTCAGTGGGTCTTATTGAAATACAAGGCAATAAGATAAATACAGAAATTTTCCATATTGATTACTTTTATCCCTAAGAAGTAGTCTTTAATTTATCAGGCCGCGGAAAAAACTGTGGCCTGATTGATAATTTGTTGAAATTAAAAAACAAAGGGTAAAAATACTGTTGACAATTGCTGTGAGTTTGATATAATAATATTCGTTCCGGTGAAAAGTATGATTCCATAAGATTATGCGGGTGTAGCTCAATGGTAGAGCGTCGGCCTTCCAAGCCGATTACGAGGGTTCGATTCCCTTCACCCGCTCCATTTATTTTATATAAAGAAGCATAAATATCCGCTATGGATACGTTATGCTTCTTTTTTGTTTAACTTAATACAAAAATAAATATAAGTTAGAGGATTTTATAGAAATATATTGAATAAAGATTAATATCCAAGTTATATCAATTTATACAATTTTATACAGAAGAAACAGGCCGCTTATTATTAAGAAGCGTTAAAAGGGAAGACCGGTGCAAAGCCGGCGCGGTCCCGCCACTGTATGGATGAAAATCTTCACACCTGTGTCACTGGTTTAAGCCGATGAGGTAATCAACTGGGAAGACGTGAAGTTTTGATGATTCTAAGTCAGGAGACCTACCTGTTTGTTTCACCAGAATATACCCACGGTCGATGGGAAGGTGAGAGGCACTAAGCCAGTGGCTTACTTCAATAAACCTTACCTTTTTTGGGTAAGGTTTATTTGTGCTTAGTACAAACAATTATTTTATAGCAAAGGAGATGTATTGTTTTTTTATCACTGAGGAAAAACAATCTATGGAGGGCTGTCCGTGAAGATGAATATGTTTTCGCCTAAGCCCGACACGCCAATCCATTTGCTGTCTGGATTGCGAGGCCGGGTAACTTCAAAGTGTATTCTGGTAGAGGCTAATGAACCTTGGCTTTCCATTGGCTCCGGCGTCTTGGGTGGGGGTATTGGTACTAAACTTCTTTTTCTAAATCGACAGGTGTCCAAAAATTATGATGCCTGCAACCCAAACCAGGAAATGACAAAATGGTTAGAGGCAACCCTGCCTTTTTGTCAAATAGACGCTTGCTCTGCTCTAATGACAGCCGCCTGGGTTAGTCATGGCGTATGGGCTCAACTGGCTTGTGGAACCCAGGAGGCTGTGGTCATCACCACCGCTGGCTTGAGCAATGCTTGTGCGGCAGGCCTAACGGTTTGTTTTTCTCAAACCAAGCCCTGTCCGGGAACCATCAACATCATGGCCTTTTTGTCCCATTCGTTGACACCGGGAGGATTGGTTAATGCGGTGCAAACCATTACTGAAGCCAAGACCAGAACTCTGGGAGAGATGGGGGTTCGATGTCTTCAGTCGGGTTTTCCGGCCACTGGTACGGGTACCGATGCTGTCATTGTGGCGGGAAATCCCAAAGGACCTTTGGCGGATTATGCCGGCCCCACTACTGTAACCGGCTGTCTATTGGCCAACGGCGTTCAAAGAACTCTAACCGGAGCTATTCAAAAATATTGTCAAGCAATATCAGATAACTAGAAGGAGAAATGTGTAATGGGAAACCTCTTTTTTAATTCATCGATTGGCAAGAGAATCGTGTTGTTGTTCATGGTATGTTTTTTAACCAATCTGCTACTTCCTTTTTCTGCGTTTGCCAACGAACCTACAACAGCCAGTGGAGGAGAATTAGCTGGCAAAGCCGTAGAGTTCATACATGAAAAATATATGGCCGGGGAAAGTTTGGACGGCTATACGGCTTATGTTTTAACCCTAGCTGGGGAAGATTTGGGTTCTGACAAGTGGACAAAACCATATTGCCCGTCGGCCAAACAAGACTTGGTTAAGGCTACGGACGCCATCACCATCGGACACGAACTGGGATTGGAAAAAAACAGCTTGATTACTTACCTTCTGGTTCACGAGAATCCGGATGGTAGCTTTGGGCCTTATGCTAACGAATATGGAACCAAAATAGCCTTAGAAGCCCTGGCTCTGATCAAAGATGATTTGGACGGAGCCTTAAAAGAAAGAGTGGAACAGGCTATCACCAAGGCCGTTGCTTTTTTGAAAAGCCGTTATCCCCTTTCAGAGGATTATAGTAACAGCGGTTTTGCCGCCTTTGATGCTCGAACAGTTGTAGCATTAAAAACTGCCGGAGAAGACTTAACCCAGGATGGCTGGGTAAAAAACGGAATTTCCTTACAAGACAAAGCCGTAGCCGAAGCCGTATATGCTGCAGAAAATGCCAACGATAAATCAGCCACTGAATTGGCTAAACATTTAGGTGCTCTATATGCCCTTGAACCAACCCATGAAAAGGTGAGTCAACTGGGCGATGCTATACGTAGCAAAGCTTCTGTTACAGAAGAAGGGCAGGTTTATTTCGGTTCAGGCGGAGATTTTGGCGTCTTTGACCAGGTGGCTGTGTTAAGAGCCTTGGGGGAAACCAACCAACTAACCGGTGTGGATCAGGTTAATGCCCTGACCTACCTTAATGAATTCCAAAGAGACCATGATGAGTGGGGCACTCCGGCAGGCAAAGCCTATGGTACTTCATATACACCCAAGGATTCGGAGTTGACCGCCCAGGCGGTGACTGCTTTATCGAAATTTGATTCCGATGTGGCAGGGGAAGCCATCGATGACGCCTTAACCTACCTAAAGAGTGTACAAGACAAGGATACGGCAGCCCTACCTGTCAGCGGAGATAGCAGTACCGCGGCAGCCGAGTTGCTAATTGCCTTAAAAAAACAAGGACTTACCTATGACCAGTACGCAGGTGAAAATGCTCTTTGGGCCAAAGTTCCCCAGGCTAAGTCCGTAGGTTTAAACCTATTGGCCATGAAGGGATTTGAAGAGGCCGAGCGTGTGGAGAAGCTGACGTTTTTATTACATGATCAGCATTCGTCTCAGGGCTTTTCCAACAACCTCTTTGGTGATGTATGGGCGTATCTGGCCCTGGGGACAGAGGGACAGATAGATGCCATTAAGGACGATGCCAGGATCTTCCTGCTCGATCGGCAGATTAGTGATGGGGACAACATGGGAGCATGGGATAGTACATACCCAGATTATCCCGACTTTATGGCCACTTCCCAGGCGGTTCGATCCTTAACCTACCTAAAGGGCTATGCCACCGATGCAGATGTTGCTGCCAGTATCAAAAAAGGGGTGGACTATCTTAAAGAAAAGCAAAGGAATGATGGCAGCTATCAAACTGGCTGGGACGATGCGGTGGTAGACACTTCCGAGATGATCCTAACCATGAAGCGTTTGAACCAGGATCCCCGGGAATTAAAAAGTGGTGAGGGCAAAAGCCCCGTGGACTGGCTGCTGGAAAAATCCCTAAACAATGATGGTAGCTTTGGTGACAGCAAAAATGTTTTTGGCGCCACCATAGCCCTAAATGCCTTTCACACGTTAGGTTTTACTCCCTCCTCCGGCGGTTCTACCCCAGGGGACGGCGGTAACACACCTGGGGTAGATACTGCCAGTGTAGGTGTGATAGTGGTTGGAAAAACAGGTAGCAAGCTGTTTGGCCCCTCCTATGTCACTGTAGAAAAAACTGGCCAGTGGGGCATGACTGCTATGGAAGCTTTACACCAGACCGGGCTTAGTTACAGTGACCGAGACGGTTTCGTCACGGCCATTGAAGGAGAAGCCAACCAGGGTATGACGGGTTGGATGTATATGGTTAACGGACGAACCCCCATGGTTATGGCTAAGGATCAGCCTGTTAAGGATGGGGATAAGGTTATTTGGTGGTACAGCTTGGACATCAATAATCCCGGCCCTACCTGGGAAACTGCAACTGATGGAAGTTGGTCCAATCAGCCGGCGGTTAATTCGAACATCCCCTCATCTGTGCAAGAACAAGTGGACTTACTCCCGTCCTCTTTACAACCTACAAGCAGTGTTGCAAAAACCTTGGAGGATATTCAGAAGGTACTTGGCATTGCAGGCAGCACTTCTGTTTTGGGGTCGCTAAGTGATGTAAAGCAGGCGGTGGCGGTGGTTGCCCCTGATAAACTGATGAAGGGGGAAGAAGCCCAAGAACGGCAAAAAAAGCTGCAAGCTAATCGAGTAGAGATTGAGCAACAGGTGGAAGCCAATAAAGGGGCGGTTGTCTCCGATGCAGGAGAAGAAATGGCTCTGGTGATCCCGGCCAATGCCCTTGGTGCTAGTGCGCAAATTACCGTCCGTGAAGAAACACCATTGCCTATGTCACCATCCGACATCAACAGCAGTATCCAAGGCTGGGAGAAACTTCCCGAAGGATTCCGAGCTGTTTCTCCGGTTTACCACATGGGACCTGAGGGGTTGACTTTTAGCGAACCGGTAACGGTGGCCATTCAAGTGGCTTTGCCCGAAAATGTTCAGCCAGAAAACCTAGTTTTTTCTTGGTACAATCCCCAAGAAAAAACCTGGGTGGCATTGCCTGCTGTTTTTGATGCAGAGAGAAGCCTTATCATGGCTCGTATTTCCCACTTCTCCCGCTATATGGTGACAGGAAAAACAACTACGCCAACCATGGATCCTCAACCAGCCAGAAAGACTTTTGCTGATTTAACCGGCTTTGACTGGGCCCGGGACGCCATTGAATCGTTGGCTGGTCAGGGGATTATTAGCGGCGTATCTGAGGAGCGTTTTGAACCGGGCCGTACCATTACCCGGGCCGAACTGGCTACCTTATTGGCTCGCATCAAAAATCTCTCTGCCAGTGATATGTACCCCTTCTCAGATATTTCTCCCACCGACTGGTTTGCCTCTCCGGTAAGCGCTGCTGCTAAGGCTAAGATTGTCAGCGGGTATCCGGATGGTACCTTTGACCCGCATCATCCGGTGACCCGGGAAGAGATGGCGGTGATGCTGGTGAGGGCTTTCCAATTGACCGGAGGGGAAAAACCGGTGACCTTTAACGACCGGGAGACCATTGGACCCTGGGCTTCCGAAAGTGTTGCGACCATGTTGGACCAGGGCGTAATCAAGGGATATGAAGATAATACCTTTCGACCCAAAAACCCGGCTACCCGGGCAGAAGTCGCTGTGCTACTCCATCGTTTAGTATCTATGAAGTAGGTGGATAAAGGGTGAAAAAAGCAGGTCTATTTGGTTGGCACTGGGTAATCCTGGCGGTTGTGGTATCTGTTTTGTTCGGTTCAATCATCTATAGTCAACAGGATAATCGTCAAGCGGGTGGCACTGGTCACCCGCCCCCGGTTCAAAAGGAACAAATGAGTCAACCCCCTTTGGCATCTCCCGCGGGTGATAAAGTAACGGACCCACAACCGAAAGAAAAGCAAAAGCAGGAGTCACAGGAGTCAAAGGTAACTTCTGATGGGCAAAAAAAGATTCTAGATAAAAAAAATAATATTGACAAACAGGATCCATCCCCAGTTCAAGGGGGTACTTCCCCTACGCCACCAGCCACGACAACCCCTGTGAAAAATCTTCTCATTGGTATCGCCGTGGTTGGTCAACAGGGGGAGGTGCTTTTTGGACCTCAGGATTTGGAAATCAACCAGGATAACCCGTGGGGCATGACGGCCATGGGAGTGCTCCATGCCACCGGGTTACGCTATGGCATGCAGACTAGTAGCTTTGTAAGCAGTATTGCCGGTCAGCATAACAAAGGAATGAACGGCTGGATGTATAAGGTAAACGGTCAAGTACCTATGGTGGCGGCAACAGAACAAAAGGTGGAGCCAGGGGATCGGGTGATCTGGTGGTACAGTACCGATATCAACTCCAACGGACCCCAGTGGGAAGAATTGGTTCAGAAAAAAACTGATTGAAGTTAAAGTTAGCTCTAAGAGGGAAAGGAGGACCGTTATTTTGAATGAACATACCAATCATAGGATGCATTATGTTAGAAAATCTCTAAAAGCCAGATATATTGCTATATTGACCACGTTTATTATGTTAGTGAATGCCATGGTGCCAGCCTTGGCTATTGGAAATACGCAGGCCCAGGAGTCATTCTCTAAGGCCACTGCCTACTTGTCTGCTCTGGAAAAAAGGCAGGGGAGCCTGCCACATTGGGGGTACATGGCCTTAAAGTTGAGCGGCCGAGCCATGGAAGAGACATCCATCCATAAAGCCATTGCAGAACAGGCAGCCTATACCCGTGAGTCTGGGGAAACCAATGATTATGTAAATTTGGTTTTCCTCCTATTGGCCGCCGGAAAGGATCCCGGTAATTTTGAGGGGGATGATCTGTTTCAGAGGTTGTGTCAATCCCAACTGCCCAGTGGCAAGTTTCCTGACAATTTGGTGGAGGGCGGTAGCCGACTTAACAATACCCACATGTGGGTTTCAGTTCTTCTGGCTGCCCATGGTCAACCCTGGGCGGCAGAAAGCCGCAAAAAGGCCCTTGGGTATTTAATTGCTCAACAGCATGCCGATGGTTCCTTTAACTGGGATGTTCAGAATCGAGAGACCGCTGATGTGGATTCCACTGGCATGGCCCTGATAGCTTTGGGCGCATTGGGAGAAAGGGTCGGCAGTCCCGTGGTGGATAAGGCGCTGGCCTATCTGGCAGGGGCACAACAGAAATCAGGCGGCTTCCAATCCTGGGGGGTGGAGAATCCCGAAAGCACCTTTATGGTTATCAGCGGATTGTTGGCGGTAGGAGCCGATCCTGCAGATAAACCCTGGCAAAAAAAAGGCGGACTGCTGGAGGCGTTACAATCCTTTCAACTCCCCGATGGTGCCTTTGCCCATCTCCAAGGAGGCGGGGCCAATACCCTGGCCACAGCCCAGGGAGCCCTTGGGCTATACAGCCTAGCAACTTCCCAACCATTTTTTAGGGGATTGTCTCAAGAACGTAACAACCAGGAAAGTCTCTCCCCGTCAATCCTTGCTTTGGTTGATGAAGTACGCTTTCAGCCCGGTGAAGCAACCTATGGGGTGAGCAGACAAGGAAGCACCCTAAAGGAGCCGATGGACGTGGCCCCCCTTGTACAAGAAGGACGTATCTTTGTTCCGGTGAGATACATGGCCAAGGCCTTGGGTATTCGGGACAACGGTATCCGATGGGACCAACAGACGCAAAGGGTTTCTCTAGAACATGAACAACAGCAGGTGCAATTGGTGCTAGGAGAAAAATATAACCTAGTCAACGGACAGAAAAGGAAGATGGATGTGGAACCCGTTCTGCAACAGGGAAGGATTTTTCTCCCGGCTCGTTTCGTAGCCGAGGGTTTTGGCTATAGAGTATCTTGGGATGAAAGGGAACAGGCGGTTATTATCCGTCCTTGAGGAAAAACATATGGGGAATGGGGAAAACACCTTTACTTTAACGCCGCTGTTAACCCGCTTTCATCCGGGAGTTGCAGTGAGTTATTTCCTTTGCATGCTTATTCTCATCATGCTCCTGGACCATCCCGTATTTTTGGTAGGCACGCTCTGTTTGTCAGCCACCATGGCCCAGGGGCTTAGAAGCGTCGAAGACTGGAATAATTATATGCGGCTTGGCCTGATGATGAGTGTCATTGTGCTGTTTGTCAACCCGCTTTTTGTCAGAGCAGGGGAAACTATCCTCTGGTGGGGGCCAAAACTACCCTTGTTGGGACACATGTTCATAACTTTGGAGGCCATCTGTTATGGAGCTGCCATGAGTTTAAAATTGTTAAATGCCTTTAGTTTATTTTTTCTCTTTAGTCGTATGGTTCATCCCGATCAGATTCTCTCTCTGTTTTCAGGGACTCTTTTTCGCTCCGCCTTGGTGCTATCTTTGGCCACCCGTTTGTTTCCCACCGTGGCCCAAAGGCTGAAGAGTATCCAGGAAATCCAGCGACTGAGGGGTGTCCAATTTGAACAGGGATCCCGACGGGAACGGCTAGGCAAGTATGGTGGTCTGGTGGAAACTCTATTGTATTCGTCTTTGGAAGACGCATTGGAGACGGCGGAAGCCATGGAGGCCCGAGGGTTTAACAGTGGTCCCCGCACCCGCTACCGCCGGGATCTTTGGCGGCCCCGGGATAGTATCTGCCTGACCGGTATATTTATCGTCTTGGCGGTGTTCCTCTATGGAATTTGGGAAGGCAGCTTGCTTTTTACTTTTTATCCGGCACTGGATCCCCTGCTGATGGACAAAAAGGGGCTGGGGATATTCATAGCCTTGTTTTCAGGACTTTCTGTACCAATGCTCTTAAATTGGGGGTGGAACCGATGGCCATCTTTACGATCAAAAATTTGATGTATTGTTACCCGGATTCCCAGCAACCGGCTCTGGATCAAATCAATTTGAACATAGAGGAAGGTGAGTTCGTACTGGTTTTGGGTGGATCGGGGTCTGGGAAATCTTCTCTAGCCCGGGCATTGGCCGGTTTAATCCCCCGATTTTATGGAGGACGTTTTGGCGGTCAATTAACTTACCGCAATCAATCCATTCCTCAAATGGAGCCAGGCCAAATGGCCAGGGAAGTGGGTATTGTCTTTCAAGACCCGGAAAAACAACTGGTGATGACCAATGTGGAGGCTGAACTGGCCTTTGGTCTGGAAAACCTGGGTATGCCCGAAGAAGAAATGGGCTGGCGCATGGCAGAGGTCATGGATTTTTTAAACTTATCCTCTTTAACTCATAAAGCAGTGCAACAACTCTCTGGTGGGGAGAAACAGCGCTTGGTTTTGGGTGCGGTTTTGGCCATGCGCCCAAGGGTTTTGATTTTGGATGAGCCCACCTCCCAGTTAGATCCGGTGGCAGCCGAAGAAATACTTGCTTTTCTTCGGCGGTTGAATGAAGAGATGGGCATGACCATCATTTTGGTAGAACAGCGTTTGGAGAGGTGTTTTCATCTAGCCGATCGGGTGTTATACATGGAAAAAGGACAGGTGCGCTTCAATGATCCACCGGACAGGATGGCGGAGTGGGCCGTGGAACGAGGAGTTCCCTTTTTGCCGCCAGTGGCCACCTTTTTTGCCAGAATAGGGATAAAGCCACTTCCCATCACCATTGCGGCGGGGCGAAAGTTCATGGGCCAGTTCATGGATAGACAAAAAGAGCTCTCTGGGCAGGAAGGGGTTCGCCGGGGTCTTTCTCGGACTACAGAACAGAGGAAAATAAGTGGTCCCATCCTGTCAGAAACTGTACATAGGACTGATCAGGAACCAAGGCGAGAACCGTCGGTGTCCTTGGACCGGCTGTGGTATGCTTATCCTGACGGTCATGAGGCCGTTAAGGATTTGAGTCTGAAAATTTTTCCGGGGGAATTGCTCGTGATCTTGGGTGCCAATGGGGCCGGGAAATCCACCTTACTCAAACTGATCGCCGGGTTATTGAAACCGGGTCGGGGCTGTATTACTGTGGTTGATAAAGGCCACAAGAAACATGGCCTAGTAGGGAGACCGGGGCGTCTGGCCTATCTGGCCCAGAACCCCAATGACTACTTGCTTCAGGATACGGTACAAGAAGAAATTGCTTTTAGCTTGAAACAATATGGATTGCCAGACGATGGCATTGTGGAGCAATTGCTGCAAGGTTTTCACTTAGACGAGTACCGACATTGTCATCCCCGGGACTTAAGCGGTGGTCAGCGCCAGAGGGTTGCCCTTGCATCGGTACTGGTTACCCGTCCGGATCTTTTATTGCTGGACGAACCGACCCGGGGCATGGATGTGCGCTTGAAAGAAGAGTTGACCATGCGACTTCGAGAATACACTCAAGGCGGTGCTGCCGTTATCATGATTACCCATGATATAGAATTTGCAGCCCGGACTGCTTCCCATGTGGCTGTGCTTCATCGGGGCAGGCTTGTCCGTAAGGGGTCAACCTTGGATGTAATGGGCAATGGAATTTTTTATACCACCCAATTGGGCAGGTTGAGCCAGGGATTTACCAATCCCCTTCTTACGGTAGAAGAAGCGTTGGCCCGGTGGGAATTGTTGCGGAGTAAAGGCAGGGGGATTATAAGTGGGAGAAGGAAAACTGTTTAGACGTAAAAAATGGGGGAGATGGGCACTAGGGCTGGCTGTGGCAGCGATTTTATGGATAACCGCTGGTAGCTTCAGTAACCAGGTAGCTGGAGGGCAAAACTGGGGATTGCTGGGTCTGGGTGTGGCCTTTTTGATCTTGGCCTTGTTGTTTATAGCCTTTGAACAAAAGCAGGCTTCCTCCCGGGAACTGGCTATAATTGCCGCCTTGGGAGCCCTTGCTGCTGCCAGCAGGGTCCCCTTTTCTTTTTTGCCTGGCATTCAGCCTGTCACCTTTTTGACGGTTTTAAGCGGGTATGTTTTCGGTCTACGGGCCGGATTCATGGTGGGTGCTTCTGCAGCATTGGTCTCCAACTTCTTCCTGGGACAGGGTCCATGGACTCCCTGGCAGATGCTGGCCTGGGGGTTGGCTGGAGCCTCAGGCAGTTTTCTGTCCAAAGTATTTCCTCATATACAGCGTTGGGCAATGGTTTTGTTTCTTTTTAGTTGGGGTTTCCTATATGGTTGGATTATGAATCTTTGGCATTGGCTGGGGTTTGTATATCCCCACACGTGGCAAACCTTTTTGGCTACTTATGCAGCCAGCTTTTCCATTGATGCCATGCATGCAATAGGCAATAGCATGTTTTACCTATTTTTTGGAGAACGGTTTACGCAGATATTGCGGCGATTTGCTCGGCGGTTGAGGGTGGAGCCATGGTCATAGAATCGAGTATTGCATGATATTAGACTCTACTGTGGTGTATCAAAAAACTGCTCCTTTGGCTTGATAAATCATGTTATGAGTTGAAAAATTTAAGGAAATAGGTGATAAAATAGGGAACAAGTACTGATTACTTTACTGATACAGGAGGGTATCCTATGCAATTCAATTTTTACTGTCCCACCAAGTTATTCTTTGGCCAGGGCTGCCTAGAACAAAACAGCAGTGAACTGGCGGCCTTAGGTAAGAGAGCCTTGATTGTCACCGGAGGTAGTTCTTCTAAAAAGAATGGTTCCCTGGAGGACATGACTACTGCCCTACATAAAGAAGGAATTGAATATCAAATATTTAATGAGGTAGAACAAAACCCCAGCCTTGCCACCGTATTACGAGGGGGGCAGCGGGCTAAGGAAATGGGAGCTGATTTCATCGTTGGTATCGGCGGGGGCAGTCCCCTGGATGCTGCCAAAGCCATAGCTGTCATGGCGATTAACGAGATAAGCCAGCAGGATTTAATGGCCAAGAAATGGACCAATGAACCTCTGCCAACGGTAGCAGTTCCCACCACTGCCGGTACCGGCAGTGAGGTAACTCCCTATGCCGTATTGACGGTGGATTGGGCAGAAACCAAGATGTCCATTGCCGGGGAGAAGCTGTTTCCAACCCTAGCCTTCCTTGATGGCAGATATATGCTGAACCTACCATGGAGTATCACTGCCAATACTGCGGTGGATGCCCTGTCCCATAGTATCGAGGGGTATATCAGCAACCGTGCCACAGTTTATTCCGACCTGTTGGCCCTGGAAAGCATCCGTATCCTTGGCCAGTTGTTGAGAACTATAAACCCTGATAGTATTTCCCTGGCTGAGAGGGAAGAATTGCTCTACGCCTCCACGTTGGCAGGCATCGTCATTGCTCAAACTGGCACAAGTGTAGTTCATGCCCTGGGCTATCCATTAACCTATTATAAGGATCTGCCCCACGGCTTGGCCAACGGTGTGACCACGAAAGCCGCTCTGGAGTTTATGGCTCAGGATGCCCCCGACAGGGTGAAACAGGTAATAAAAGCAATGGGCTGTCATGACCTTGCAGAAGTAGGAAACTTGTTCAATAAAGTGTTGCCGGCTGTAGATATTAAGCTAACCGCCGAAGAACAGGCAAGGTTTGTGGAAAAAACCCTGCAGGCCAAAAACCTGACCAACTGTCCCAGAAGGCCTGAGGAGAAGGATATTTATGAAATGCTGAGGAGAAGCAACCTGGTGGAACTTGTGTAGATAAATAATCTCCTGCAGCCCATGAATGACTTAGCTAAAATCTATTGAGTAATATTAAATATCCCCCTCTATACATATCTTTTACTATGTATAGAGGGGGATATCTGTTGGTCAAATATCGGTATCAACCTAAACGGAAAAAATCTTATTTTATTATATTTGCAATAATGTTTTTTAAGTACAAAATAAATTCCTTTTGTATAACAGGTAAATAACTCTTCTTATATACAATACCGATAGAGAGAGGTATCTTTAGGTTTGCAATATCTAACGGTACCAATTTTCCCGAGAGTACATAGATGTCATTTAACGACATAACACGGGGTAACAATGCCAACCCATTTCCTTGAGATGCCATTCTTTTAATACTTTCCCGGTCGTTAAAACGTAAAATATTTAGATGTTTAGTATTACCAAACTCCTCTAAGTCCTTGTCTGATACGTTATTTTTATAGATAACCAAAGGATAATTGTATATCTCTTCTATGCTCACCTGATGCTTATAGGATAAAGGGTTATTAGGTCCTGCATAGAAGCATAACTCATCTAAAAACAGATCTTCATAATAAATATTATTTTTTCTGGCTTTTACCAGAAAATCTTTTTTTTCATAATCACATAGGCCAATTATTCCGATGTCTGTGTCACCGCTGTCTAGTTCCCGTAGGATATTTGTATTGTCCTCTTCTCGAATATGAATATTTATATGGGGATATTCTTCCTTAAAACTGGAGAATACCTCCAGGATAATAAAATTACAGATGGCCGGCATGGTGGTAACGTTTATGTTACCCTTTACGGTTTGTTCGGTAAACATATTTTTAATTTCCTCAGCCTCCTGTACAATTCGGGAGGCTTTTTCAACAACAATTCGGCCCGCTTCGGTGGCTTCAACACCGTTTTGAGATCGAATGAAAATTTTAGTATTTAATTCATCTTCCAGGTTGCTGATGGCAGAACTAAGGGAAGGTTGTGAAATATAAAGTTGCTTAGCAGCTTTGGATATGGATTTTTGTTTGTCAACTTCTACGATGTAATACAGCTGCTCTAATCGCACTTTGTTCGCTCCTTTGTGATGATTATTACTAATAACAGAAATCTTTTTTATTATAACGCAAAAGAACTTATAAACATATAGGTTTTGCCTATACCATTATACTTAGTGTGTATTTTACATGACATTTATCCCTGAATTAAAATAAAAACATAGTCGGCGATGCGACAAAGAACGCCAAAAAGTGATCAGGGGGAGGTATATGTAGTTTTCTAGGATTCATTTAGTGAAAATAAACATAATCACGACATTAGAAATATTATAGAGAGTGGGGGCTTAATATGAGTGAAGTGACCTGTACACCCATTGAATCAGCAGAAAACAAAACTAAAAATGCATCAAGTATAAGTACATTACTCTTAAAGTGGGCCGTAACTATTTTAATACCCTTGGCAATTTGGCTTTCACCGATACCCTTGGAGTCTAATCACAAGTTATTTTTAGCACTTACCATGTGGGCCGTTGTTACCTGGGTGGTTGAGGTATTACCTAACGAAATGGTAGCCATGACACTGCCAGTCCTTTATTTAGTTTCTGGTCTTGCACCGGCTAACGTTATCTTCGATGCCTTTGGAGCTATTCCTGTTTGGACAACTCCCGGTGCCATGCTGATTGGTTTAGCCATTATGGTAACCGGCTTAGGGAAAAGGATTGCTTTCTGGACACTTTTACGAATGAAAAATTACACAGTGTTTTCCTTATCCGTAGCCATTACGATTATTGGTGTTGTCCTTATGTTTATTTGTCCTGATAACTTGGCGCGATTCGCTGTACTTGCTCCCATTGCCATTAGTATCTGCCAGATCATGGGTTATCAGCCTAAAAGTAAAGAGGCTACCGTCTTAATGCTGGTGGCGTTCTTTGCCGGGGCTGCTTCCGGAATCGGTATTCTTACCAGTGCATCACAAAACATCATGGTGAACAGCCTTTACACCGAAGCTGTAGGTCATCCCATCAAATGGGTGGAGTGGGCTGCACATAACTTTATTCCTTCATTATTCTGGATTACTTTTTCATTAATATCTGCCATTATCATTTATCGACCTCAAAAAAATATTAACCAAGCCAATCAAAACGAAGCTATTCGCAAAAAGGTTACTGAACAGTACCAGCAATTGGGTGCCTTTAATGTTAGGGAATTAAGAGTGCTGCTTTATGTGGTTGCTATTATTGGTGTGTATCTTTTACAACCAGTTTTAAACTTTACCTTTGCCCCAGACTGGGTCTTTGTACTAATTTTACCCTTGATTTTCCTACCTAGCGTTGGCCTGTTAGAAAAGGAAGATTTTGAAAAGATTAACCTGAACATTATGTTCTTCATTGCCGGTGCTATTTCCATCGGCGTGGTGGCTGGTCATATTGGTTTTAGTAAGGTTTTGGCTGGCAGCTTGGCACCTATGCTGCAAGGATCTCCCTTAAAGATTATGGCTATTATTTGGTTCTTTGGTGTGGCAGTTAACTTTGTTCTGACACCTCTGGCTGCTCTGGCAACCTTCACAGACTTACTGGTGGGCATAGCTGCTAAACTGGGGTTGGGTGCTCTTCCTCTTGTTTATACCCTTAACTACGCGATGGATATTTATATCTTACCTTACGAATATGCCATCCTGTTGTTTGCCTTTGGTTATGGTTATATGAACTTTCGGGATGTATTTAAAGCCCTTTGTATTCGTTCTGTTTTAGGCTTCATCTTATTAACCTGTATTTGCTATCCCTATTGGAAATTAGTTGGCCTCTTCTAATATATGGTTTATTTTGTGGTAAAAAATGACATTAAGGAGGATGACCTATGCAAAATATTTCTGCCAAGAGAGTTATGCTGCTGGGTATTGATGGTGCAGACCCGGCCTTTATGAAGCCCTTGATGGATGCTGGAAGGCTGCCAAATATAAAGAGAATGGCCGATATGGGAGCTTGCCATGAGAATTGTGAAATGATGGGTGCTGTACCCACCATTACCCCTCCCTGCTGGTCCACTCTGGGAAACGGTGCTTATCCTGGTACCCATGGTATCACCTGTTTTTGGACACATTTTAAGGGCAAGGCCTTAGATGAAATTGAGTTTGGTATGAACTCCCGTATCGTGAAGGCTGAAACCATCTGGAACTTGTATGCCAAAAACGGTCACAAAGTGTTGGTATACCATTATCCTACTTCCTGGCCCCCGTCCGAGGATCCCGAAGTGTTGAAAAACATTATCTTAGTAGACGGAACCTGCCCGGAAACCCCCTTTTTCACCGCCCAGGTGGACTACGAAAAAGTAGTAAAAGCCAGTGAAAATTCCGAGTTCAAGGCCCCTGTCTATAAAGCCTGTGAGGTTGATGAAACCGGCGCCGGCTGCTTTATGAGTGAAGAGATTTCCGATGAAAAGGGTAATACCTCCCTCAAAATGACCAGTATTGTATTAAGCGAAGCGGACGGCATTGACGGTGAAAACGGTGCAGCGGGCAAACACGATGTTGTTCAAACACCCATTAAGCCTGCCAAAGGTTGGGTTGCTGCCCCGGCAGGTGCCAAAGAATTCGGTATTATTGTTAATAAAGGTGAAACCAGACGCTACGGATTAATTCTGGCCAACGAAAAGGGTGAATATGATCGGGTAGCTATCTATAAGAGTAAGAAGGATGCTGAGCCAATGGTGGTGGTGAATACCACCGATTGGAGCGAATGTGTCTACGATGTATACAAGCAAGATGGTAAGGATGTTCGGATCGGTCGTTATTACCGTATTATGCACCTTGCCTCAGATGGCTCCGAGTTACGTTTGTACATTTCCTTTGCGGCGAACCTGGATGACTTCCACTTGATTCACCCTGAAGAATTAGGACGCGAACTCTTTGACAAATTCGGCGTTATTCCCTTTGTTTCTCACTCCACCAGTCACGATAAAGAGCTGGCACAAATTGTATTGGAATCCTGGCAAAGACAGGCACGCTGGCATGCTGAGACTCTGAAATACCTGATTGAAAAGCACAACCCCACCCTGGTTTATACCCATCTGCACTCGGTGGATCTGATGGGGCACCTGTTTACCGCTAACCTGCGTCCCAGCCACCAGGATCATGAGTTTTTCCGTGAACTGATGGCCAAGAGCTACGAACTGTCCGATGATTGGGTAGGTGAGTTCTTGCCTTACATGGAGGACCAAGAAACGACCCTCTTCTTGGTTTCCGACCACGGTCTAACAGCAGGGGAAGAAAATCCACCGTTGTTGGCTGATCCCTGGGGTATTAATGCCGGTGTTATGTCCGAACTGGGCTACATTGGCTTAAAAAATGACGAAAAAGGTAAGCCCGCCATTGATTGGAGTAAAACAAAAGCGGTGGCCCAGCGTTCTGGGTATATATACATTAACCTGAAGGGTCGAGATCCCGAGGGTATTGTGGACCCTTCAGAATACGATGAACTGGTTACCAAAATTATTGATGATCTCTATGCCTACAGAGATAAAAAGACCGGCAAGCGTGTGGTAGCCTTTGCACTACGGTCAGAGGATCAGAAGATTATTGGTCTGGGCGGCGAAAACTGTGGTGACATTTACTACATTCTGGAGCCGGATTTTAACCGGATTCACGGGGACTCATTACCGACCTATGGCAAACACGGTACCTCGGTAATGTCCATCTTTATTGCCGCAGGTGCCGGTGTAAAACAAAACTATCGTACCGAGCGGGTAATTCGCCAGGTGGACGTTGTTCCTACCATTGCAGATCTGCTGGGAGGTCCCGTGCCGGCCCAATGCGAAGGCGGGATTCTTTATCAATTACTTAATAAATATGGTCAGTAGCTGTTAACAACGAATATACGGTGAAAATGAAGTTTTTATTTTCACCGTATTTGTTCTTAAACTATAAATAATGAGAGGGATAGTATATGAGCAATACAACCCATGATATCATCATTATCGGTGCTGGACCTGCGGGGTTAGCGGCAGGAATTTATGGTGCCAGAGCCAAACTGCGTACCCTTATTATCGAAAAAGGTGCCATAGGGGGTATGGCCTCTAATACCCGGGAAATCGTTAACTATCCCGGATTTAAACAAACCTCTGGTACTGCGTTAACCAAAGAGATGGCTGAGCATGCCAAGGAAATGGGAACGGAAATCATCAAGGGAGAAGTAAAAACCGTAGACCTATCCGGGGAGATTAAAAGAGTCGTTACCCGTAAAAAACAAGAATTCACTGCCCGGGCGGTGATCTTGGCAACGGGTACATTACCCCGGGTGTTGGGGATTCCCGGTGAAAAGGAACTAAGGGGTAATGGTGTAGCCTATTGCGCCACCTGTGATGCGGAATTCTTTGAAGGTCAGCATGTGGTAGTGGTGGGCAGCGGCGATCAGGCCATTGAAGAGGGAATGTTCATTGCTAAGTTTGCCAATCAAGTTACGGTTATTGTTTTACATGATGAAGGAAAACTTGACTGCAACCGCCTAAGTGCAGAAAAGGCACTGCATCACCCAAAACTGAAGTTTGTTTGGAACTCTACCCTTACTGCGGTACAGGGTGATGAGGAAGTTACAGGTGTACAGGTTAAAAACATTAAAACTGGAGAAATGTCAGAGATTCCCTGCCAGGGTGTGTTCTTCTTCGTGGGTATGATACCTGCTACTCACTTCCTAAAAGGACAGGTGGAGTTAGATGATCGTGGTTATGTGATGGTAAATGATTTATTGGAAACCTCTGTGGAAGGGGTCTTTGCCGCCGGTGACCTGCGTCCCAAATACCTACGCCAGGTGGTTACGGCCACAGCCGATGGAGCTGCGGCGGTTGTTGCCGCAGAGCGTTACTTGCAAGAAAAAGAAAACCTACGTACCACTGTTTTAGAAGCAGAAAAACCCGTTATCCTGGCTTTCTGGAGCCCTGAAGATCAGGCCAGTTTACAGGCAGTTAGTCGTGTAGAAAAGGTAGTGAGTGAACTGCCAAATGAATATTTGTTTGTTAAGACAGATGTTACCCGCCAAAGGATGTTAGCTAAGAAATATCAAGTAACCACCCTGCCCAGGGTATTCGTATTAAACAAGGGTGAGGTTGTTCAGACCATTGATACTGACGCAGAAGTAGATGATATTAAAGAAATATTAAAGGCCCTCATACAACAGGCATAGTAAAAAATAATTAATACCATAGGAGGATACCATTATGGCTGACATATTAAGAGCGCTTGATCCTGATAACTTTGATGAAGTGGTCTACGAAGCAGATAACCCGGTTGTGGTGATGTTTGGTGCCGAACGCTGTC
This sequence comes from Desulforamulus reducens MI-1, assembly GCF_000016165.1. Taxonomy (GTDB): domain Bacteria; phylum Bacillota; class Desulfotomaculia; order Desulfotomaculales; family Desulfotomaculaceae; genus Desulfotomaculum; species Desulfotomaculum reducens. The sequence goes on along the minus strand of NC_009253.1, from coordinate 2,889,536 downwards.
ATGTTTGTCAGGAGGTAAAACCCGGGGTAGAGTCCCTGGCAGAAAACTATAAGGACCAGGCAGAATTTTGCTGGGTGGATGTGGATGCCCACAAAAGTCTTCTGGAACGTTTTCGGCTTAAAGGTATCCCCCAAGTATTGTTTTTCAACGAAGGGGAATTAAATGCTAAACTTGGCGGACTCAGAGAAGAAGAAGAACTGGAAGAAAAATTAACAGAGCTTTTATAAGGATAATGGCGGGAAAATATAAGTTGTAAAAACTTTCTTCCCGCCTTATTTGCAATATATTTGTGAATGGAGAAAGATAAAATGATTTATATGTTAATGGTCTTCCTGGCCGGCTGCAGTTTTGGTTTGGTTTCAACAGTGGTAAAGCTGGCCTATGGCAGTGGTTTACAGCCGGATGCAGTAATTTTTGCTCAGTTTTTTTTAGGATGGGCTATTTTGGTAGCCCTTAGTTTGTTTGTGCCTCGCCATAAAATTGACCTTAAAACCGGACTCAAGCTAATCATGGTTGGCATAACCAATAGTTTAGCAGGAATATTATTCTTTTTATCCCTTAAGACACTTCCTGCTTCCATTGCCATTGTGATTATGTTTCAATTTACTTGGATTGGTGTAATTATTGAAGCCATCGCCGATCGCAAATGGCCTGGTAAAGAAAAAATCATCTCCCTGCCGTTTTTAATAATGGGTATATTATTGGCCGGTGGTGTATTTGGTAGCGAAATAAAACTAGATATCATGGGAGTTATTTATGCGTGTCTTACAGCCCTAACCTTTGCCTTTTTCATTTTCTTTAGTGGCTGCGTGGCACCGAATCATCCGCCCATAAACCGAAGTGTATGGATTATTTCTGGTGCACTTTTATTTACTTTTGTTTTATATCCGCCTAAATTTTTAATAACTGGTGGTATAGAGGGCGGTTTATTGGGGTACGGTTTGGTCTTGGGTTTACTGGGGCCGGTTATCCCCACCTTGTTCCTAGCCAAAGGGGTACCTCAAATTGGACCAGGCATGGCAACCATTCTTGCTTCCTCTGAGTTACCCGTAGCTGTGATAGCATCGTCCATTATGCTGGGTGAATACGTATCACCATTACAATGGTGTGGCGTACTTTTAATTTTGTTAGGTATTTGTTTACCTCAATTAAGTCAATTGAAAAATCAAACAGGCAAAACAACTTAGTAAAGTAAAAATATATGTTAATTTGAGTGAGAATTATATTTAGACCTTTTTCATATCAGGATTTTTTTCAAAAGAGTCGTTGATAAGTAGATCAACGGCTCTTTAATATGATACCGACTAATGATAAATTAATTACTCCTCTTACTTTACAGAACTATTCAATTTCTCATTATTATCCGTCCATACAAACTCATCTAATATTCTCTGCACACGGGGCATAAATTCCCCGGCCATATCCTCTGGGTAATGGGTTAACACGTGAAAAACACGGTCTTTATGCTGGCACACAGCTAGGTTACCTAGGTATGTTTGGTCTTTGTGCCTGTGGGGTAAAAAAAGATACTCATATAGGCGTCTTTACGTTTTATACCTCCAAAGTTAGCGATTATATCAAAACTGTCTCGCCTAGTCTAACTCTTTCCACATCCATATCACCGGGGATATAGGTATAAAAGGAGAAGGGAGACCCGTCCAACAATTTTAGCTCAACCTCCCGCTCTAACCTACCTATCTTAATACTTCCTTTCTTAACTTTGGACCTGGCCCCGGTATCATCAGGAAGGTTTTGTTTATCCTTCCTAATACTATCTTTCTGGCTTATTTTTTTAACTGGCTCCGGGTTGATATTTTTACTACAACCAGTAAGCACCAGCAAGCATAGTAATAAACGTAATATTAGTATCTTACTTTTCATTCTGTTTACATCCTTTTTAGGCCACTTCGCCGCTGCCTTGAATAACCACCTTAACCTTTACCCTAATTTCACTGTTACAAAATACCTCGTCCCAATCCTGTTTCTCCACCAATTCTGGCCAGTATATTCTGGCATATTTACCCAACAAAATTGCATCTACTCTGTATTTATACTGTAAATCTTCAATGAAACTTTCGCACTGCCTTTTAACCTGTTCTTCCAGGGCTTTTTCAGCTAGTTCTACATTTTTTTCTTCACCGGCAAACCGAAAATCTCCTAAAGCTTCCGCCACCATTCCTTTTAGCTTAATTTCTACTTCAAAGACAGGTTGTCCATTTTCCAGCTTTGCTTTAACAGAGCGTTTATTTCCCCCTTCAAAGGCTATTTTTTTTACTCCCCCCTGCTTATCTGTAAGTTCAAACAATATATCCCCTTTTTTTTCCTCGCCCCTTAGCCAGGTTAATACTCGCATATCCTCGGCATTAATCATAGCCACCATCTTATACTTTTTAAATAAAGCTGCTCCGGATATTTTTATCTTGTCCTGCCCATGAATACTAAGTACCGGTAACACCGGATTAAAACCAGGAGTAAGGGCATTAATTCTAAAATTATGTATGGTCTCGTCCGGGATAAAGTTATTTTTAGATGAATTTTTAAACATATCAAGTACATTTTCGCCTACAGTCTGAAAATTCTTTGGCTTAAGATAAAATATATCCTTAGCCATACCATCCACAACAGCTAAATTAGGGGTCTTACTGATCCTTGGGTTGCGATATAATATATCAAATGTTTCCTCCAAGCCCCGGCTGGCAAGTTCTTTACCAAATAAAAAACCCTTCAAATCCCCCACAGATATACTGCGGGCAGACTTGTTACCCCGGTCAACCCGGGTGTCCCCCACTGTTTCCCCTTCTGCCACCAGTACATCGGACTTTTCCCTGGCCTCTCCTACAACAGGGTTGTTTATATATAGATAAAATTTACCCTGGCCCTTTATTTTTTCATAATCAAATCCGGCTATAAAGGGGATCACTATATCCTTTACATCAGCAGCATCCCAGCAGCCAGTTGTAAGTACAGTTATCAATAACAAAAGCAGTAAAACAGCTTTAGGTTTGATCTTTTTCACCATCTATTCCCCTTATTAAAGAGATAAACCATAATAACAAAGGAACAATTATTAAGAAAACCAGTCCCACTATACCTATTTGCGAGCTAATGGCCACTGTCTGTTCAAAACTATCCGGATACGAAGCTACTGCTAAAGCAATAGGGAAAATAACTATTGTTATAAGACCAGGGGCATTAAGGCCCAGCATTTTTTCCGCTGTATAGCGACTGGCAAAATAATAGTTACCTATAGGTCGAAAGGCTACAAAAACATAAAAAATAACGAAAAAGAACTCTGTCCTCTCAATCAACGGTGCAGTATAGGTTTTTAATAAAACCATCAAACTAAAGCGAACCTTACCTATGACAAAGGGTCCAAAGACCCCCAAGGCAGTAATAGTTATCCCTAAATAGATGAACAAAACTATAGTAATGGCAGTTAACCCTGCTTTAACAGTTTCTTTTTTATTTTGTACCATGTGGTAAAACACCAATAACAACTCCATACCAGTATAGGCAAATATTGTCTTTGAGGCTGCTATTAAAATATTACTGATCCCGGCATGGCCTATAGGTTGGTAAAAGGTAAGATCAATATTGGGAAAAGCCAGTACTAAAGACAGGAATACAATAATTGCTTCATAAAACATCAGTTCATTGACCCGGCCTAAAACCCTAGCATCCTTGGACCCCCAATAAGTAATAACCGAAAGAATCAGCACTACTAAAGCCCACCGGGGTGTTGCAGGAAACAAATATATCTTTAACATATGGACAAATGTACTAGTAATAATAGCAGCAGTAACAATGGTATAAAATACAAAGACCAGCGAAATTAGTTTACCCAACCATTTACCCAATATCCTTTCGCTATATTCCGCCAGGGTTAACCCAGGAAACTTGCTGCAATTTAAAACAATGGCAACTAGCCCCACCAGTGGTAGCAAGGCTCCCATGGCCACCGATATCCAGGCATCCTGTTGAGCCACTTCGCCCGCCGAGTCAGCCAGGGTTAAAATACCTACCCCTACGGTGGAACTGACAATAATAAAAATCAGCTGTTTACTGGTGATAACATTGGCATTTTTTCTCATCTTAACCTCGTAAACATCCTCTGTATGTGGTATTTTCAATCATTCCTTTTTGCTTCCAATCCCCCGTATCACAGCAATTAACCATAAAATCAAAGGCATAACAATTAAAAAGCCAATTCCTCCATACCCAATCATGGTACTAATGGCTACTGTCTGCTCAAAATTTTTAGGAAACAAAAAAAATGTAAATACGAGGGGAAGCAATATTACCGTCATAAGACCAGGGGCATTGACACCAAATATTCTTTCCGCTGTATAACGACTGGCAAAGTACATGTTACCTATGGGGCGAAAGGCTATAAACACATAGAAAATAACAAAAAAGAACTCTGCCCTCTCAATTAACGGTGCAGTATAGGTTTTTAATAAAACCATTAAAGCAAACCTCAACTGGCCTATGATCACTGGCCCAAAGACACCCAGTACAACCAAAACTAAAGTTAAATAAATAAACATGACTATGACAAGTCCTGTTACACTTGCTTTAACAAATTCTTTTTTATTCTGTACCATAGGATAAAATACCATTAAAAATTCCACACCAAGTAAAGCTAAAAATGTCTCCGATGTTCCCTTTAGGATATTCATCATCCCGGCATGGCCCACTGGTCGAATAAAGTTATAATCAAAATTTGGTATAGCTAATAATAACGCCACATATAAAACCAGCGCCTCATAAAACATCAATTCATTTACCCGCCCTAAAACCCGGGCGTCTTTGGAAACTAAATAAGCAATAAGTGAAAAAACTAGTGCCCCCAGTACCCACACAGGAGTTACGGGAAATAAATAATTCTTTAACATACCAACAAACAACCTGGTAATTATGGCAGCGTAGACAAGTCCATAAAACACAAAAATCAATGATAATAGTTTACCCAACCATTTACCCAATATCTTTTCTGCATATTCCGCCAGAGTTAAGTCAGGAAATCTACTGCCAATTAAATTAACCAAAAATATACCTGCTAGGGGCAATGAACCTCCAATAAGCAGGGATATCCACGCATCCTGTTGAGCACTTTTTCCCACCGCTTCCGGTAGGGTTAATATCCCCACCCCAATGGTAATGCTGACAACAGTAAAAAGTAATTGTTTACTGGTCATTACATTACTATAATTTTTCATTAAACTCACTCCTGGGGAGTATCCCCCATGCGCCGGTTATTTACATGAGGAATAGAAGCAGGTCGTTTTTTGTGTTTCCAAAGGTTTGAAACCACCATGGTATCTCCCAAATCAGCATAGCGTGTGGGTGCCAGTGGTGCCAAATAGGGTATCCCGAAACTCTCCATAGAAGCTAAGTGAATAGTAAAAAACACCCAGCCCACCGCTATACCCAAAGCACCAAATATGGAGGCCAGAATCATCAGGGGAAACTTAATCAGTCTAATGGCTAGCGCCATACTGTAATTGGGAAATACAAAGGAACTAATGGCTGACAGGGCAACCACCACCACCATTAAAGGACTCACCAAATTAGCCTGAATAACCGCCTGTCCCAGTACAATACCGCCTACCACACCAAGGGTTTGTCCCACTGTTTGCGGCAGGCGCAATCCCGCTTCCCGCAAAATCTCAACCACAATTTCCATAAACATGGCTTCTGCCAGGGCAGAAAAGGGTACCTTCTGCCTGGCTTCCGCCACTGCCAGCAATAAGTCTGTAGGTAACAGAGAATGGTGAAAGGTAACTAAAGCGATATAAATAGCAGTAAGGGTAGTAGTAAGCAAAAAAGCAAAATACCTGGTTGTGCGGGCCAATGATCCAACAATTAACCGTTCATTATAATCCTCGCTGCCCTGCAAAAACTGGATAAAAAGGGTGGGTACAACCAAAACATAGGGAGTACCGTCAATCAGAATGGCTACCCGACCCTCCAGTAAATTTGCCACCACCCGATCAGGGCGTTCGGTACCAAATACCTGTGGAAACAGGCTCCAGGGATGATCTTCAATAAATCTTTCAATATAACCTGCTTCCAGAATAACATCAGTATTAATTTGAGAAATACGGTGGCGAACTTCCTGTACAATCTTGGGGTCAGCTATATCAGACATATATGCCAGTGCCACTTTAGTTCTGCTACGTTGCCCAATTCTGGTAACTTCAATAGCTAGCTTGGTGGATACTATTTTTCTTCTAACAAGGGCTAAATTTACCGCAATATCCTCGATAAAGCCCTCTCTGGAACCACGCATCGTACGTTCGGTTACTGGTTCCGTAATATTTCTTCTCTCACCGCCTTTGACTTCAACAATCAATACCTGCTTGTTACCTTCTATTAGTAAAACAGCATTGCCAGTTAATACTTCCACTAACATATTCGCCAACAACGTGGTCTTTTTAACTGTAGAGGTGGATAATACTTTTTGGGCAATAAAATCCAGTGCCCCTACGGTCATGCTGGGTATTTCCTTTACCCGTTGTAACCTGTTCAATACATCTTTATGGATTACATCATTATCAATGATACCTTCAATATAAATTAAAACCGCTGGCGTACTGCCAATTAAAATCCTGCGTCGGATGATATCGCTACTACCACTGAGACCTTGAAAAATGACTTGCTCATCCTTGTTGAGGTTACCACTTAAGCCGTCACCCTCTTCTGCCCCGGTAAGTATCTGTTGTTGTATTAAATTTTTAGCCCTCTTCCATTTGCCAAAAATATTTTTTAATGTCATCTTATCACCAACCCTAGATTATCTTGTCACAATTAGAAAGTAATTATTGGTACAAAAAAAATAACTTATATTTTATTTTTTCTAAAGATATCTTTTCCTGGTAAAGATTAAACCTATAATAAAGGAGAGCAAAATACAGAATAGAATGATGCCAGTAAAGGCATAGGGATATTCCTTTAGGGGTAGCACCACATTCATACCAAAGAAACTTGCTATCATTGTGGGCACTGCCAGAATGATGGTAATGGAAGTTAAAAACTTCATAACAATGTTTACATTGTTTGAAATGACCGAAGCAAAGGCATCCATCATACCACTCAAAACATTACTGTAAATGTGGGCCATTTCTATGGCCTGCTTATTTTCAATTATGGCATCTTCTAAAATTTCCTTATCATCTTCATACATCTTAAGATAGTTATTCCGTAGCATCTTTTCCATTACCATTTCGTTTGCTTTTAAGGAGGTCGTAAAATAAACTAGGCTTTTACTCAAACTCAAAAGGGAGTACAATTCTTCATTTCGCATGGACTGGTGCAATTCTTCTTCAATTTTATTAGTTTTCTGATTAATTTGTCTCAGGTATTTCAAATAGTAGGTTGCTATCACATAAAGTATTTGTAATACAAAGCGAGTTTTTTTAAAGGTATAAAACCCTTGAACTTTTTTTTGAATAAAGTCTTGAATAATGTCATTTTCCCTTAAAGTTATTGTTACAAAATAATTCTCTGTAACAATAATTGTGAGAGGAATGGTATCATATAAAAGGGCGTTCCTTTGCTTGCTAACGGTCACCGGGATATCAATAATAATCCAAATATAATGATCTTTTCGTTCAATTCTAGGTGTTTCTGCCTCGTCTAAGGCATCTGGGATAAATTCATGTTCGATATTTAACAGAGTGAGAATCTGTGCAATTTCTTTTTCTTCTGGATTTACGATACTAATCCAGGAGCCTGTCTCAATGTTTTCCGTTTCTACCAATGTCCCATCTGCCCTGGATATATATTTTTTTAGCATAATTAAAGCTCCCCCGGTTCTATTGTCCTTTCATATTATGCCCGGCATGCTTTGGATCAATAATTTCTACTAATGATAAACAAAAAATAGCTTATTCCTAGGGTATGAACGGTTGATCAAAGGAACTTATGTTAAGATAATAAAAATACGAGGCCACAAAAGGAGAGAGAGAGCAGTGTTTTGTCAGTTGGATCAAGTAAAACAGATATTGGATATGGCATCAGCCGTAAAAAACATACTAAAAGAAGAAAGGTTTCTTAATATCGACTTAGATAGAAAGTCTTGTTCCATCCTTTATGGGTTACTTCTCTTAAAGGATTATGATGTTTTTATTCAAAGGGGAACGGTTAGCTTTGAGGGAAGGGAATTTCCTCACCATTGGACTGAAATTTACCTTGACGGAGAAGCTTTTATCTTAGATATAAACTTGGTTTCCTCGGCTAAAGTTGAAAACCGTTCAGAGGATATATATTTTATGCCGGAGGAAGATGCGGTCAAAGATTATGGCTATCAAGCTCTTCAAGAGTATGGCTGGAAAAAAGAGGACTGTCAAAGGGAAATATGGCAAAGAGTGTTAAAAGAATTAAATATCTCCAAAAATGTAGACCAGGTGTTAGAAGAGATTGAGGAATACAGTCTGTAAAAAAAGAGAAAACCCGGGATAGCCCGGGTTTCCTTATTTGGGGAACGCCAAAAACAAAAATAAACCTACATACACACAACCTTATGAATAATCGACCTAATAGAAACTCAAATAGGGAACTACAACCAGACTTAACTAGCAAAACCTTTAATCACAGTATACTTCACAGAAAACCTCGTGAAACAAAATCCGTGTCAGTTCTTACTACTTAACTTCAGGCGCTCCCCTTATTTAGATTATATTGAATATTAAGTGAAAAGTAAAGAAATAGGGGAGAAAAAATATCAGGTAAATATTTACATAGATGGTTAGTCCTCATACTGTAATAACCGCCTTTCGCCTTCTAGGGACCGGATACCGGTAACATCCTGACTTACTTCCATTGTACCCACATAATGACCCTGTTCATCCCGTAGGGCAAAGTAGCGAATGTGAATAAATTTTTCAGCCAGTTCCAACCAGAACTCAGCAGTACTATGTTTGCCATGCTTAAAGTCGGATAAGATTTTTTCCACCATATGAACACTATCAGGTGGGTGGCAATTTTGCACTTTCCTTCCAATAATGGATTTGGTACGAACAAAGATACGCTCTCTGCCTTGGGAAAAGTATCTTACTGTATCGTCCTTATCTACAAAGGTAATATCGATGGGTATGTTGGTAAGGATGGTGTTGATTTGTTCCAGAGTCAGAAAGCCTGTATCCAGAGACAGTGCCTCACCGGTGGGTTCAAAGGAAATATTTTTTGTCGTAACGGCCTTCGGTTGCCAGAAGTTCCCATGGGGTTTAGAAAAAACCACACCGAACTCCTCATCCTCCTGTTTGATTTCTGCCCATTCTTCCTCTGTCAAAGTTTCCAGCAGCATGGGGGTTAGAATGTTTTCTTCCTTAAAAATCATTTCTGATATTTTATTTTTCATGGTTTCATAGGCTGTTTTAATAGCTCCAGCATCGCCTTCCTTTACCCTTGTCAAAAGGATTTTGCCCATATCCCGGATCTCATCATCCACCGACCACATAACCGATGGTGGCCCGGTAATGTTGTGTCTCTCAAGGTAAGGGAAGAGGATGTTTTCTTTTTTTGAGTAGTGCCTGTCCAGGTTATCCCGGAAGAAGGATAGGCGATCTTTAAATGCATCCATTTGGTTAGATGAAAAATAGTTATCCAGTTCCTCCAGAGCCTTTTTGATTTCTTCATTTTCATGCTTTATGGTGTACATGGGATGACCAAGAATCAAATTTGGCTTTTCATTTTCTTCCAGGGCGTCCCGGAATACCGCAGCGTGTACATCACAGAGTTTGGTAATTTCTTCGGGATTCATACCCTCACCAATCAAGGCCTGCTCCATATTTGCAATTTCGCTGGCATCAATATCCTTAATAAGGTTTTGAAAATCAGCTTTAACCTGATTAAAATCCTTTCCTTGATGCAGGTCTTTAATAATGGTCTTTAGCATTTGCTGTTTGGCTTCTTTGTTTCCAAGGTATTCGCTCATAGGTGTCCTCCTCATAGAAAGCTCTATAGTAAGTGATGCCCATTTCGAGCAAAATTATTATGAAAAAAGAAACTCCTTTCGATAGGAGTCATTAACAATTACACTTACCACAGGATGGGCAGAGGGGAGTACGACACTTCTTACAAACTCCCTTCTGGTCCGGTTTCACAGGATTGCCACAGTGGGCACAGTTCGTCAATTCATTGGGAATCAGTTCTGCTAAGCGAATGGATAGGACCATCCCATTATTAAACTTGGCGGTAACCAACTTACTGGTAAGGCAACCACCCAGGGAGATGCAGGGCCTTTGGGAAGGAACATGAAACAAAGGTTGCTTAAAATTTGGGAATATATCCATGGGAAACACCTCCGCTAACAGCATATGCAGTTCAAATTAGAGAGTTACCAGATAGAATCAAGAATAGATCAGTGTCACCAAAAATGTTTATATTAATTTGATAAAACAGCTTGTACCCTATGCCCTCAAATCAATACCCTTATAAGTATGGACGGTGGACAAAAAACCCACGATCGCTTCAGAAGAACCATTAACATATTAAAAGACCGCCACCGAATAAATCGGGGCGGTCTTTGGATTGTAACCTACTTTGGTAAACAATAGGTTGCAAACAATTTCCGTTATAGAAGTAAAGCTCTTACAATAATAAAGGTTAATGAAGCTAGAATCATTGTAATCGGTAAGGTGATGATCCAAGCAGAAACCATCGTTACAGCGGTCCCCCACTGCACAGAAGAGAATCTTTTAGCTGAACCAACGCCCATAATAGCAGAACTAATCACGTGGGTGGTGGAAACCGGCAATTTAATTAATGTAGCACCAGTAATAACTAGGGCAGATGTCAGGTCTGAGGCAAAACCACTGGCCGGTTCAAATTTGATAATTTTTGAACCTACAGTTTTAATAATACGCCAACCACCAACGGAGGTACCTAGGGCCATTGCCATTGCAGCAGAAACCTTTACCCACAGAGCCACATCTAAGCTTTCTTGAAACCCGCCTGCAACCAATGCAAAGGTAATAATACCCATTGTTTTTTGAGCATCGTTGGTGCCGTGGCTAAAGGCTTGGAAGGCAGCTGTAAAAACCTGTAAAAATCTAAAATTAGAGTTTAATTTATGGGGCGAAACATTAGCAAATATCATACGAATAATAGACATAATAATATAGCCCACGGTAAAGGCAAGTAAAGGGGATAAAATAAGACCCTCAATAATAGTTAGGAAGCCTTTAAAATTAACGGCAGTAAACCCTGCTGCGGCAATAACGGAACCTGCTAAGGAACCGATCAAAGCGTGGGATGAACTACTGGGAATACCATAATACCAAGTAATTAAATTCCAAATAATGGCTGCTATCAGGGCTGCTGCCACAACATAAACCCCGTGTTCAATGTTAGCGGGATTTGCTACTTTGCCACCCACGGTTTTAGCAACACCAGTAAAGGTGAGTGCACCCAATAAATTCATACAAGCGGCAAGAACAATGGCGGTTCTGGGCTTAAGGGCTTTGGTGGAAATAGATGTAGCAATTGCATTGGCAGTGTCGTGAAACCCGTTAATAAAGTCAAAACTTAACGCTAAGACGACAACGGCAATAATAACAATCTGTTGTTCCATAATCTGCCTTCCTTAATTAGGAATTTCGCATAAGAATGCTCTCAAGAATGTTTGCCACGTCTTCACAGGCATCGGTGACTTCTTCAAGCATCTCGTAAATCTGCTTATACTTGATAAACTGAATGGCGTCATTACAGGAGGCCACTAACTCTCTTAGGCTATTGTTAAAGAGATGGTCAGCTTCATTCTCCAGTTCATTAATCCTCACAGCGTGAGTACGAATTTCCAAAAACCTTTTGGTGACCAGTTTGCCAATGGACTTTTCGACCTCTTGGCATTGCTCCAAAATGATTTCTGTATTACGCTTAATAAAGATATTCATATCCTTAATGTCATAGATATCCATGCGGATCATCGTAGCTTCAATGCCATCAAGAATGTCGTCCAGCTTTACGGCCAAATTCATGATATCTTCTCGTTCCAAGGGTGTAACAAAGGTCTTGTTTAACTCTTTTATAATGGTATGAGTATAACGATCCCCAGTTTTTTCATAATTTTGTAGGTTTGTTAACCCCCTTTTGTCACTACTAGGGTTATGTATCTCGGCACTAAAATCCTCTGCGGCCCTAGTAATATTTTCTGCAATGGCTTTAAAGGTTTCAAAGAAGATATCAGTTTTCTTAAAAAACATATAGTCCCCCCCAAGGAGATATTTTAATCTAGTCCATGAAAGAGTATATCACATGGTGTGGCGGAATGTTAAAAATATGTAAGTATTTAAAGAAAAATTAACAATTAAGTGAAATTCAGTGCATAGTATTAATGATAGCTATCAAGAATATTCCTAAAAACATTCAAAGGTTGCGCTCCGACAATTTTTTTCTTGTTTTCAATGATAAAAGTGGGTAAACCAGCCACAAAATTTACAGCGTCATTTCTATTTTTCTTTACCCTGTCAGAGTAAACTGGATCATTTAAGATGGCAGCAGCCTTTTCCCGGGGAACATTCAGAGAGACCAGTAAATCAACCACTACCTTGGAGTTGCCAATATCCCTCCCTTCGGTAAAAAAAGACTTAAAAACAAGGCTATGAAACTCTTCAAACATATCAAGATCCTTAGCAAATTCTGTGGCCATTAAAGCCATATGCGTGTTGGGTAAAAAATCAACCTGATTTATTGAGATACCATACTCTAAAGCAGCTTGGTTATAATGAGCAAAGACCTGCTTTAAATCTGCGCCGGGCAGTATATTACTTAATTTTTCTCCCTCCGCTGCTCTTTCCGGACGAAGTTCATAACCTACCCAAGTAATATCCAAGGGATATTCTCTGGACAATTTTTCGACAATACCTTTGCCGATGTAACAAAAAGGTCAAGCATAATCTGAGAAAACGGTTAACTGTATTCTCTTCATAAATTCCACCTCTATTCAATTTCTCTCTTATTTTGTTCCATAAAAATAAATTAAATCCTTCACCAGAACTTTCTATCAAATTTTTTTGTGTTGAACATGCACTTTTCCTAAGGCTGCTTCGTAGCATAGAGTAGATAACTATTTTTGTTACGGAGGGATGATCATTGATCACTGGCATTGTTACGTTACTTGCCCTTACTATTCTCAATGGTATAGCAATTCTGGTTTCTTATATTTCTTCCGGCAGTTTACCGGATCCTTTATCCCCGGAAGAAGAAAGGGAGTTATTATTAAAAATGGCAACCGGAGATAAGTTAGCTAAAACGATTCTGATCGAAAGGAATTTGCGATTGGTTGCTAAGATTGCCAATAAGTTGAAAGATAGCGGTGTCGATAAGCAAGATTTGTTTCAAGTGGGGGTCATTGGTTTAATTAAAGGTGTAGATACCTTTGATATAAAGAAGGCGAGAAAGTTTTCCACCTATGCTGGTGTTTGCATTCAAAATGAAATGCTAATGATGTTGCGCAAGCAGAAAAGTGAGCGAAATACCATCTCTATTTCTGAACCTCTGGATTTTGATAAAGACGGCAGTCCTTTGGAGTTGCAGGATACCCTGGCCAATAACGAAATCCCGGTGGATGAACTGGTGGAGAAAAGCTTGGATGTGGAGAGGTTGGAAAAGGCCCTTCAAACACTTAATCCCAGAGAGAAAATCGTCATTAAATTACGATATGGTCTGGAGGGTGAAAGAGAGTTGACCCAACGGGAGGTGGGTAAGAGGCTAGATATATCCCGCTCCTTTATCTCCCGCATTGAGAGCAGTACCATCAATAAACTTTGTAGAGAAATGTCGCATTCATAAGCGGTGATAACGTGAATAGCTAAATATTTGTACAAAGTAAAGGCCCCCGAAACTCGGGAGCCTTTACACCTTTATTGTATTAGAAGGTAGCAACAACAGCACCTTTGTAGGTATCTTCAATGAATTTCTTAACTTCAGCACTCTTCAGGGCTTCAGTAAGTTTTTTAATCTCTTCACGATTTTCATCACCCTTGCGGATGGCTAAAATATTACCGAAGGTGTCCGCAGCCTCGGACTTAGCATCTTCAGCCACCAGAGCATCGGTGGGAACAAATTTAGCCTGTACAGCAAAGTTACCGTTAATCACAGCGCCGGCCAGATCATCTACGGAACGGGGCAATTGAGCAGCTTCCAGTTCAATTACTTCAACTTTTTTCTCTACAATATCCCGTACGGTGGCATTGATGCCAACACCTTCTTTAAGCTTCAGTAGACCGGCCTTTTCTAAAACAGCCAGTGCCCTGCCGCCGTTGGTTGGGTCATTGGGAATACCGATTTTGTCGCCTTCTTTGAAATCACTAACAGCTTTAACATTTCTGGAGAAAAGACCCATTGGCTCAAAGTGAATTTTAGCTGTATAGGAAAGTTCCAGGCCCTTCTGTTTATTAAAATCTTCGAGGTAGGGAAGGTGTTGGAAGTAGTTGGCATCCAGTTGCTTGTCATTGAGAGCCAGATTGGGCTGTACATAATCATTAAACTCAACAATCTCTAATTGAATACCGTCCTTTTCTAGAATGGGCTTAACAACTTTTAAAATTTCTGCATGGGGAACTGGGGTAGCACCCACCTTTAATATTTTAGCGTCTTTGCCGGGGGCTTCGGTTTTTTCCTTTGTTTCGCCACCACAACCGGCCAGAACCAAGCTCAAGGTCAGTAAGCAGGCAACCAAAAATGCAAACTTCTTTTTCATTTTAACTCCTCCTAGTTTTTATTAAATTTATCGGCAAATATGTTTCCCAGGGATTGAATAATTTGCACCATAATAATCAAGATAACTACGGTGGTTACCATTACCACCGCATCAAAACGCATATAACCGTAACGAATCGCCAGGTCCCCGAGGCCACCTCCTCCCACGACACCTGCCATTGCAGAATAACCAATCACAGCTATGGCAGTAATGGTCGTACCTAAAATAATACCGGGTAGGGCTTCGGGTAATAACACTTTACGAATAATCTGCCAGGTACTGGCTCCCATTGCCAAAGAAGCCTCCACCACACCCCAGCTCACTTCTTTTAAAGAAGTTTCTATCATTCTAGCCACAAAGGGGGCCGAGGCAACGGTTAGGGGTACAATGGCTGCGGTGGTTCCAATGGTAGTTCCAACAACCAAACGGGTAAAGGGAACCAGAGCCAGTAACAAGATAATGAAGGGGAAAGATCGAAAAATATTAATGATGGATCCCAGGACCCGGTTCAATGCCAAATTTTCTTTAATATGGCCTTTGTCGGTAATCACTAAAATAACTCCAAGGGGAATGCCTAATACCGAGGAAAGAATCACTGATACCATTGTCATGTAGAAGGTGTCCCAGGTGGCTTTGATGATTTCCGGTGAAAGGCTGGATAAATGGGAAAAAATTTCATTAGACATTTTTTAACACCTCGATTCTTAAGCCTTGTTTCTGTAAATATTCAACAGCCCTTTGACAGTTGGCTTTGGCTCCCATACATTCAATAATTAACATGCCAAAGGAGGTATCCTGAATCTGGTCAATGTTTCCGTAAAGAATATTAACATCAATATCATATTGTTTTACCAGGGTAGAAATTATCGGTTTATCTGTGGTGTCTCCAATAAAAGAAACCCGAATAATCTGCCCGTCGCCCTTTGCCAGCAGTCGTTCTTTAATACTGTCTGGTATATCAGTATTAATAATGGTTTGCACAAAGCGGCGGGTGGTGGGGTGTTGAGGTTGGGTAAATACATCAATAACCAGACCCTCTTCAATGATTTTCCCCTTTTCTATAACGGCCACAGAATCACAGATTTCCGAGATAACTTTCATTTCGTGAGTAATCATAAGAATGGTTAAATCTAATTTTCGATTTATATCCTTTAATAAGTCTAAAATGGAACTGGTGGTGGCCGGGTCTAAGGCAGAGGTGGCTTCATCACAGAGTAAAACAATGGGGTCATTGGCTAAGGCCCGGGCGATACCTACCCGTTGTTTTTGTCCACCGGATAGTTGAGATGGATAGGCATTGGCTTTGTCGGCCAGACCAACCAGTTTCAGCAGACGGATAACCTTTTCATTAATTTCTTTCTTGTTAAGTCCACAAATTTCCAAGGGAAAAGCAACGTTATCAAACACTGTCCGTGAAGACAATAGGTTAAAATGTTGGAAAATCATACCAATTTTTTGACGACTGGCCCTTAGCTCTGCTTCATCTAAGGAGGTTATTTCCTGCCCATTTACTTTGATGCTGCCCGAAGTAGGCTTTTCCAGCCTATTTACACAGCGGATTAGAGTGCTTTTACCGGCACCGCTAAAGCCAATAATCCCGTAGATTTCACCCTTACGAACCCGCAGGCTTACATGATCCAGTGCTTTGACCTCTCCGACACCGGAACCGTAAACTTTGGTTAGGTCTTTAATTTCTATCACATATATCAACCTTCCTAAAACTTAGTTCAAATGATGCATATCAAAGGGAGATAATTTCTGATATGCCAAAAAATTAAGCCTCTTCTGGCAAGACCAGAAGAGGCCATAATATACTTACGTCCCCTCCTTATCTTTCAGAAGATTATTCTTCTGCAGGAATTAGCACCTTTCTTAGATAAATGCCTAAGAAGGTTGCCGGGCGTCTCAGGGCCAGTCCCTCAGCCTCTCTGGATAAGAAGAAATCAAATTATTTAATTGACTAATAATGATTTTATGCTATGTTTTTTTATTTGTCAATAAAAAATTAACTATAAAAAGAGATATTCTGAAAGATTTGCTAGTTCCCAAATTTGCATGAATATCATCCAGAGGAGAAAACTAATATTGATTTGCAGTAGAAAGGAGAGGTCAATATGAGCAGAAAGCTTAAATCTAGAGATGCGGGAAAACATAAACAAGTTCCAAAATATTCTACGGATCGTAAGACTGTAAAACCACCTCCGGATAATACCGTTGGGGTTACTTATGTTTAAATCTAAATAAGGATTACGGTGGAGATGGCCGACCTATCGGCCATCTTTTATGTTAAAATAAAAAGAATACTTATTAATATTGGTTAGGAGAGTTTATGAGAAAGATACCGTTGGATTACATAAGGCCAGGTATGCAAACTGCTAAAAGGGTTTACAGTGCATCAGGCCATGTTTTATTAAATGCTGGTGTTAAACTAACATCAGGCTACATCCAACAATTAAAAAAATTAGGTATTCCATCCCTATATATTGAAGATAAATTCACAGAGGACATTCTCATTAAAGATGTTATTCCAGATGAACTACGAATGCAAACCATTAAAGAGGTTAAAAACATTTTTAGTAAGGAAGTCGGTTCGGGAAAATTCACCTATCAAGATGCAGCTAGGATGGAAAGAGCGGTGCAGGATATTATTACAGAGTTAATTTGCAATCGGGCTGCGGTGGTCAATATCACTGATATTAGGTCCTATGATGATTATACCTATGCCCATTCTGTAAATGTTTGTATCCTTGCTATTTTAGCTGGTCTGTCAATGGAACTAAGTAAACCCTCCCTTTATCATTTAGGTATGGGAGCTCTGTTACATGACATAGGAAAGGTGCAGATTCCCCGGGCCATACTGAACAAGCCTGGCAAACTTACGGCGGAAGAATTTACCGTAATTAAAAATCATTCAACCTATAGCTACAATAGTTTAAGAAAATATGAAGGTATCAGTCACCTAAGTGCCCTAATAGCTTACGAACACCATGAAAAATATGATGGATCTGGCTATCCAAAGGGCCTTAAGCAAGGAGAAATTCATCAGCTTTCTCAGATAACCGGTATGGTAGATATGTATGATGCACTAACCGCGGACAGGGTCTATCGTAAAGCTTTTCCGCCCCAGGAAGCCTGCGAAATGATTGCGGCGGCCGGGAACTATTTTTTTGATTTCAATATTATTGATCCCTTTTTACGAAACATAGCGCCCTACCCACTGGGAACCTTTGTGGAATTAAGCAATGGCTGTCTGGGGGTGGTGGTCGAAGTGGAAAAGGGGTATCCCGCTAATCCTACGGTACGAGTGCTTTTGGATCAGAATAAAGAACCAACAAGTTCCTATTTAATAAACTTAGGGGAAAAATTGGATTTGGTTATCTCTCAGGTGGTGCCAGAAAATCAACTGTTAAAATTGGAACAGGGTAAACTAAAAGCTAGATAAAATATAAGTTGTTGGATGCTGACAAATCCATATAATATTATGACAATGGTCTAAATAGACATAGAGTACGGCAAGCTCCGACACTTTTAGTTTAGCATATCGGAAGTATAAAATTTTCCGACATGCATAAGAGCAACAGCTTACGCCGTCGCCTAAAGGCTCTCGTGCCCTATAGGGTATAGCGTAAGCCAAGTTTTCTTTAGATATTTAAATCTTTCTGTACATCCTTGCGATTTGTATACCAGTAGGTAAACCAGGCCACTACGAGGAACATGGCCAAAGCAAACCAGTTGTTGGCTGCCAGAACAGTTCCCTTAAGGAAAGCTATATTGTATTCAATATAGGCAAAGAAGGCAATCAAAATACCGATCAAGGCATCTCCGGCAATCAGTCCGGAAGAGATTAGTACACCTCGCTCAACTTTATCTTTCAATTCATCCTGGGCAGCAATGCCCTTTTCTACTAGGATTCGTACAACCCCCCCAAAGAGAATACCCATACTTAAATGCACCGGCAGGTAAAGACCAAGGGCCACTGGAAGGATGGGCAGACCCATCAAATATATGGCCACCCCAAATACCAGTCCCATAATCACAAACTCCCAGGGCAGAGTACCGGTAATAACACCTTTGGTTACCATTGACATTAATGTAGCTTGGGGCGCTGGCAGATCTGCAGAGCCCATTGTATAGGCCCCGTGCAGCATAACAATAATGGCACCAACAAAATAAGCACTGGCAATGACACCTACATATTGGGCAACCTGTGCATATTTAGGCGTGCCCCCTAAAATAAAGGTGGTCTTAGCGTTCTGGGCTGTGGCACCGGCCACCGCAATGGCCACACAAACAATGGAACCCAGTACAATAGCCACCACCATACCAGTTTCTCCGGAAAATCCCAAACCTTTTACAATGGCACTGAGTACCAATAACGTTGCAATGGTCATGCCGGACACAGGATTATTGGATACACCGACGATGCCAACAATTCGGCTGGAAACCGCGGCAAAAAAGAAACCGAAGAACAAAACGGAAAGGGCACCCACAACCCCACCGGGAACAATGGGTGTAAAGGTAATGATGGCGGCCACCAGCAGGGTGCCTCCTAACACGATGGCCAGAGAAAGATCCTTTTCTGTACGTTTTTCGCTTTCGCCTCCCTGGCTGGACGCCAAGCCGGACATGGCAGCCCGAAAGGATTTAAAAATTGTAGGAGCAGAGGTTGCTAAGGAGATAAAACCACCGGCAGCCACAGCTCCGGCACCTATATAGCGTACATATTTACTCCATATGGCCCAGGCATCCATCTGGGCAATGGGAACGTCACTGGGGAAAATGGCAGTGGGCACTGCTTGTCCGAAGTAACTGATGAGAGGGATAATAACCAACCAGGCGAACAGTCCACCTGCCAACATAAACTTCCCCACATCAAAACCCACGATAAAGCCCACCCCCAGCAGTGAGGGCAGAGCATTAATGCCTATAAGCCCGTTGGAGAGGAAGGGGAGTTTCCACTCAGGGCTTTCGCGCCAAGCCATCAAACCGCTGGAGAAAAACTTATATACGCCACCAACGGCAATTCCTGCAAACACTAAACCTGCTCCGGCACCGCCCTTTTCACCGGATACCAGCACCTCTGCACAGGCCATACCTTCTGGGTAGATGAGCTTTCCATGCTCTTCAACGGTTAGATATCTTCGTAAGGGAATAAAAAACAAGACACCAATAAGACCACCCAGTACCGAGGCAATGACCACGGTCATTACTTTCATATCCATACCCCAGAGAAACAGAGCTGGCAAGGTGAACATAATACCCCCGGCAATACTTTCACCGGAGGAAGCCACAGTTTGCACGATGTTTCTCTCTAAAATGTTACCGCTACGGAAAAATAACTTATAGAGTCCGGTGGCCAGTACCGCAGCGGGGATAGAAGCACTGACTGTTAGACCAACTTTTAAGCCAAGATATGTATTGGCTACGCCAAAAAGCACCGAAAGTACAGCACCAATAACCAGGGACCTGACAGTAAACTCAACCAATGCCTTTTGTGTGGAGACAAAGGGTACATATTTTTTGCCGGAGATCCCTCCGTAGGCTCCCTCCAAACTATCACTTTTTTGTTCTACGACGTCCTGGTTAATGATATCTCTTGCTTTTTTAGCCAAGTCTTACACCACCTTTCTCTAAGAAACCATCAGGGTTCCTTCCTTCAGAATTTCTTGCCCGTCCACTATAAGGGTAGGTTTAAGTAATATGCCGTCTAAATGGATCGGTACCTCCACCTTCCCACCGAAACTAACACTGTTGCCCAGGGCCACGTGAACTGTACCCAAAACCTTTTCATCTTCCAGTACATTGCCTGTAATAATGGCTTTATCATTTGTACCTACACCCAATTCTGCGATATTATAAGCATCCCTACCAAGGGGTTTTAACATCTCCTCCAGAACCTTGGCGCCCTGACCTCCCTGGATACCAATGGCATAGCCGTCTTTCACTGTAATATGGATAACTTCTCCCTTCAACATACCGATGCCGGACATGGCTCCATCAATAACCAGTACCCCGTTGCTGGTTCCCTCCATGGGAGCGATATAGGCTTCTCCTGCGGGCAGGTTGCTGAAGGATCCCCGTTCCTGTAGCATACCGGTATCAGGGTGGGCAGCACGGCCCTTTAAAGACATGGTAAGGTTGGTACCTGCGGGTGTGGTTATATGGGCTTCATTGCCGGCGTTTAAAATCGTAGCGATCTTATGACTTAGGGTTTTAATCCTTTGATAGTCCGCAGCCATTGTTCGAGCCAGCATTTCTCCTGTAACACCAGGCATTGAAGCAATTCTGGCACCGCTTTGATTGGCTTCGCGACGGGCCTTTGTATGAGACAGAGACTTGGAAGTGGCAGCGATCACTACGTGTGCCTTCTTCATGGCTTCAGCAATTGCTTCAGGAGGTTCTTCGCCATTCACTGAACGGGGAAGCATTTCTAAATAAAGGGCTTCTGTACCCAGCTCTATGGCCTGCTCCCAAAGGGTGGAACCTACGGTTTTTGTGCCCTGATCGGCAATCACTAAAACAGTTTCCCCCTTTTTCACGCCTAGACAGACATCTAAAGCAACTTGTGCACCAAATTGTAAACTACTCATGCTAATCCCTCCTTAAGAATATTGTTTCTGTTAAGTTTCATATTTACTCATATATTATTTTCACTACGGTGTTTTACCAGAAACAAGTGAAAGGAATAACAATATTCGCATGGTGTAACTTTTTTATTTTCTTTTGCATATTTTGACAAGAAATAAATTAAAGGATGTGAGATGGATGTTGTCACCTCAAATGGATCCAAAGGAATTAAAATTATTAATCCCCCTTTTAGCAAAGGAGGATATGGAAGACCTGCTGAAGGAGATTGATGATCTTATTCACTATGAACAGGATGCACATAAATTAATGCGATTATTTGATAACAAAGAAATCTTGGAAAAAGCGATCAATCATTATTAGAAAAAAGTAAAATATAAATGCTTAAAAATACTTATTACTTTTTATACGCTGGTACTATAACTGTGAAAAATGTGGACAACATTGTGGATAACCTGTTAGTAGGTAATATAAAATGTTGATAACTTAGTTAATGTCTTTAAATATTTAATCTGATAAAGAATAAATACTGACCCATAGGATAATATTAAGTTCACATAATCTACGCACTGAACATTTTTCTCTGCCATGGCAGAGAATTTTTTTGGCAAACCAGAAAGTATAAAACTTTCCTATACATAAGGGCAACTAAGGCTTCCGCCGGCGTCTAAAGACTTGGCGCAAGCCTAGTTTTTCTAAGAAACAGCTGCTTTATGCACTGCTATTTTATGGATCAAGTGCTGGTAGACTAGGGTAGCAACCAATAAAATCACCGAAGTCATAACGATGGAACCACCGGGTGCTAGGTTTATGTAAAAGGAGGCAAACAAGCCTACCAAGATTGCACTTTCTGCAAACAAAATGGCTAGCAGCATGGCGCTGCGGAAACTGGAGGCCAAGCGCATGGAAGTGGCAACAGGTAAAACCATCAATGAAGAAACCAGTAAGATCCCCACCACCCGGATGGACATGGCAATGGTCAAGGCGGTGATTATGGTAAAGCAGATGCTAATGGCGTCCACGGGTATTCCACTTACACGGGCATGGTCTTCATCGAAGGAAATAGCAAACATTTCCTTATTTAACAGGTGAATCAAAAGGAGAATGGAAAAACCCATCAAAGATATGATTTTTAGGTCATCGGTACTGATTGCCACAATGCTGCCAAACAGATAACTAATAAAGTTTGCACTATATCCCTTGCCTAAATCCAAAAGAATGGCCCCCAAGGCCACCCCGGCGGAAAGAATAATGGCAATGGAGATCTCAGAATAAGTATGGTAGGCCTTGCGCAGCCGTTCTATCAATAGTCCTCCTCCGGCGGCAAATAGTGAAGCACTTAATACCGGGTGAATACCCGTTATGATCCCTGCAGCCACACCGGATAAACAAACATGGGCTAGGGCGTCGGAAATCATAGACATTCTACGCACAGTAATAAATAAACCTACAGCGGGACAAATAAGACCTACTAAAAATCCAGCTATTAAGGCCCGCTGCATAAACTCATATTGAAAGATTTCCATAACAAGGCTCCTTTGCTTTTACATGATTATTGATCCGTCTATCGCAAAAGCGTAGTTGGTTTTCAGGGTCGTTAAAACTATGACAAGAACAGGTACAAATATGTTTATCCAGGCAAATTTGGTGACTCACCAGAGAGGACAAGCCCTCCAATTCATGGGAGACGATCAGCATGGTAATACCCTGACAGCGGTTTAGATCCTTTAGTAACTCATACATGGATGCTAAAGCATGGCTATCAACTCCAGTGTTTGGTTCATCCAGAATTAGGAGGTCCGGTTGTGAAACCAAAGCCCGGGCCAAGAGAACTCTTTGCTGTTGCCCGCCAGAAAGGGTACCGATAGATTGATTAGCAAATTGTTTCAAACCCACCTGCTCCAGAATCTGCTCAACAAGAACATGATCTTGTTTTGTCAGTGAGCGGAAAAGTCCCCGCCGGGGGACCCGACCGGAACAAATCACTTCCCTGACAGTGGCTGGAAACTGGGCGTTAAAACCAGTTGCCTTTTGGGCCAGATAACCAATGCGAAATCTTTCCTTTAGTTTGTGTGCCTCAGTACCAAATAGTTTAATAGAACCAGCAGTGGGTTTTAATTGACCCAGTACCAGCTTTAATAGGGTAGTTTTACCAGACCCGTTAGGACCGATAATGGCTACCACATCACCGGATGAGATACTAAGGTTAATGTTATTTAGTACCGGGTGGCAACCATAGGTAAAACTCAGGCCTTCTATTGTAATGATTTTCTTATTCATTTTGTCCAACTCCCAGAGCAATTTTTAAATTTTTGAGATTATGCCGCATTACAGAAAGATAATTTTCCCCCGCTGCCAGTTCTTGTTCCGAGAGCCCTCCCAAAGGATTTAAGACCAAAACTTCAGCCTTTAACTCACGTGCAATTGTCTCAGAAACTTTTGGATTTACCAGCGTTTCAAAAAAAATGTAGTTTATGTTTTTTTTCCGGGCAAGTTCCACGATGGCAGCCATATCTGCGGGGCTGGGTTCATTTTCAGCCGAAATCCCCCGAACGGGAATTTCTATCAACCCATAGCGCTTGGCCAGATAACCAAAGGCAGAGTGGGAAGTAACAAATTCTTTTTTGCTGACATTAGCTAAACCAGATTGATACTCTTCATGGAGTTTATCCAGCTCTGCCTTAAATTGCAGGGCATTGGCTTCATAAGAGGCTTTGTTCCTCATATCCGTTTTTACTAGACCGGCTAAAATATTATCTACCATTATTTTGGCATTAATTGGGTCCAACCAAACATGGGGATCTTTATTCCCATCTTTTCCAGCATTTTTATCATCGTGGTGGTGCATACTTCCAGGGATTAATTGAATATTTTGGCCTGCATTAATAACGGTAATCTTTTGCCTATCCAGACTGGTTATAATCTTATCGGCCCAGGGTTCTACACCGGTTCCACTGAGAATGATGACATCGGCTTCTGTCATTTGGGCAACATCCTGGGGGCTGGGTTCCCACTCGTGGGGTTCTGATCCAGGTGGTATAATATTTTTTACAATCACGTGGTTACCGCCCACTTGTTTGGCAAAATCATAAAGGGGATAGATACTGGTATAAACTCTTAGTAAATCCTTCTGGTCATCCTTCTCTTGTATTTGTTTTGTTCCACAACCTGTAGTGATACCTGTTAGTAGGAAAAACACCAGAAAACTGACAATAATTCTATTCATCAAAACATCCTCCTTTATTTGAACACTTTTCACATAATCCAAATATTTCAAAATGATGGCTTTGAATTTTAAACTTATTTTTCTTGTCTAACTCCAAGAATTGCAAAGGGCAATAATGAATTTCCTCTGCCGCACCACATTGGGTGCAAATAAGATGGTGATGGTGAGAATCGCTACCCATCTCATAACGAACTCTCCGTTCTCCCAGATTCAGTTCCCTTAAAATCCCCAACTGCTTCAGCATGTTTAAATTCCGATAAACAGTATCCAGGCTAACGCCTGGGAAGCTTTGGATAACCTCAAGATGAATTTCCTCAGCGCTGGGATGCTTATTCTCGGTATCTAGAAAAGCCTTGAGAATTGCTTGGCGCTGGGGGGTTACTTTTACTCCCTTTTCCTTTAGCTGTTGGATATATAATTGTATTGTTGACAAATAATCACCTTCTCAAATAGGAATAAATCTTATCTACTATTAATTATTATAACGGAATTAGAAATATGTCAATTAAAGATAAATAAATAAAGGAAAATGAAAAACATAAAATCATTTTAACTTTCAATATTGAATATTAAAGGGAGTTCGAAAGGTTATTTTTAATATAGCCTGAACCGGCTTGGAAGCTATGCAACGGGGCGGTTGTTTAGCGATGAGAACCTACACTGACAAAGATGAGGTAATATTTGTGGTGCAGGCTGAGGGAATAGGCATTCCACCGGAAGTTATGGAGAAGTTAGGAACTCTCTTTTTAAAGAAGATTATCTGCAGTATTTTCTAATATTTTAATTAGTATAGAGTCGGTTATTTAATTAATGGATATCAATGTCTCTTTGAACTGTTTTTTGTATCAATTTGGTGCATTAGGATGGCAAAAGAGTACTAAAGTGGTACTAGAAAGTGTTCCATAATCTCTCTTACCAGCACTGAAATGCGGCTAATCTGGTGCATGATTGGGAGAGTATCAAAATCATTGGGCTGTTTAGTAATTTTATATTATGATGTATAAATCTTATAAAACATACTTTTATTTTTGGCATATAAATTGCACTGTTTATTGTTAAGGTTTTAATAAAGGACTAAAAGTTATTAGTTAACCTTAAAGTTAATTTATACAATTAAATGTTTGCAATTTTAAAATATTTTAATTTTGTGGGAGTGCGCCTGCTTATAGTGCTTCCATTTTTTTTGTAAAAAATACCGCCACGGGGGCGGTAAATAAAATTAGGAGTATCTCTTGTTTGCTATTTTTTCTAGGGAGTTTGCCATTCGTTTCATGTAACTCATAAACGGAAGTGTCATGGCTATTGAGGCCAATGTCATAATCATAAAGGCTGCACCATGAGGCCGATGATAGTTATGAAACATAAATTACACCCCCCTTATCATTATTGTTAACCCTTTATTAAAAAAAACTCGCTGAAGATTATGGAATAGACTTCTTTCAAATTTTATTTTTAAATTGCAGTTAAACATAGAAAGGCGTTAACTTTTGTGGTTAAAGTCTTTTGTAGTTTTTAGATAAAGTTTTCTTGGAGTAACTTTAACTATTTTGTTACTTTTTAAGAAAGAAGTTATCATATACTAAACCCATAGACTAAGAAATAGAAATAGGGTGAAAAAACATGATTCGAAAAATCAAATCAGGAATTACAGCACTTCTAATTAGTTCGCTTTTGACTGGCTGTAACTTTATGCAAAGCCCCATGGAACTCCTTAAACAACCCAGTATGGATGTCAGTCAGGCTGAGATGAAACGGGCTGCAGAGCAATTCTTGCCCACTGGGTCTCAATTTACAATTCCATTGAAGCCTTCCGGCACAGGCAGCTTTAGGCAAGCGGATCTAGATGGCGATGGCTCCAAAGAGTTACTGGCTTTTTATAAAAATCTGCAGGCTGGCTATGAAATGGGAGCCTTAATATTGAAAAAAGAAGATGGTAAATGGCAGTTGCAAGATCACATTAAAGGGTTGGGGCAGAGCATTGATTATGGCGATCTGCAGGACGTAACCGGTGATAAAAAACCGGAATTGCTTGTGGGCTGGTCCGGAGCTGACGGGTACGAAAAGGAACTGGAAATTTATTCTTTTCAAGATAAAAAAGCCAAAAGAATAGGTCAATATACTTATAACAGCTTTTCCACTGGGGATCTGGACGAAGACGGTAAGGCCGAGTTGGCAGTACTCTTTAGGAATAACAAGGAAATACCCTCGGCTGAGTTGCATCTATATCAGGCGGTGTCAGGGGAACTGAAGCAAACTGCTAAACTGGAGTATGAAGGAGGCTACCCCGCGGGTGTGGTCATCGGGCAGGCCAGTAAAGATCGTAAAGGCATCTTTGTAGATATCGGAGAGGGGGCCCATTCTGCAGTTACACAGTTAGTTTTTTTAGAGAACAATACCCTAAGGAATGTTTTCAGCCAATCCCGTACCTTTAAACCCTATTCGCTTCCTAGCGAAGATGTGGACAAGGATGGTGTTATGGAGATCGGCATAATGTATGAGCCACCGGGTACAGAACAAATGGCAATGGCAGAAATACCCTGGGTGAACAGGTGGTACAAGTGGGATGGTAAAGATGGGTTGCTTCCAGTGCTGGAGGAATACTCAAATTACATATTTGGTTACAGATTTATTATTCCTCAGAACTGGATCGGCAAATTTACAGTTAAGGAAATCGAGGACAATCCTGAAAAAGGGGTGGAGTTTGACTATATTGGTAAAGGCAAAATGCCTTTGGCTAAATTGCTAACTCTGCATATCGTACCCCAAAATAAATGGCAAGAACAGGAAAAAGAGTTCAAGAAAAGCCAGGCCCCATACATTGTTCTTGGTGAAAAGGGTCAAATGGTGTTTGTGGGTGTATTCCCAGAAAAGGAGAACAAGCTTTCCGGTAAGCCTTTGCAGGAGTATCAAGAATTGCTATTAAAACAGGAGCAAGTGAAGGAACAATTTGAATTTATATCGTCTCCGTACTAGAGAATGTTGATAACAGATTCAATTGGGGATGGTGCTATGCAAAAAATATTGGTGCTGGAAGATGAGGAGTCAATCCGTAGTTTTATTAGGGTTAACTTAAAAAGAAACGGATTTCAGGCGGTGGAGGCCTGCAGCGGAGAAGAAGCTTTGGAGAAAGTAGAGCAAGCGGGTCCCATTACCGTAGCTCTCTTAGATGTAATGCTGCCAGGTATTGACGGTTTTGAGGTTTGTCGGATATTAAAGGAACGCTATCCCGGCTTAGGCATCATTATGCTTACTGCCAAGGGGCAGGAAGCGGATAAAGTATCTGGACTGGTACTGGGCGCCGATGATTATGTGGTAAAGCCCTTTAGTCCAAAGGAATTGATTGCCAGGATCAATGCACTAATAAGACGGTTGCAGCCCTTTAACACTCAGCTAGGAGGGGAAGCTGAGAACAGGCTATGCTCCGGTATTTATTGTATCTGCCTGGACAAGAAGAAGTTTTACAAAGGGGAGAAAGAAATTGATCTTACGCCTAAGGAATTTGAAATTATCAAGTTGTTTTTACACAATGTAGATAAAGCCATTAGCCGGGATGATATTTTAAACCAGATTTGGGGACGTCATTATATTGGCGATTTAAAAATTGTGGATGTGAACATCCGCAGAATCAGGCAAAAAATTGAGAATGACCCATCAAATCCCGCTACGTTAGAAAAAGTATGGGGGTATGGTTATCGCTGGCGGGGAGGAGTTGAGAATGAAGGGCATTAAAAGAAGGATGGTCTGGCACTATGTTATCGTTATCTTTCTAACTGTGCTTGTGCTTGAAGGTTTGTTTATAGGTACCATAAGACAATATTACTTTGGCAGTGCCGAGCAGGCACTGGTGAGCCGTGCCACTGTTTCTGCGAACTTTTATAATAAATACCTACGAGATTATAATTTTTATTTAAAAACAAATGCCCAAAAAATATTGGAAACTTTACCCAAGGATGAACCAGCTAGAATTGAGATCATAGACTGGCAGGGGAACGTGCTGGTAGATTCTAATGGTTTTCCACGGGCTCAAAGGGTGGATTCACCGGACTTTAAGGAAGCCCTGGCAGGGAAAACCGGGGTCTGGAGGGGGAAAAACGACATCACCGGGGAAAGAATTCTTGCTGTTTCCAACCCATTAAAAGATGGGAACCGATCTGTGGGGGTTCTGCGGTATGTTGTTTCCCTGGAAGCTTTACATAACGTGGTGTTGAAGATAACCCTTGTTTCTGTGACCGTGGGTTTATTAGTTGTGCTCCTGGCTGTGGGAGTAAGCTTAGTCCTAGCCAGAAGCATTGTCATTCCTCTGCAAGAAGTGACCCGGGTTGCCGGGCAAATGGCCAAGGGAGACTTTTCGGTGAAAGCGACAAAAAGGGAGGATGACGAAGTAGGAAAACTGGCCGATACTCTCAATTATATGTCTGAAGAAATTCTTAAGAGCGATAAAATGAAAAATGATTTTATATCGTCCATATCCCATGAGTTAAGAACACCCCTTACCTCCATCAAGGGCTGGGGCGAAACCCTTTTCGGTGAGGAACTGCAGGACAGGGAGGAAGTGAAGGAAGGACTGAACATCATCTGTAAGGAAACAGACCGGATGATCGGCTTGGTAGAAGAGCTTTTGGATTTTTCAAGGTTTCAGTCTGGTCGTATTAAATTAAACCTGGAAAAGATAAATATTAACTCCCTTTTAACCGAAGTGATTCAGCAATACGCCATACGGGTTCGTCAGAAAAAAATTGAGATGCCGTACCAATTTAATGACAGTGTGCCAGAGATAACTGGAGACAGAAACCGTTTGAAACAAGTCTTTATTAACTTATTGGATAATGCCGTTAAGTTTACTCCATTTTGTGGTAAGGTACAGATTAGCACAGAATATTCAGAGGGAACAATTAAAATAGACTTTGTCAATAGCGGAGAAGGGATCCGGTCGGAAGACCTTCCCCGTGTAACGGAAAAATTTTACAAGGCCAATGCCAACCGCCCCGGAAGTGGTCTGGGATTGGCAATTGTTAAGGAGATTATTAATCTTCATCAGGGTGACTTGCATATTGAAAGCATCCCGGGGCAGAATACCAGGGTGACCGTAATTCTCCTAGGAGAGCAGAAAAAACTCTAGGTGCTCTTTTGTAAGAATGTGGATAGTCCATGGTCATTGGGTCTTGGCAGCTTAAATGATAGACTAGTATTGCTGGCAATAAGGAAGAATATTTAGATTAAATTAAATATTGGAATATTAATTCTTACTGACACAAACCATTTTTTTCCTACGTCTAATAATAAATTATAAAAGTAGGGGGAAAAACATGGGTGTAGGAAAGAAACTAGTTATATTTCTAGCCGTCTTTATTATTCTTCCAACACTACTTGGGTTATTTATGATTTTCACCCAAGTAAATAAGAATATCAAGGATATGGAGCAGGAGACAGTAACTAACAAAAACAAGGTAGTGCAGAAATTAATCGCACAATTCGGAGTGAATTTAGAGAAAACACTTGTAGCCAATGCACGGTGGACAGCTTGTTACGAAGCCTTAAAAAACATGATATTAATTGGTTAGAAAATAACCTTTTAGATGAAGACTGTGACTTTATTATTGTTTCAGATAAAGAGGGTAGCGTCATTGCAAATAAAGATGCCCCTTTTGATTTAATCACAGAAATACCAGTTGACATAACCAACAAGATTAAAACCTTAGATTTTATAAACGGCATTTTTCTTACGGATAAAGGTCCGGCTATTATTACCGTGGCTAATGTTAAGAATAACGAAGGCGGGGGAGAACCGCCCGGTCTGTTAATATATGGTCGTTATATAACAAAAGAATTACTAAGTGAGGTTAAAAAAACATCGGACTCGGATATAACAATTTTTACAAATGGAGCTATAGTAAGTACTTTAGAACAAAAATCAGAAATAAACTAATTAAAAGCTATTCGTGAGAGAATAAAATCATCCGATAAAATAACAATTCAACTTCAAATCGGAAAGTAACTTTCCGAGCCAAGTTAAAGCTCCAAAATAACCAATTTTTGGTTATACCGCTTGAGCTGCTATGTTGCCTGAATGCCTAATCACTCGGAAAGCGTTATCACTGCTGTATACTCCAATAAAAAGCTAGATTTTAGGGTGCAGTTAATAAGACCCATCTTTTTTGGATCAGTGATATCATATTTGATTAATTCGATTAGTCTCGAGTTTGTTTAACCTGAACTTACGGCAACCCATGCCTGTATGCAAAGGAATTCTTGTAATTTTTCCTTAGCATTCTTCAATGCCTTTTGCAGCCAGGGATTAGGGGCTAACTTTATATGGCGGTAACGGTTGTTGCCTACAATGTTCCCAGGTACATTCAGTATTTTACGGCGGATAGTGGGCACTTCAGCACGGCTGTCTTTGCCATCCAATAAGGCCAAGCGAAACCAGTTGAGAAGGTTATACGATAATACTTTGAGCCACATAAAGGCTTTGTTTCGATCCATCTCTGCTTGGCTCATTTTTTCAAAGCCTAAGCCAACCTTGAGTTCATCAATTTTGTTTTCGATATTGCAACGCTTATTGTATTCGTGCCATACCTCCTCTGGGTTGTGCTCGTCACTAGAAGTAATTATCACCTGGTAGTCGAATGTCTTCAGGTCAAAGTTAAGTTGATCGCCGCATGCCTTAGGTTCTTGAGTTTCACGGATAAATACAAACCTGCGGGCTTTGGACCATTTAGGTAATGGAATGGTGATTTCTGCTGCAGCATAATGGTTGCTCAAAGACTGCCACTGGTTCTGGTCATCAAGGTATTTAATGACCTTTCTCATATTACTGGTGAGTTTAGCCTTACAAATATACTCGATGCCCTGTTCTTCCAGGTAGGCAAAGTTATCCTCATCAAAGAAACCTTTATCTATGCGGATACCTTTTACGAGGATATTCTGGGCAGCTAAGATCTCTAATGTCTCTTTAAGGAATTCCATAAATTGGCCATTGCTGGCGACGTTCCCACTATATAACCCGGCATTGACTAGTTCGCAAGTTCCAGAGATAAATGCTACCTTTACCTTGTAGGAAGGCCTCCCGTGGTACCGAGGATTGTAACCGACTTTTGATCCTTCCTGTTTCCCAAAAACAGTGAGGACACTGTCATCAATATCTAGCCAGACTTCACGGGGCTGATCGGATTTGGCCTTTAAGGACAGCATTTCCTGATTCACCAGAGGCAATTGGTTTAATGCCTCCTGCTCACAGATAAGAGATAGAAAGTTCCGCAAAGTGCTTTCGTCAGGCACTTGTGTTACTTCTTTAATTTTCTGGTATCCAGGGTCAGTTTGCAGAGCATTCATATGAGAAAACCGTAATAATCCCAAGGAAAGGGCATCAATGATTGTATCTAACAACCCTGTATCAGAGTATTTACAGTTATGATGTCGCTTAAGGGAAACCCCTTTAAGCATACCCTTGAAATCAATGGCTTGCTTAAACGCCTCTAGTATGCCAAAATTTCCATAAGCAGTTACAGAAGTATTGTCAAAGCTAATCGGAAGATCACTTTTGCTAGTCAGGCGTTGAAGAGAATGTAATTTCTTCTGATATTTACGTTCCAAATCACGTCGTTGTTGACGGGTCAAAGTTTCAAGTTGATTTGTGGTAATAAATTGTGATACCATCATTTCAGAGGGTCACCATCCTTTTGGAATGTTTTGTTTGGACGCTAAACAATTCCGTAGAAGGGGCGGTGTACCCTCTTTTTCTGTCAAATTTTTTACAACAAAAAATGGTTATTAGACCTTGATGTTATTGGGTTTTTAAACTTTACTTTCCGTATCTAAGTTCAATCCTATGCCCACAATAATGAAAAATATTATGATTCCTTTTCTGCAATGAAAGATATCAGCGGGCAGCCTACTGTAATGCTGCTGAACACCAGCAGTTCAAAGGCCAGCCTAGCCGTAAATAATAAATTTGTGTACTATACCACCGGTGTGTCGGTATTTATTATTGTGGGGATTGCTTTGCTCTATGTTATGCAAAAAAAGAAACTAATCAATCCTATCCTGCTGATGGCTAACAGTATGAAGCAAATAGCCACTGGTGACCTTAATACAGTTGTTCATTATAAGTCGGATGATGAGATAGGGATGTTAGCAGATAATATCAATGAAATGACCAGTAAACTAGCTCGTTTAACAGATGATATTCAAGACACAACACGAACACTAGCTAACTACAGTAACCATATAGCGGACGCTAACGAAGAAATTAGTTCCACAATTCAGCAATTAGCTGGCACCAGTTCGGAAATTGCAGCAGCAACAGAAAATGGATATAACATTACATTACAGTCTGTTAATGAAGCCCAAGTTACTAAAAATGTAGCTTTGGAGGGTGTACAAATAGTAAATAAAGTAATTGAGAAGGACAGACAGATTTCTGAATTAGCCTCGGTAATAAACGAAGATGTAAACAAACTTACGAACCTATCAGAACAGGTAGGAAAAATTATAGAAGTGATTACAGGGATTGCCGACCAAACAAATCTGTTAGCGCTAAATGCTGCCATCGAAGCAGCTAGGGCCGGCGAACAGGGTAAAGGTTTTTCTGTTGTGGCAGAAGAAGTACGAAAGTTGGCAGATCATAGTGGGACATCCGCTAAGGAAATAGCCCGAATGGTATATAATATTAAGGAAGGCATTGAAAGTACGAGCAAGAATCTTGCCATAACTAGTCTAGAATGCGAACAGAGCCTACTGTTAACCAGAGAAGCCGGGGAAGTGCTTGATAATATTAAAACAGAAACAAATAAAAATATCGAAATGGTACAAACAGTAAACGATAGGTTTAAACTAACATTGGAGGGCGTAGAATCTCTTGCAGCCAGTAATGAACAAGTTTCTGCTTCTATTCAACAAATGAATACGACTGCCCAGTCATTATCTGAAATTGCTCAGCAACTTGAATTAGTAGTAAAACAGTTTAAAGTATAAAAAACCTTGCTTACAAAACTAGGCACCCTGTAAGATCTGAGAGGGCCTTTTCGGGTAAGTACAATTGTACCGCTTTATTACTCTCGCTATAGCAGAATTAAATATTAAATGATTAAACCACCCAGTTTGGAGGAGTTCTCTCCATACTGGGTGGTTTAATCATACTTTATATTATTGAGTGCCTTATTATGATAGCCACTTAATAATAGGAGTGAGGAAATGGCGCCTACCAATGCAAATAGCATATCCCACTGTGTAATCCCAAACATCTCCTTGTGTCCCGAGGAAGGCTTCGGCACTTTCAACCGTTAACATTGCAACCCCAAACTCAAGTAATTCATAGGAGGCACTGATTGCTAAACAGATGCAAGTAATAATAAAAAACATCCAGTGTCCATTTTTTATTATGGATTTTCTAAACAATATCTCTCTTGCTATTATTGCAGGAATAAACCCCTGGGCATAATGACCAAGCCGATCATAATAATTACGGTTTAGATCAAAGACATCTTTCAACCAGTTAAATAGAGGTACTTCTGCATAAGTGTAATGGCCCCCAATCATTAAAATAATTGAATGTAACAAAATTAAATTATAGGTGAAATTGGTGAATTTAAACTTCTGATAGGTAATAAGAAGAATCCCTAACCCAATAACGGCAGGAGAGACTTCTAAAAACCATGTAAAAAAATCATAAGGCTGTATAACTGACCAAATAAAAAAAATAAAATAGATTACTATTAATATCATGTGATACTTTTTGTTGTTCATTACTGCTCCATTCACTTACAAGATAATGTTTTTGTAACAATTTATTTACCCAACTTCTTTAAACAGTTTCTACATTTTTAGGGACAAGGGTGATAGGGAAGTCCCGTTAAAGATGCTTGAATGGGTTTTCCTAAAACTATAAAATAAGTTTAACATTTTAAATAACAATGTTCCACATAGGATGGAGATATTGTGAGATTTATCTAAAAAAATTAAATTCACCCATGAAATAATAGAACAGCCTGGGGGACAAAGGGAAATTCGTTTATGACATAGGTTTACACATACTTGCAATTAACTTAAACATTTTTAGGGGGGATACCTAAGTGATAAATACTTACGAAGAGACAAAGGTAACGGATAGGATTAGCTTAATTGAAGGTGATATTACAAAACTAAAAGTTGATGCCATAGTCAATGCAGCGAATACCTCCTTACTTGGTGGTGGAGGGGTAGATGGTGCAATCCACCTTGCAGCTGGGCCAGCTCTGCTTGAAGAGTGCCGCAAACTAAATGGTTGTCCTACAGGTGAAGCAAAAATAACTGCTGGATATAATCTACCTGCAAGATGGGTTATCCATACACCGGGTCCAATCTGGCGTGGTGGACAAAATAATGAGGAAAGTCTTTTAACTAATTGTTATCGAAATTCTTTAAACCTTGCAGTAAAGAATGAAATAAAAACGATAGCTTTTCCCTTAATTAGTGCAGGGATATATAGATTCCCTTTGGAAAGGGCTGTCAATATTGCTGTTAAGGAAGTGAAACAGTTTCTAGATACAGACGCATCCATCAGTAAAATCTATATAGTTCTTTTTAAAAAGTCCCCTTCAAGTATTATGAAGCTTTTAAAAGATTGAAGATTTGGCAATAAAAAGAAGTGAAATGTCTCGACAATGGACTTATACTTTGCCATAAAATAAAGAGTATGTAAAAAAAGCGTAATAATCAGGAACATTAAGGATAAAATCAGGCGAATCCACAGAACATAGACGCTGATATTCTAACCAATCTTCAGGTGTAACTTCTAATTAGGCTTCCTCCCAACGCATTTAAAGGAGTTCACTTAAAGCAATCCGCATCTCAGGTGTCAATGGTGCACTTATATCACTTACAAATGTTCGAACCGTAGGGTCTATAAGACCAACACGATGAAACCAACATAAAGCACGTATAAAATGGGATTCAGGGGACATTGTTGTTTTAAACGGAGCAATTCCTGAAGAAGTAGTATTTAATCGAGCCTCTAGTAATGGATAGCCAGGAAGTAACCTTAAGCAAACTAAAAACGAGAGGGGTTATCCCTCTCGTTTTTAGTTTGCAGGTAGAATGGTGTCTGCCTACAGCATCCATCGGGGAAGAACCAAACCAAAACTTGAATTCGCCATAGAATTTTATTGACACAAGGTTGGCTGCTCCAATGATAATAATTGCCACTATGCCTGGTATCCACTGTGGCAGATCGGGAAACCAAAATTTTATGTAGAGTCCCACTGCAGTGACTTCTGCCATACCAACGGTCAGGCTGAAACTGTGAACAATAATAGCTAACCACAACAAATGGTTAGCTATTATTGATACAAGCTACGTATATTGGCTATGGCGGCCAATTGTATTATTCATTTCTAGTACAAGGGTATGGTGTACCAAGCAGTAGTAGAATAAGAATTAGAAAGATAATAAAAGCAGGATCATAATATCCTCCGCCTCCGCATCCACCAAGTGAGTATCCCATGTGTAATCCTCCTTCGCTTTAGTATAGTACATAATATGGAGATTTTAATTAATTGTTACAAATGAATAAACAAATTCTTTAACTATCTTATTAACTCGTTAAGAAAAACCTATATGTAAAAATAACTAACCACAAAAGTGGTTAGTTATTCTGTCTATGACTATGGCTTTGGTAACGACTTATTATTTGCTTGCCCCATAGTAAGATTGTCCCGTACCCCTTTTGATGGACATTAGAAACACAAGTATAATAGAAGTTGAAAGGGGTCATAAAAGATGGCAAAGCAATATAGTTCAGAATTCAAAATGGAAGCCATTAAACGGGTGGAATCCTCTGAAGATTCCATAGCCTCGGTTGCAAAAGAGTTAGGTGTAAACACTAACACGCTACATGGTTGGTTAAAAAAATTTTGTGAGAAGCCTGAAGTTCCCTTCCCAGGTAGTGGGAAATTAAGTCCGGAACAAATTCAAACCATCACCTGCCAGTGGCGGAGAATATTTTAAACCGTCAGTTTTCAGCAGAAAAACCCAATATGAAAACGGTCAGCGACATAACCTATCTATGGACAGAAGAAGGCTGGCTTTATATAGCTGGGGTGATGGATTTATGTGGTCAAAAAATAGTTGGGCTCTCAATGAGTGATAGAATACGAAGGAGCTTGTTATCAACGCTCTGGATAGTGCCTGTAAACGGTATAGACATGCCCCAGGGATGTTAATTCACTCTGACGTGGTAGCCAATATTGTTCAAACGACTATCAAAATTACCTTAAGAAGCGCGGTTTTATTTACAGCATGTCCCGGAAAGGAAACTGCTGGGATAATGCCCCAATGGAAGCTTTCTGGGGAAAAATGAAGTACGAGTGGCTCAATGGACAACGTTTTCTAACTCGTGAACAAGCTCGTGCCGCAGTATTTGAATATATGGTAAAGAAAATAAAATTTAAAATTCACTTGAAGGCTAAAATAATGGAAGCCGGTTACACTTTGGATCAACTTGCAAAGGAAATAGGAATAACTCCAAGTAGTCTATCAAAAATATGCAACCAACATTATGACGATATTCACGGTAGTACAATGTTAAAGATTGCTAAAAAAATAAATATAAGACCAGACGATATATGGGAACCCCTGGACGAGTGATCCAGGGGTTTATTTATTATGAGTAATTAGTCTTAAATATTTCATAAATTTCACAACATAGTTATGTTGGTTGTTAACCTTATATATATGTAATACCTGAATCCGTGAGTAACCCATTTAGTAACCATATCCCTCAGTATTTATGGGAAATTTTGTATTGCCGTCTTGCGATACAACAATTCAATAATTCACTTAAACGTATTAGGGCTAAATTTGGCAACAACAAACAATCACTTCTTTTAGTGCAAAGTTTTATCGTTCTGTGGATATTTCTATCTTGCTAAACACACAGAGTAAGCTTGTTTAAATGTTTCAAACCAGGGACTGTGCTTTCCAAATCGTAATTTCTTCTTTCTTGCATGTGAAACTAACCGTGATGCCAACGTGATTAAGTTCTGAATCACCGTCCTAATCCTACGGCGTTCTGCCTGCTTTCGCAAGGGCACATGCTGCATTCTAGTTGTTGATTGTCCTATCATGCGCAACAGATTGTAGGCCACTACTCCAAAATGTAGTATTAGGTTGTTAGTGTCAAATTTGCCAGAGGGCAGTCTTTCTAAATCCAGGTCTGTCTTAAGTTCGCTGTGAAACTGCTCACTGGTGCCATGTTCGTGGTATAGTCTTTCGATTACATGTGGAGGGTCTGGCAATGAGGTCCAATAGGTTTCTGCCTCCACCTGGGGTACGAGAAATATCTGGCCATCTTTACCAAAGGTTCTTTCGGTAATTTTGTAAACTACCCTGATTTCTCTTTTCAGCTCCTTTTTGTATTTCATCATGGAACCATAGTAGACTTTTTTACCTTCACGTTCCTGGCAGTAAATATCTTTATTGTTCTTTGCCAATAGTAGCCACCCTTCAGGGGTTTCTTTGCGAAGGTTTCGCTTAATAATGAAATCAGCCTTAGTATCATCATTTAAGCAAATTTCAATATTACTAGCGCTGTCATTGCCTGAGTCCATCCTTAAAAGCAAAGGCAACTGGGTAATTTTTCGGGCATAGCGAATGCTTTCAGCAACGAATTCTGAGGTGTTCTTTTGGCAATGTTCACTCCCTTGGCGTAGCTCAGTATTTACGCAATAACCTTCCTTTGCTAGATATGCAAAGATGGGAGCGTAACCATCGGTGCCTTTGTAGGTGCGGGAGACCCCTTCTTTTTTGGTGTTGGAGTTATCAAAGGGAGACACATCAATATCTAGTGGAAGATAAGCTCTATTTTCTTTACACAGGTACGCTGGGGTTAGTGGTGCATTTGTTTTTTTGATTAGCCCCGCAGATTCTTCCAACAGGATATTATTCCATTGCTTATCTTTAGCAACCATATCTAATCGTTGGCGAAGGGTTGGGCTTGACGGTGTCTCTTTGATGTTTAACGAGATTGCAAAGAAATTATCTTCTCGAAAGGGTTCAATGTGGTCAAAATCACTCTTGCCTTGGCATAACAAGCCAATGTAGGCAATACCAACACTTCCATTAGAAATATGGGGTTTCTTTTGTTCAGCAGACATTGTATTGTTCAGTCGTGTTTTTATCTTGGTATTAGTCAGTAAGGCTCCAATAAGAGCTAAGCCCGAATGGGTGGTTAGCTCTTCGTCACCTTGTTCAATTTCAAAGATAGTGAGCCTATCATCGTCTCTGTTTTTGGTTTTGATTTTCTTGTTTCTTATCTTTTTCATGTTGCACCCCTGAGGTGAAGATTAGAAATATCGATTAGATGTATATTTCTACATATTCCTTCATTTCCCTATAAATTATGGGGTGAGACAGAAAATTACTTTACGGATTCAGGTTTTATTCAAAGCTTCCGGCAGTATCTACGATATGGTTAATGGCATCCTGAAACCTCTTGGATTTACCCTTTTCTAGGGGTGGGATAGTATGGCAGTATTTTTCTCTAAAATTGTGGTTTTGTTTTCTGTAGGTACTATCTTTTACTACCTAACTAAGACCTTTGATAATTTTGTAGCTCGAATAATTAAAATATGTCTTTGGGTGGCGGCTTTGAATATGTTTTTTAACTCGGAAGTTTATGAGAAGTTCTGTTATGTGATGAATCTTTTAATGAAGTTGATTGAGCACTGTATTAAGCTGATTGAGTTTATTGTTCCGGGGATATAAGGAGGGTTATAAATGGCTGACGTGCAACTGCAAGCCAAGGAAGCACTAAAAACTCTGCTAACTAGTGATGATAAAGTTATTGCAATGCTCTATGAAAAACACCAAGACTTTAACCAGGAGTATTTTGAGGGCGAATTATCTTTTCCTCTAATCTCTTTTGAGAAAATGAATACTAAGACACTGGCTACTTATACAGCAGGCAAGAACCGGCTGAGGCTGGAAAACCATATCCGGTTTAATATAGAACTTATCAATCTTAATGAGGATCAAGAAGAGGCCATATGTGAAGTCCTGAAGCATGAGATGATCCACCAGTGGCAAGACGAATGCTTATACACCGGTGAGAAAAAGCCTAAGAACTGGCACAACAAAGATTTTAAAGCTAAGGCTGAGGAGTTAGGCGTACTAGTGCAGGGTACTAATTGCCCAATTAAGATGCCGGAAGGCAATGTAAAGAACCACTCCTACCGGTATGTGTGTGGCTGCAGGGATGAGCAGAATAAGACCCTGGTGATTCGTACTCCGTTTCCTCTGGAGGCTAAGTGTAAGAGGTGTGGG
Organism: Desulforamulus reducens MI-1; assembly: GCF_000016165.1. Taxonomy (GTDB): domain Bacteria; phylum Bacillota; class Desulfotomaculia; order Desulfotomaculales; family Desulfotomaculaceae; genus Desulfotomaculum; species Desulfotomaculum reducens. The sequence goes on along the minus strand of NC_009253.1, from coordinate 2,849,724 downwards.
GAAGAATTTAAAATATTTGAGTAATGTCCGTTATGCCCGTTAGATACGGGCTATATTTTTGTTCGTTTTAAGGTTCGGAATCTGTGCCCCCGTTGTTCCCCTGGTTTATTTATTTATTTTTTGTTTGTTTTTTATTCGTTTCATTGTTTAATTAAGATTTATTCATTCGTTAGTTGATTCGCTATTATGGACGTTGGTTAATTGAACAGTGAATAAAAGTTATGGGGGATGGCTTGTAAACCAAGGGGTGGAGAGGGGGAAAAGAATAAGAGAGATAGGGGGTGTTAGTAGTATGGTTGGCAGAATATAGAAGATGGTTTATTTAATAAATAAGAAAAAATATCCATAATAAATATAATGTAAATAATTTAACGTTTGCAAATGGTTTGCAAAAAATAAAACTCCGAGGCTTTAAAAACCTCGGAGTGCTTGATTTTACTGGCGTCCCAGAAGGGATTCGAACCCCTGACCTACGGATTAGAAGTCCGTTGTATTTCTTGCAAAGAAATAATAGGCATATAATCTTTGGGTCATATATTTCAGTGCTTTATATTTTGCAATATTTGTTTCCTAGTAGGAAATGTTTAGATAAATAAAAAAACCGTTTAGATGGTTTGAATACTTTTGTTCCCTTTTTGTTCCCCGTGTTCCCCGAAGCCGGCCCTGATTAAATTGTCCGTTTCCGTCTTTACATCTACCTCTAAATGCTGATAAATCCCTTTAAGAACTTTGATGTCATGGCCAAGGCGCATCGCTGCATATTGGTCCGGGATCCCTTGCTTATATAGCCAGGTAGCATGATAGTGGCGTAAATCATGGAATCGGATAGGGGGGAGGTTCTTTTCATCTATCAATTTACCAAAGTATGTGCTGTAACTGTCTGGCCGCATTAAAAAGATTCTACTCTGAATTTCCCTTAGTTCTTCCAGAAATTCTTCTTTTTGTTCCTCGGGTATTTCTTCGATTGTTTTACTGTCGTATTTCTTTAACAGCACCCTGATCCATTTCCTAAGGGCTTTTTTGCTCTCAGGAACCTTGCCTTTCTTGCCTGTGTCTGGTGTGGCCTGCTCCATCCTGTAATCTTTAAGAATTGCCATAAGGGGCTGCGGGACAACTACACTCCTTAGTCCGTTGTCTGACTTGGGCTTTTTATCAACATAACCATCCTCAGATATTGCCATGTTTTCATCTACTCTGATGGTTCCCTTTTCCCAGCTAACATCGTCCCACTTAAGACCAAATATCTCGCCTAGGCGAAGGCCACACCAGGCAGCCAGCAGTACAATTGGCTCATCCCTGGTACCTCTTACGGCATCATGGATTTTTTCAAATTCCTTCTCTGAAAGCACATACGGTTTATACTTTTCGGCCTTTGGTACTTCAATGTCAGTACAAGGGCTCTTTTGTTTAAGAGCATCATATAGCATTTTCCGTAGTACAAGGATATGCTTTCTTACTGTTGTTGAAGAAAGGTCTTTTAGTTTATCATTAATGTATTTCTTAACGTGTAGCTCTTTAATCTGCCCTAGCTTGAAACTACCAAAGGCAGGCTTGAAGTGTGTTTCAACATACATCTTATAACTCATATAAGTTGAGGGTGACAATGAGTTTTTGTTTAGCTCCAGCCAGTTATCAAACCAAGCAGATGCCCTTGTGTTATCCATGTTAGTATATCTGCGTTCTTCAATCTCCTGTTCCAGGTCTCGGGCTAGCTTTTTGACTTCTTTTTCGGAATCACAGGTAATTTTCTTTTTTAACTGCTTTCCATTGGCGTCCCTGCCAATAAAGACGGTAGCCTGGAAGCGGCCGCTAGGTAATTTTTTAATGCTTGCCAAAGGCTATCACCTCACTTTAAATTTAACGGAAGTTACTTTCCCCAGAATAGTAATATCTTTTTTATCTTTCTTTGATAACACTTTATCCGGAATGGTAGGATTTTCGGAGTGTAAAACAATAGAGTTGTCCATCATGTAAAGCCTTTTTAATGTGATAGCCCCGTCTATAACTACTGCGGCTATTTCCCCGTTTTCTACCGTTGATTGTTTACTTATATACGCAATGTCGCCTTCAAAAATTCTAGCGTTAATCATACTGTTATCCTGAACCAAAAAAGAAAGATCAATTTCTTCACTGCTGGATACAACTTCGTATCCGTCAATTTCGTTGTCGGCATAATTGGCCGATTTAATAAAAGGGATTGTTTTTGCTTTCGGGGCTTGTCCATCAAGCCATTTGTCTACGTCATATCCCATCAGCCATGCTGGATTAACCTGAAAATGTTTAGCCAACAATTCAATGGTGTTTCGCTTTGGTTCCATTTTCGCGTTTACATATTTTGAAATTGTCCCAGGTGTGAGAAAAACTGCTTCAGCTAATGAATACGTATTGTAATTAGAATTTTCCATCAATTCTTTTAACCTTTCTGAGAATTTTAAAATATCAAACGTGGTTTCAACCATTTCTAAACACCTCATACTTACTAATCTAATATTTGTTATTATAAATCTAAATGTTTCCCTTGGCAATAAAAAGTATACATTTTAACTAAAAAATATTTCGTTAGGCATTGACAGGGTTTATTTTTTTATGTACCATCAGTTTATAAATATTTCCTGACGAAACAAATTTAGGAGGTGGGTCAATGAAAAAAACAAAAAAACGATATCATGAGCTAAAAGCCTTAAAAGGAAAGATGAGAAGTGAGGGGCAAACCACAAGAACTATGGCAGATTTTTTAAATATAGCCCCGAACACTTTCAGTCTTAAAATTAATGGTATTTCAGAGTTCACTTGTTCTGAAATAGGTGCAGTATGCAAGTTTTTAGGAATTAAACCAGAGGCTATAGTTAAATATTTTTTTCCCTCTATGTTTCGTGAAGAAACAAGAACTGACAAAGGAGCCTAACATAAAATTAGTGGCCCTGGGTGGCCACTAATAAAAAACACTTTTTACCGGAAGCAAACACCTGTCTACCCTATGTTATGCAATACCTATCAAGGTTATACCGAGTTTAACAGAAAGGAGTACGCATGAACGTAAAAACCGAGATTTGGAACGGGCACAAAATCCGTTTTGTTGAAAAAGAACCCGGTGACTGGTGGGCTGTAGCGGCTGATATTGCCAAAGCCCTGGAGTACAGACGAATTGACAGTATGTTACGTAAGCTTAAGCCTAGTCAAAAGGATACTCACTTAATGAGTACCCTTGGCGGACAGCAAGAAGTATCCATCATCTCAGAAACCGGAATTTACAAGGTTATCACACGTTCCAGGAAAAAGGAAGCAGAGCAATTTGAGGACTGGATCTTCACAGTCATTAAAACCCTACGCCAAGCATCCGGCTTAGAAGGATTCCAGATATTCAGGATGCTGGACAAAGAGCACCAGCGGGAAGCCATGAGTCGCCTAAAGGCCGGTTTAGTAAAACCAGTAAGGGTGGATTTTATTAAGGCCAACACTATCGCTAATAAGGCAGTATCATCCATCCATGGGTATCCGAAGATGCTTAAGAAGGGTGATATGTCTCCGGATATGCTAATCCAGCGCCAGCAGATTTTAGATGACACTGTTAATCTTATGAACGTTAATCAAAATTTCGGTTTAGGTTTATCGGTTAGTAAGGCAGTTTACAGCAAGTATCGGTACTAGAGAGGCAGGTGACTAGCTTGAAGAAAAACCCAGGCCGAAAAGAACGGCGTCAATTAGCCCGACAGAACCGCAGGGCTGAAGGAAGGTAAAAGGCAGCTCTAAACGAGCGCAAGCCTAAACCATTAAAAGGAGGTGTAGAAAATGATGCAGAGTGCCACACAACAATGTAACCCAATTGAAGCACTGGAGCAGGCTAAAACAATGGCTGAACAGTTTCTTGCAGTATATCCGGTTTTGGCGCCAGCGTTAGATGGACAAGCCCCTATTAGTGAGCCAACAACGGTTGAAAGACCGGTTGCCAGTATTGATGACCAGATCACTCAATTGCTTTGGGATATAGGCATCCCGTCTCACGTGCAAGGTTATCACTACGCCAGGTCAGCTATCAAGCTAATTATAGAAAACAGAACGATGAAGTTCGAAGCAACTAAAAAGCTTTACCCTGCGGTTGCGACAGAGTTTAATACCACTCCAAGCAGTAGAAAGATCAATAAGGCATGCCATAGCGATAGCTGAAGCTAAATGCAACGACTATTTTGACAAGTACTTTGATCAACCAACTAATATGCAATTCCTTAGTTGGTGTGTAGAACTCCTAAAGCTACAGAAATAAAAAAGAGCCCTACAAAAGGGCCACAAAAAATCTCTTACCCATTAACTTACCATCAACACTACATAAGGTCAAGTCTGGCGGTAGCCGATGTCGCTAAATAAAAATAATCGGAGGTTACCAAATGTTAGATATAAAATCCTGTCCCGTGTGCTGGGGAACTAATCTTGATGCTACCGTGATTGGCCAAAATGATGTAACTGTTATCTGTCATGACTGTGGCCAAATCTTTGAAGTAAAGACCACCGGCTCAATCCCCATTAAGGACGGTGAATCTAATGCGTAAAGGTTTAACCAGTTTCTATGGAACCGTTAAGGATTTCCGGTTATGGCTACAGCAAAGATCGTATTAACTCCACAATGTATCTGTGGTCGAGATATGATTTTTCACCAGAACCGCAAAGAAAGTAATTGTCCAAACTGTGGTGTGAAATGGCATCGCGATAGCAGTGGATTTTGGGCCTTTGGGCTTACGGTAACTACTTTTACGCCTAAAGAAAAGTGGTTAAAGAAATGGAAATAACTGAGTTACTTGCTCGGGCCCGGTCCATCGAGATTAACATATCTCCCAGGGACGGTCAAATCAACATATCGATGCCATGGGATATTAATTCCGTCCCGGATCCGGCCAAGGAGATCCTAAGAGAAATCAAAAAGAATCGGTCGCAGTTAATGGGCTACTTTGCTCTAAATAGCAATCCTGTTGATATTAAGTTGCTTATTAATGCACTAAAGCTGCAGGGTGTCAGAATTGCGCCAGACAATAATACGGGTTTCAAGATGTTTATTACTAAGGATGCCCCAGGGCGGTGCAATGGTACTGCAATTAAGTTGATCAATCTGCTAAATTACCACAGACATATGGTTATAGATTACCTTGCAGTTCAGGGTGAAAAACAACAGCCTGGATGAATTGAGGTGGTTCCTGCACTGCAGGGATGCTATGACGCTGGTCATTGCCTTGGCAACTGCGACCGGTACCCGGTAGCTATGAGTGATATGTGGTTATGTCGTGAAAGGTTGAGTGTTAAATGAAATGTGCATTAAACGGTCAGGAGTGCCTTAACTGCACTCCTGATTGCGAACTGGTCAAAGACGATCTTGAGGAGGACACCGAATGAAACTTTATGAGCTTACTGGTACGTTTAACGAGATTTTTAATCTTCTAAACGATGAAGATGTAGACCTTCAGGTATTGGAGAATACCCTGCAATCTATCGAAGAAGCCTTTGAGGTTAAGGTGGGTGGAGTGGCAAAAATAATTAAATCTCTCGAAGTTTCAGGTGAGGGATTTGAACGCGAGGCAAAACGTCTGGCTGACAAGAAAAAGGCAACGGAAAATCGCATTAAGTGGCTCAAAGATTATCTGCTTCGGGCGCTAGAGACAACCGCTAAGGATAAGGTACAGACCGATATCGGCACTGTCCGTAGGCAGAAAAACCCTGCCAGTGTCAATGTCCTAGATGCCTCATTACTTCCGTTTAAATACCTGGTTATTTCGCCACCTCCGCCGCCTGCTGTGGATAAGAAAGCAATATTAGACGATATAAAGCGTGGGGCTGAAGTTCCCGGTGCTGAGATCCACCAGGGTTATCACATTCGGATTCAGTGAGGTGGGCTAATTGAAGAGTATTGCAGCGAAACTAGTCCAAGTGGCTAAAGCCTGCGAATATGTACAAAAAGATTCTACCAATAAGGAGCAAAAATATAAGTATGTTTCAGCTGCCGCTATTCTTGGCAAAGTTAACGATGCCCTGGTGCAGGCCAATATGGCTAGTGTGCCGGAGTTTTCAATCCTGTCAGAAAAAGAAAAATCCACTTCCCGGGGTGGCGTATGGCAGCTTGTAACCGTTCAGTGCAAGTTAACCATCATTGATGCCGATTCCGGCGAATCAGTAACCGTCACCAGTTTGGGTACCGGTACAGATCCGGGTGACAAGGCAGTCGCTAAGGCCCAAACCATGGCCCTTAAGTACGCTTGGTTGACAGCTTTGAATATTGAAACCGGGGATAATCCCGAAGCCGACAGTAATACTGATAAAACCGAATTCACCAACCAAGGGCAACAACCAGCAGTAGCCCCCTTACCAAACACACCCAGAGTGCAGGAGCTTGTCGGCCTCTGGCATCAACTAGGATGGGATGTGAATTCCCTGCCAAATTATCTGCAACAGCGTTACCATAAACCAGCTAACCAACTAACAGACCCAGAGTTGGCAACCATGGTCAGCGAAGCACAAGGATACTTACAACAAAGGATGGTGTAAATATGAACTCTGTCAACATTATTGGTCGCTTAACCCGTGACCCAGAACTAAGATATACCCAGAATGGTAAAGCGGTAACCAATATGTCTATCGCTGTACAGAGATATGGCAATAAGGATGAGGCTGATTTTTTTGACTGCACTGCTTTTGAAAAGACCGCTGAAACAATTGCCAATAACTTAACTAAGGGCCGTGAGGTTGGTGTTTCCGGCCGCTTACAGCAAGAACGCTGGGATGACCAACAAACAGGTCAGAAACGTTCCGCAGTAAAAATTATGGTTAATTCAATTACCTTTATTGGGCCAAAACAGGATAATCAACAGCAATCACCTAACCAGCCACCTGCTCAACAGCAACAATACCAGGGGCCACCTCAGGGATACCAGCAGCAGGGTTTCCAACAACCACCTGGTTATATTCCGCCTTCTCAGGGAGGATACCCACTACCACAAGGATACCCTGGACAAATGCCACCACAAGGGCCGCCGCCAGGGCAGTACAGCCAGCAACCCGGACAGTATCAGCAACAACCACCAGGATATCAACAAACACCTGCTGGGCCACCTAATGGTCAGCCTCCCCAGGGACAGATTGATTTCCAGTTCCAGGGTCAGGGGCAAGGACAGCAACCTCCGGCTAACGGGTTCCAGGGCAATATTGACGATATCCCCTTTTAAACCATGTTCAAGTTAAGACCATATCAAGAATTACTCATTGAAGGCGTCCGGGATGAATTTCGTTCCGGACGCCGTAAAACCTGTATAGTTGCTCCCTGTGGTGCTGGAAAGACGGTAATTATGGCGTGGATGGCCGCACAATCCGCCACCCGTGGACAGTCCGTACTATTTGCTGTCCACCGTCAGGAGCTTATAGACCAGTCAAGTGAAACATTTACAGCCATGGGTATACAGCATGGGATTATCGCCCCAGGGTGTTCGGCTACCGGGGACCAGATCCAGATTGGTAGCATTTTCACTGTCGCCAGGAGGCTAGATCGTATCAATCCGCCAAATGTGATAATTTTCGACGAAAGCCACCACGCCAAGGCAAATACATGGGTCAAGCTAATGGAGGCATTTCCTCAAGCCTTTGTTATTGGTTTAACTGCCACGCCGGCCAGGACAAACGGCGACGGCATGGGAGATATCTTCGAATCACTGGTGCTGGGGCCGTCTGTGAAACAGTTAATTGAGTGGGGTAACCTAACCCCTTACAAATACTTTGCCCCGCCCGTAAAGGCAAATCTGGACGGCTTGCGGGTGAAGTATGGGGACTACATTAAGTCAGATATCACCCTTGCTATGGACAGATCAGAGATCATCGGGGATGCTATCGAGCAGTATAAAAAACTGACTGATGGCAAGCGGGCCATCGCTTACTGTGTGAGTCGTGCTCACTCTGAGCACACTGCAGAAATGTTTCGTGCTGCTGGGATACCAGCTCAGCACATAGATGGGGAAACAGAGCAGGGAGTACGGAAGGCGGCTATTGACCAGTTTCGCACCGGTAATATTAAGGTGCTGTGTAACGTTGACTTAATTTCCGAGGGGTTTGATGTTCCGGCTATGGAGGCGGTATTGCTGCTTAGGCCTACCCAGTCTCTGACGCTGCATATTCAACAATCTATGCGCCCTATGCGTCCAGATAAGGATAACCCTGATAAGGTGGCCATTATTATTGACCACGTGGGGAACTGTTACCGTCATGGTCTACCGGATGAGGACCGGTCGTGGTCTCTCGAAGGAAAAAAGAAAAACAGCACCGGTCCCAGGGAAGTCTCCCTAAGGCAGTGCCCAAAATGTTACGCAGCCCACCGACCTGCACCTGTCTGTCCGCTGTGTGGTTATCAATACGCACCAACTGAGCGGGCAGAACCTGATAAACGCCAGGGTGAGCTGGTTAAGGTTGACGAGATTGAACGCCAGAGAAAGAAACAAGAGATTAGGCAGGCTAGAAACATAACTGACTTAGAAGAAATTGCGCTCCGTCGGGGTTATAAACTTGGATGGATTAATAAGATGGCTGAACTTAAGAGGATACCGAATGGAGGGACAAAATGAAAGAATCTGATATTCAAAATCAAATTAGGATTTGCGTATCTCAGCAAGGGCTGGGCATCCTGTTTCGTGCCAACGTGGGCGAAGGCTGGACCGGCGAAAAAATCGTGAAAAACCTAGACGGCAGCATCACTATCCATAATCCGCGTCGATTAAAAACAGGTCTGCCGGTTGGTTTCTCTGATTTGTTTGGAGTTACCGAGAATGGTAAGGCCGTATTCGTCGAGGTGAAATCAGCGACCGGTCGCCTCCGTCAGGAACAAGAGAATTTCCTAAAACGTATGCGTCAGATGGGGGCCTATGCTGGTGTAGCCCGTTCCCCAGAGGATGCGGAGCGGATATTCCGTGTGGCTGAAGTGAGGTGAGGTGATTATGCGTAACCTCAAGATTAATGGTGATAATTGTTTACTACCTTATCAAGTCGGCGGTAACGAGTTTAACGGTTATGCTAGCCCCGAAAATTTAAAAGAGTACACCTTAAGTCAGGAAGAACTGGCAGAGATTCATAAAAAATATGGCCCTCCCGGTCAGAAACCGAAAAAAGAGAACTTCTTTGTGTCGGCAAAGCGGAGTGTTCCTTTAATCGGTGCCAGATAGTTAGTGCGCAGTAGCTAAATGTAGCGAAGTAAATGGGAGGTTATATTTATGGCTAAAAAAGAATTTACAGGCGAAGTAAGCATAGTTGCTAAACTTACTTTTTGCATTGAAGCAGATAGTAAGGAGGAGGCTATTAGAAAGCTGTTTGACGCAAATTGTCCTATAAGTCTGGTTGATGACGATGACAACCCTGTGTGTGAAATAATTGAACAGGAATGGCACATGGTTGACGAAGCTAGACAAGGCAATGTTCAGGAACCGGATTTAGTTGATTTTAGTATCGAGGAAGAATAATTCGCATTTCAACCATTAAACGCACCATCAATTAATTAACTATCAAAGGAGGGAGGAAACTACTTGAATTCGATATACGATTTTCTGTCCTCCCTGTACGGATATTTTGATGACGGTAGTGTCCTGTACTTATGGACACTACCGGATAAACAAACACACCCATTTACCGCAGATGCATTAACAGATATGGCAGCTACAGCTGAAAGGTTAGCTCCTATTCATGATGTTTATTTTGGGGTTGGTTCACTATCTCAACCATTAGGTCCCTATGAGCGGGCTAAAAATGATTATGTTATGGCAATCCCGGGTCTGTGGGTTGATATCGATATTAAGCATCCTGTGCATAAGATCCAGGAGTTACCGCCGGATATGGCTTCAGCAATGGATTTACTACAGAACAATATACCTCCATCTATGATTGTCTGGAGTGGGTATGGTATTCACGTGTATTGGTTATTCCGTGAGCCCTGGGAGTTGGATTCACCGGAGGAACGAGCCAGTGCTACCGAATTACTCAGATCAATTCAGGGTTCTGTAAAACATGCTGCCAGTCAGCGGGGGTGGAAGATAGATCCTACTGCGGATTTAGCCAGAGTGCTCAGGCTACCCGGGACACTAAACAGGAAAATTCCGGACAATCCCGTCCAGGCGCTGGTTATTGAGAGATCAGATGCCCGTTATAACCCGTCTGACATCGCAGACCTATTACCACCGGTACCGGTTGTCACCGGACAAATCCGGACAGAGAAGTTTGAACGCCGCCCAACGGATGGCCCAGCGGAATTGATGCTTAGGAACTGCCGTTTTTTACAGCACTGTCAATTAAATGCCGCCAGTATTAGCTACGCTGAATGGCTGGCAGCCCTGACGAATATTGTTAGGGCAAACGATGGCATCGATGCAGCACACAAGGTATCTGCCCTAGATCAGGCTCGGTACCAGGCAAAGGATACCGATAAAAAGATAGACGAAGCCTTAAACATGATGAATCCCCAAAACTGCGAGTATATTCGTTCCGTTATCGGGTTCCCTGGGTGCCCTCAGGGGGGCTGTGGAGTGCAGGCCCCTTGTGGATGGAGCTTATCTAAGGTTGGACAGGCTAGGGCTGTTGTACGTGGAATACCGGCTCCCACTCCGGATACAGTATTAACTTCAGAGGTATTAGGAGCACTGGCGGTGCTGAAGAAAGATGACCAGTTAGAATACACCAGATTCAAAGCCACCTGTAAGGGGCGTGTTAACCTGAACGACCTCGAGAAACAAGTTAAGCAACATAGCCGCCAGGTGCGTCAAGATAGCCACCTTCATGTGGTCCAGGATGGGGAAAAGCCCGGCACTAGGATGCTCAGTAATACTGTCCCTAATATTCCGGTTGATCTAGCCTTACCAACTAACTTTAAGTTTGAGCAAGGCGGAGTATTGTTTATTCGCCGGACTCAGAATGATGACATTATGGCCTATAAGGCTGTTGGGTCTCCGGCCATCGTATCTGAGCGGGTATTTAACGTAGACCTTCAGACCGAAAAACTAGAATTGTGTTACCAGTACCTGAACGGGTGGCGCAAATTATTGTTTACCCGTTCCACGGTAATGGATTCACGTAAGATAATGCGTCTGGCTGACTTTGGTGTGGCCATATCCTCAGAGTCGGCAAAGTATGCGGTAAAGTGGTTTGATTCTCTGCTGGATGCTAACCAGGACCGAATACCAGTTACTCAAGCAGTGTCAAAACTTGGCTGGCGGGGTGACCGTGAATTCATCCTACCAAACTTTAATCCGAAGTATCGAATCGACATTGATGACGATGGCAGCCAGCGTACCATGTCTGGTTTTACTGTAATAGGCGACCGGTCGGAATGGGTCTCCAGGATGCAGTACCTAAGGCAATCACCAAAGGCACGATTTATCCTGTCGGCCAGCTTTGCGGCTCCCTTGCTTCGTATCCTGGGGCAGCGTAACTTTATTGTCCATAACTGGGGTGGTAGCCAAGACGGTAAAACAGCCACCCTATGGGCTGCCATGTCTGTATGGGGTAACCCGGATAAACTTATAGGAACCTTTGATACCACTTCCACAGCGATGGAGCGGAAGGCTGCCCTGCACTCTGATCTTCCCCTAGCCATTAATGAACGCGAGGTATTAAGCCAGAATCGTAAGAATGATATTAATCCGCTGCTGTATGTACTGGGTGAGGGTCGTGGACGTGGCCGGGGAACAAAGACCGGTCTCCAAGATATGGCCACATGGAGAACCGTGGTCATGTCAACAGGAGAAGGTACACTCTCTAATGCCGGATCCTTTGATGGGGTCATGACTAGGGTGCTAGAGATCAGTGACGGACCCTTGGCCCATGATCGGGAATTTGCCCGTTCTCTGTATTATGTGCTTCCAAAGCATCATGGCCATGCTGGACCAGAATTCCTTCACCAGCTACTAGCTGCTGATTTTGGAACCATATTTACCGCTTATCGTGAATTTCAGACGGCCTTTAGGGCCAGTTTCCCGGATCGGATAGATTCCCATATTGATGCCGTGGCTTGTGTGGCTACAGCCGACTACCTAGCGTCTGCCTGGGTGTTTGGCGAGCCTTGGGAGCAGGCTAAGGCCGGTGCTATGGCCACAGGAATGCACATACTAGCGGGGCTGGTCACAAAAACAGAAGCAAGCGAATCCGGTCGTGCATGGGAAGCGTTCGTTGACTGGTTGGCGGAAAATCAGGATCGGTTAAAAGAACGAGCCGTTGGGCCACGGTTAGGATACATTGAAAAAGCTGCTAACCCTTTTGATAATGGTGGGATTTTTGTAATTCGGAGTGTTGTTGATCAGTTTCTAACAGAACGTTTTTCAAGTAGCCGGAAGATTATTCGTGAGTGGGCTACTGAGGGGAAGATTGAGTCTTATAACCATGGTGGTAAGACAAGATATGATGCTCCAAGTAAGGCATTGGAGGGCGGTTTTAGGGCCAGGGTGATAAAACTAAAAGAATTTAATCTTTGCACTTGTACCACTAATAGTGGTACAGAATAGGTTAGTGGTACAGGTAGTGGTACAGAGGCGAAGCCTTGAATGGTAAGGGTTGAAGGGTATTTATATATATAATGTACCACTGTACCACTAAATATTATATATCTCTATAGGAAATATACCCTACCCCTTAAAGGTAAGGTATAAGGGGGGTATAAAAAAGATATTACACCCTTCGGAAATTAGTGGTACAGAGATACAAGTGACCTGAACACCAGTAAAATCAAGGCCTGACGGGTTTGGATCTTGTACCACTATTAGTGGTACAGAAATTATCAACATTCTATCCAAATTATCCACAAGTAAAGGGGGCTATTCGATGGATATCAATATAGCTGGTATGACAAAAACAGAAAAGCAGCTGCTGAATAACTTGCTGCAGAAATATGGAGCCAATGAAGTTCTGGAGTGCAGCAAAAAAGTCCTTGAAATAGAACGAATGGAGCGGGATTATCAGTTTTCATATGCCTTTCCAGCGGTAAAGTTTGTAGCCAGCAACAGTGTACCAAAACAATTATTCCATATAGTTAGTGAACTGATTGAGGTAGCCAATGCAACTCAAGAAAATCAAAATCGTACTGATGAGGAAATGGCTGACTTGCTTCATTCCTGTGAAACTTACTTCCGGATCCGGGAGAGGGAAGGGGTAGACGTTCGGCATATTTTCTTAAAGGTTATCAAAAAGAATATTGTCAGGGATTATTACTTGGAGGATTAAGCATGGCAACACTCTGTGAAACATGCGCTAAGGCAGTTCCCCAACTTTGTCAGTGGATCAATAAAGGTGATAGAACTGGCTTAGAATATAAATCTAAAAATTCACCTTATGGCGATAAAAAAACCTATGAGGTAGTAATTGTAATCAGTTGCCCAAGATATAAGCCAGGGCCTTTGCCATCTATTGGAATGACGGAATGGAGGTGATCCTAAGGTGGGCAAATCAAAAGTAGATATTCAAGCAATAGCACGAGCTGCAGCCAAGGAAGCCTTGAAAGAGCATAAAGAAGAAGAACGGCAACGTGTTAAAAGAATCCGGTATCAGAATACGGAGATGCTTCTTAAAAATTACCTAAACCTTATGGACCACTACGAAAACGCCAAGGATAGGGCATCGGATATCATGGATCTTGATGACCTTGACTTGGACGAGGTTATTGTAAAAGCGATCAAGCGAAGCCGGACCAGAACGGTGATAATGATCACCTTGATTGAAACTTGTCTGGAAATTCTGAAGCTAAGAATGTCTGCCAAAGGCCAGACTGAAAAGTATGAGGTTATTAATAGCTTATATCTTGATAAGGCAAGAAGGGATATTCAGTTTGGTGAATTAGTCAAGACAGTAGCTGAAGAATTACACTGCAGCGAGCCTTCGGTACGTCGATGGAAAAACGAAATGGTTAACGAATTAAGCATACTAATATTCGGTGTAGATGGCCTGAGGCTAGACATTTAAAGGACTGAAACCTTTGATTGAACCGTGATTAAAAGTTGATTTTTACATGATTATTCAAACGTGGTAAAATGGTACTGTAAAATATTGTGTTCAAAAGAACCGTCCAAATGAGGGCGGTTTTTCTATTTTAAATCGGTAAATGTTGGTATAATGTGTGGTGTGAGGTGATAGTATTGGATAACCTTCTTGCCTATATTATTTTACTAGCGCCAGGTCTTATTATCATGCTAATTAATGAGCGAGTTGGGTCGCATCCATCCGCAAAATATACCAATACAGAAAAATTAGTAATGTCAGTATTGTTCACTCTGCCAGTGCTGATAGGCAATATGCTTTTACTATATCTAAAAACAGGGATAGCTAACGTACCACAACTCCAGGAAGAAATAAAAGGACTAAGTGGTCTAATATTATTTACCATTTCTAGTATTTTATTTTCAATCTTTTTTTGCTATTTATGGCATGGGTATATTAAAGAAAATTTTGTGGTTGAATTAATAAACAAAATTAGAAGAGATAAAGATAAATGTGACTTAAATGAAGGTAACCTAGTGTGGGAAGATGCATTCCATGGTAGAAAAGGACTAGCAGTAAGAGTTATCTTAAAAGATGCTAAGGTGTATGGAAGTCCAACTAATATGTCAGAAAACATTTCTGATGAGAGATGTCTGTTGCTAGCTGATTCAGAAATAGTAAAGGACATTGTAGAAAATCACAATGTCCCCGTCCGTGAAACTTATGTTGATACGAAGTCAGGTGTGGCTGTAGAAATATACGATTCTGAGAAATTTTTAGCTGAGTATAATAAAAAGCATTCTCAAAATGCTATTTATTCTGATTAGTGCTGTTGCTACTGTTACTATTATTTGATGATGTATTTGATGAGTTAGAACAAATACTTGGTCTTACTGCTGATCTATTCTCACTCACTATTGATGCCCTAATTGCACTATCAGTTACTGCAACTGGTTTACCTTGGTTGCTTGACATATGGCTTTTCTCCTTAACACTTATTTCTGAGGTTTTGTACCAGGTTTAGGGACAATGCTTGGTTTGGTAGCTGAGTTTTGACCATTAGGTTTACTAGAACCGGTTGGTCTAACCGGACCTTTGGACAAAGAATAGCCCTCCTTTCTGTCGATGATAGTCGCAACTAATCTCTTTGACAGCATTGGAGGGTTTTCCTTCTGTATTTAATTTAAAGATTAATTATTTAAATAAATTAACTTGTAAGTTATGTCGCAATTTGTTTAGAGGTATTAGCCTCCTTTTGCCGAATAGTGGTGGTGGAAGGAGTTTTGGTTGGTTATGGAATGGAATTGGAATATATTTGGTTCGTTAGGGCAATGGGCAGGCGCGACAGCAACGCTACTCGCTGTAATAACTGCTCTAAACCAGCGCAAACCCAAAATTAAGATTAGAGTACGTAAAGATGGACAATATTTATGTGATCCAAAAACACTGAAACCTATAAAACATTGTGGGAGTACCATAGTTATAATAACAAACATAGGTATGCTCCCAGTTGATATAATCAGTGTTGGTTATAGATTCCCGCACGCATTTTACACTACTAGTGAGGACAGATTAAAGTCCTTGCCAAAACATTTAGGACCTGGAGAACATATTGCTATAGAATTTGATTTAAGTTCTAATAAATATGCTGAAACCATAGATAAACTAAAAATTTTTTATGCTTTAGATAGTAGTGGTGAAGAGTATTATCAGCAAGCAAGTCCATATGAAAAAATATTAAGAAGTTTGTGGTGGCATGTATGTAAATATCTACCCAAATATTATAAACACATAAATAGATAATAAGAGCCTCCGGGCTCTTTTCTTTTTGCCTTCTGAAAGGTGACAGTTATGAACATACATAACCAGGATGAAGTTGGACGTTGGGTGCAAGACTTTATCGATAATAACAATCCCCATGGGTTTTATACTTCTAGCCCTTGGCTTAATGTAAGGTTTGAAGTATTACAGGAATTTAAGTTTGAATGTCAACATTGCAAGGCTAGAGGATTCTACAAGAAGGCTGACACTGTACACCACGTTCAATACGTTAAAAAGTATCCGCGTTTAGCTTTGAGTAAGACGTACATTGACAATGAGGGAAATGTAAAATTAAATCTCGTTCCGCTTTGCCATGGTTGTCATGAGCATGTACATGATTATAGGAGAAGGGTTAAGAAGAAACCTTTGACTCCAGAGAGGTGGTAAGACACCCCCCGGTTGAAATAAAACGTATTTTAATTTGAGGGGGCTTGACTCGGCAGGGTGGTCGACAAAAGAGATTTTTTCAATTTTCACGTGATGGGGGGTGGTATGACGTGGCCAGAAAAACTGAAATTAAAAAAGATCTTAAAAACCAGCTCGAAAGAAACGGGGTCTATGGCAGTCATTACCTTGACCTCATTAACGACTACATGAGTCTCTGGGAAATTAAGAATAGACTTATCAAGGATATCAAGACTCGGGGGGTATCGGTTGAGTGGAATAATGGTGGCGGTCAAAAGGGGTTTAAGAAAAACGACTCCATTGCCGAACTCAACAAGACTAACGCTCAGATGCTGAAAATCCTAAACGAGCTAGGGTTGAAAGCCAACAGCTCAGGATCGGGCGATGATGACGATGAGGAAATGTAACTATCATCCTTACATCGATGCATACATGGATACGATCCGGTCTGGTGGTGTCCCGGCTAGTAAAGACTTACTGCAGGCTATGGACTATGTTGAATTTAAGCTTAGCGATCCTGACGTGTTTATCGATACCGAAAAGATTGACAAAGCTATCGAGCTTATGGAGCGGTATTTTGAAGTTAAACTGCTTGACTGGGAATTATTCGTTACAGCTCTAATTCACTGCTACTACAAGTCAAATGATACGGTAGTATTCAGCACCATCTTTATTATGATGGGGCGTGGCAATGGCAAGAATGGGTTTATCTCACCAGTCGCATGGTATCTAACAACCCACTATCATGGGGTAAAAGGTTACAATATAGACATCGTTGCTAACGCTGAGGACCAGGCCAAAACATCATTCAATGATGTATATGAAGTACTCGAAAGAACCTGGAAAAAATCGAAGAAGTTTTTTTACAAGTCTAAGGAAGTTATCGTAAATACCAAGACAAATTCCTACATTAAGTTCAATACATCTAATGCCAAAACAAAAGACAGTAAGCGTACCGGCTGCCTGATCTTTGACGAGGTTCACGGGTACGAAACATACGATAACATCAAGGTATTTACCTCCGGCTTTGGAAAGCGCAAGCATTCCAGAGCTTTTTATATTACTACGAATGGTAATGTTCGTGAGGGCGTTCTTGATGACATGCTAGCTATTGCTGCTGATATACTCAACGGGACAATTAAGGACTTGGGGTGGCTACCTTTAATCTACAGAATTGACAGTGAGGAAGAGGCACTTGACCCGAATATGTGGCATAAGGCGAATCCTTCTCTGAGGTTTTTCCCGGAACTTCAAAAGGAAATGCAAAATGAATTTATCGAGATGAAGTACAAGCCTGCCATAGAGGAGGAATTCTACACCAAGCGGCTTAACTGGCCGAGGCAAAACCGGGAAATTATTGTCACCGAATGGGATAATATCAAGGCAACAAATAAACCACTTCCGGATTTATCCTACAGGACATGCGTCGCTGGAATAGACTACTCCAAAATAACTGACTTCGCAAGTGTGAACCTTCATTTCCGTGAGGGAGATATTCGGTATGACATCAACCATTCGTGGCTTTGCTTAAATTCAGCCGACCTTCCAAGGCTGAAAATACCCTGGCGAGAATGGGCCCAGCAGGGGTATCTTACCCTGGTCGATGATGTGGAAATATCCCCAGACCTGATCGTTAACTGGCTTGCCGAGAAGGCTACGAAATATAACATAATCAAGTTGGCGTTAGATAACTTTCGCTATGCCCTGCTAGCTACTAGCCTAAAGCGAATTGGCTTTGATGCTAAAGATAATAAAAATGTTAAACTTGTTCGTCCATCCGATATCATGGCGATTGTGCCGGTGATTGATAGCTGCTTTGCGAACCAAAATTTTGTGTGGGGAGATAACCCACCACTGCGATGGGCCACGAATAATACAAAGAAAATTGCCTCTGGGAAAAAGCAGGGGACTGACACTGGGAACTTTTACTATGGCAAGATTGAGGCTAAGAGCCGAAAGACAGACCCATTCATGGCTTTGGTAGCTGCCATGACTATTGAAAGTGAACTGGGTGACGGTTATTGCGGTGAGACACCTGATGTTGGTGTGTATGTTTACTAGAGAGGGGGTGGGAATTTGGGACTAATATCATGGCTCGTAAATAGAATCAGTGGAGATCCTGAACCAACAGAGTTAGAGATTGAAGAATTTTTTAATCTGCAGGCAGAGCTTGTAATAAGAAATCTTGCCTTTTACTCAGCTATTAACCTGATTGCAAATTCTATCAGTAAGTGTGAATTTAAAACCTACCTGCGAGGCAAAGAGATTAAGGACAAGGAATATTACCTGTTTAATGTTGAGCCGAATAGGAATCAAAACTCAAGCCAGTTTATCCAGAAGTGGATAACCAAGCTTTATGAAAATAACGAATGCCTAATTATCAGCGATGCAAACGGTCAGTTATTGGTAGCGGATACATTCAGTAAAACTGAATACGCCTTATTCGACTACCAGTTTAGCCAGGTATCAGTTGATAATTTTACGTTCAACAAGACTTTCAGCATGAAAGATGTTTTGTATTTCAAGCTAAATAACCAGGATATCCGCAAGCTTATTAATGGCATGTATGAAAGCTACGGTAAACTTATTTCTTACGGCCAAAAAAGCTACCAAAAATCACGTGGTAGTAGAGGTATTTTGGATGTCGGTGCCGTTGCTCAAGGGAAACCAAATTTCCATGAGACTTTCAGTAAGCTCATGAATGAACGCTTTAAGACTTTTTTTAATGCTGAAAATGCGGTGTTACCGTTGTTTGACGGTTATACCTATACGGACCTGGGTTCCAAAACCTACAGTAACGAAGGAACCAGGGACATCAAGGCCATGATTGATGATATATACGACTTTACTGCTCGTGCATTTCGTATACCGCCGGTGTTGCTAAAGGGTGATATTGCTAACATTGAGGATGCAGTAAATAACTATCTAACATTTTGCATTGACCCTCTAACTGACATGATGCAAGAAGAAGTTAACCGAAAGCGGAATGGGTTTGAAGGGTTTAAGCAAGGCACGTTCTTGAAAATTAATACGAAATCAATTAAGCATGTTGACCTGCTGAATGTGGCTACAGCCATTGATAAACTAATTTCTTCCGGTGCTTTTTGCATTAACGATATTCGAATGCTGGTTGGAGATGAACCAATTGACGAACCATGGGCTTGGCAGCATTGGATGACCAAGAACTATTCTTCGGTGGAGGATTTACTAAAAGTACTCAATGGAGGGGGTGAAGCAAGTTGAAAAGGACTTGGGAACTAAAGCAAGCAGCTACTCCTGATACCTTAGAAATGTATATTTACGGGGATGTCAAAAGCGACTATTTTGATTGGTGGACATGGGATATGGTTGAAAGTGAAACCTCTGCAAACCACTTCAGGAATGAGCTTGCCAAATATCCGGATGTTAAAGAGATCAAGATTTTCATTAACAGTTATGGTGGTAGCGTGTTCGAAGGGACTGCAATCTATAGCCAGTTAAGGAGGCACCCTGCACAAAAGACAGTTTACATTGACGGCTTTGCCTGTTCTGTGGCCTCCGTCATAGCAATGGCAGGTGACCGAGTGATTATGCCTAAAAACACCATGATGATGATCCACAATGCATGGAATATTGTGGCCGGAAATGCCACCCAACTAAGGAAGGCAGCAGACGACCTGGATACCATCATGGCTGGCAACCGGCAATCTTACCTCCAGAAATCAAATGGCAAAATAACCGAAGAAAAACTCATTGAATTATTGGATGCCGAGACATGGTTAACGGCTGAACAGTGTATTGAATATGGTTTTGCCGATGAGTTGTTGGAGAAAGATGCTGACCTGACCGAAGCTAAACAACTTCTTCAAAAAATGAACAAAACGCTGGAGCAGCAATTAAGTTATAACAGAGCTATAGCGGTTCAGTTCAGGGAATTGGCTAAGGAACCAATTCAGAAGACACCGCCTAGCGAACCACCACCGGAACCGCCAAAAGAAAATAAAACCATAAAATTTATGGCGGCATTGTTCCGCTAATTTTTATTTAAAGAAGGGAGAAAGCGATGAGAAACCTTGATTTATTACAGGCCAAGAAAGCAGAAATCATGAACAAGCTTAACCAGGCCATCAAAGACGGTAACGAGGAAGCTTTTGCCCAGGCTTTTACCGAGTTCACCGAAACCATCCAAGAGGCTGTCATGGATGAAGCCAAAGGGCTAGTGCAGGCTGCTGATGCCAATGTACTGGTAGGACGTGGAGTAAGACAACTGACATCGGAAGAAAACAACTACTTCCAGAAGGTTATCGAGGCTATGCGGACAAGCAATCCTCAGCAAGCTCTTACCGATCTGGACGTGGTTATGCCGAAAACTGTTATTGATGCAGTATTCGATGACTTAGTTGAAACCCATCCCTTGCTCGATGCGATCAATTTCCAAAATACTAGCGGATTGATTGAATATCTAGTTAACGCCAATGGTTCTGAATTAGCATCCTGGGGAACTCTTACATCCACTATCGTCAAAGAGCTAACCTCTGGATTTAAGAAAATCAATATGAGCTTCCATAAGTTATCTGCTTTCCTGCCAGTAGCTAAGTCCATGCTGGATCTTGGTCCAACCTGGTTAGACAGATATGTTAGAGCAATCCTAGGCGAGGCTTTGGCTAACGGACTTGAAGAGGGCATTATTAACGGTACAGGTAAGGATATGCCTATTGGCATGAATCGACAGGTAGGTGAAGGCGTAACTGTTACCGATGGTGTGTATCCTTTGAAGGATACTGTGGCTGTCACAAGCCTTGATCCAGTTTCTTATGGTCAATTAATCTCTGGCATGGCTGTTGGCCCTAATGGAAAAACACGGGTTGTAAGAAGCGTTATTATGATTGTCAACCCTGTTGACTATTTACAAAAGGTTATGCCAGCTACTACTATCCGTGGGGCCGATGGAGCCTATGTAAACAATGTGTTACCTTTCCCCACGACAATTATTCAATCAACTCAGATTGCACAGGGTAAAGCAATATTTGGTTTAGGTAATCGCTATTTTATGGGTATCGGGACAGCCAAGTCAGGTAAAATCGAATACTCTGACGAGTACAAATTCCTCGAGGATGAAAGAGTATATCTCGTTAAGCTGTATGGCCATGGGGAACCGTTGGATAATACAGCTTTTGTTTATGCTAATATTTCCGGATTACAACCTGCAGTACATGAAGTTGTTGTAACAAATACTGTAAATACCCATGAGGTAGTTTAATTGGGGTGATATGGATGGCATTGCCAGAAGGATTACTGGAGGCTGTTAAAAACTACCTCGACATCACATGGGAAGATCCTGCCGGAGATGAAAAACTCTCCGGCATTATTGCCCGTGGCATTAAGTATGTTGATGGAATCGCCGGGGCAGAAATGGATTACACCGTAGAAGACAAGCCCCGGGAGTTGCTCTTTGACTATTGCCGTTACGCTCGTTCCAATGCTCTGGATGAATTCCAGAAAAACTATCTCCATGAACTGCTAACCTTGCAGCTTAACCAGGAGGTGGCTTCCTATGAAGCAGCAAACACAGACATTCAATGATGGCATTGTGAACATTTACAGTGTTGGCAACATAGCTCAACTAGGCAATATGCCGAAAGAAGGACTGACCTTAAAGGTCGGTCCTTTGAGGTATAAAGAGCGTACCGTAGGCATGGGCCGGTTCTGGACGGCTATGCAAGCCCAGACCAGAATTGACCAGGTAATCCGGGTGCCGCAGATACGTAGCGTATCCACCCAAGATATAGCCGTTTTGATGGATGGTAAACAGTATGAAATTAAGCAAATTCAGTACCAGGAGGATGTAGAACCGCCGGTCATGGACCTATCTCTCGAGAGATTGGAGGCCGATTATGAGTTTGGTTAATTTGCGTGACTTACTGCTTACTGTAACCCCAAATGTGTATCACTACCATGCTCATAAAAAACATGATAGTTATATCGTGTGGTCTGAATACGGCACCCAGGGTTTAAATGCTGACAGTGAAATACAGGAAATATCGTGGCGTGTTCAGGTTGATTTTTTTACAAAAACTGAATTCGACCCAAACGTTGAAAAGATAAGCTCGTTACTTGACCGTGAGGACATATCATTTAGCTATTTAGTAGATTATGAGCAAGATACCGGTTATGTCCATCATATTTGGGATTGCGAGGTGGCATGATGGCTCGGTTTAACACTTCCGGATTAGATGATTTAATCAATGATGTCATCCGCCTCGGTGACGCTGGTAAAGAAGTCGGCGACAAAATGTTGATAGCCGCTGCAGTCGAAGTAAAAGAGGCTTGGAAGGACAGTGCCCAAAGGCACAACTTAAAAGATACTGGAGATATGATTAATTCAATCGGTTATCCACGCCAGCCTAAAAATGTTGGGGATGTTCGCACAATCGATATTTATCCCAAGGGAAAAGATCGAAAGGGAGTAATGAACGCTGAAAAGGCGTTTATTTTGCATTATGGTTCATCCTCTATAAAGCCGACGCATTGGGTTGATGAAGCAGACGAGGCAGCTGCCCCCCAAGTGCAGGAAGCAATGGAAAAAGTTTTTGATAATTTCATGAACGGAAGGGAATGATTGATAAATGGCATACATCGGACTAAAACATCCGGTCTTTGCGCCGATTGTATCGGAACCGGCTAATGGTCTACCAACCTATGGAACCGGGCTAGTTGTAGGTCGTGCAATTGCTGCAAACGTCTCAATCGAGCTATCTGATAGCAAATTACCAGCTGACGATACAATCGTTGAGATTGATAACAGTTTTATTTCCGGAACAATTACAACTGGTATTGATGACCTTTCGGATGAGGCGTTAAAAATTTGGCTAGGGCAGCAAGCTGCTACTTTGAATGGAGTGGCTACTATCAGATCAGCTGCAAGCTATGAAGCACCCAATGGAGGTTTTGGTTATTACCGGGTCCGGAAAAAGAATGGTGTACGCTCATACAGGGCCTACTGGTATTACAAAACCAAATGGGGTATGCCATCCGAAGATGCTTCCACAAAACCAGATGGAGCTATTGAGTGGCAAACACCGGAAGTGCAAGGCACTATCATGGCTACACAGGATAGTGTAAATTCATGGCGTGATCAGGCAACTTTTTCAACGGAAGCAGAGGCTGTTGCATGGTTAAATGAACTGGCCAATATTGGGGAACCGGCAGACAAAGCTAATCTTAATGCAACCATTGCGAGTGCTCAGGCTCTTGACCCAGAAACTTATACTTCAGTATCTTGGGTGGATGTTGCAAATGCTCTTAGCGATGCTGTTGCTGTGGCTGCTATGGAAAGCCCATCACAGACCAGAGTTGATGATACAAAGAGCCTGCTCGAGACTGCCGTGGCTGCATTGGTGCCCCGGGTTTAACGAGGTGATGGAATGTTTGAAAGCGATAGAAAAATAACAATCAGAAATAAAACATACCCTCTTTTGTTTAATGTGATTGCCTTGAAAGAAGTATGTGAGAGGTACGGCGGAGTTGAAAAACTCGGGGAAAAACTTCAAGAGGACTATAAAAAAGCTATTAGCGAATATGCCTGGGTTATTTCTTTGTTAATTCGTCAGGGCCTTGCACTTAAGAATTTTGAGGAAGACACGAATGAGAAAGCACCGACCCCAGAACAGCTTGAGATAATTATGACTCCGAAGGAACTATTCAGCCAGCAGCCAACGATAATTGGCGCAATAAATGATGGCATGGACTCCGGAGAACAAGAAGAAACAGAAGAAGTTGACGAAGTGCTTGAAGAGGTACTAGCCTCAAAAAACGGGAAGGGCGCAGAGGGCAAATAGATCCTTTGCGCCTTGTTTTTTTAGGCATACGCTGTGGGTTAAGTGAGAAACAGGCTTGGCTAACTACACCCGGGCGTATAGTTAGGTTTTGGAAATGGACCCGTGGATATGACGAATACCTGCACTGGATACCAAAGAAAAAGCAACGGGAGGTGGAGTAAATGAAGCGTGAAATCAAAACTACGCTTGCACTTGACGGCGAGAAGAAGTTTAAACAGGAACTGCAAAATGCAAGCAGACAACTCAGAGTTCTTGGCAGCGAAATGAAGGCTAACACTGCAGCATTTAAGGGCAATGAGGATTCGCTAGAAGCGCTTACCTCCCGCGGCAATATTTACAGAAAACAGGTAGAGCAACAAAAAGAAATAGTTGCTGCTCTTGCAAGGGCCGTTGAGGAAAGTGCCCAGAAGTATGGTGACGCCGATAGACGTACTGATGAATACAGAATCAAGCTGAACAATGCTACTGCAGCTCTAAGTAGAATGGAAAGCGAGCTAAAGCAAAATAGCCAGGCAATAACTGAATTTGGTAATAATGCTGATAAATCATTGGATAATTTTAAGAACTCTTTGCAAAACACTGGGGATAGGCTAAAAGGCATTGGTCAATCAATGTCTGTGGCTTTTACTGCTCCTCTTGTAGGTGGTTTCTTTGCTGTCACCCAGGGTACGAAGGAGCTACGCGGAGATCTTGCTGTATTGGAAACTAACGCTCAGATAGCAGGCCAGAACATGGGTATTCTAAATGATGCTCTTGTCAAACTGCAGGCAGTTACCGGAGAGACTGACTCTAACATAGAAGGTTTATCCGAGTTGCTTGCCACTGGATTTAGAGATGAGCAATTAACTCAGTTGCTTGATTCACTATACGGAGCAGCCATCAAGTTTAAAGACACCATGAAATTCGAGGGTATCTCCGACGGACTCCAAGAAACGCTGGCTACAGGTGCAGCTGTTGGTCCATTTGCTGAGTTATTAGAACGGTCAGGCATTGCACTGGACGGATTTAACGATGGGTTGACAGAAGCCATAGCAAAAGGTACACAGGAACAATATGTATTAGACGTGCTCGCCAAGACAGGCCTTGCTAAAACATATGAAGCCTACCGGAAAAACAACGAGGAAATGGTCAAAGCAGAAGAAGCCAATTTTCGCATGCAGCAGTCTATGGCTAAGCTTGGGGCCTCTTTGGAGCCTTTGCTAACACCAATAATTAATAAAATTACCGAACTAGTTAACAAATTTAACGAGGCTGATCCTGCAACGCAAAAAATAATACTTACTATTGGTGGCGTTGCCGCAGCCGCAGGCCCAACACTTGTTGCTGTAGGTAGTATGGCAACTGGATTTTCATCGGTAGTCGGGATTGCAGGAAAACTAGTTCCGAAGTTGAAAATATTTGCCGTTGGCATGGGCCCAGTAGGTATTGCCATAGCCGCTGTAACAACAGCAGGTGTGCTGCTCTATAAAAACTGGGACACTATTTCTGCGAAAGCGGGAGAATTAAAAGATAATACTGTTGCAAAATTTGAAGAGATAAAAACAGCCATAACCAATAAGGTTAACCTGGCTAAGACTAATGCGACAGCAGCAATAGACGGCACTAAGGCGATGTTTTCAGCAAAAATAACAGAGATTCAGTCAGGCGTAAACAATAAGTTTGAAGCCATCAGGTCTGGGATAACAAATAAAATCGATGCCGCAAAGGATTCAGTCGGTAGAGCAATTAACGAGATGAAAGGATTTTTTAACTTTAATTGGTCACTACCGAAAATTAAGCTACCACATTTTAATATCTCTGGTAGTTTTAGTTTGAATCCACCGAGGGTTCCTAGTTTTGGTGTTAATTGGTATGCTAAGGGTGGTATATTTGATGAACCTTCGATTATCGGTGTGGGCGAGGCTGGCAAGGAGGTAGTTGCCCCTGTAGATAAGCTGGTAGATATTATAAGGAATGCCTTTAAAGGTGAGAGAGCCGCAGTGGTAGGCGGTGGCGATGTGATCGTCCAGCAGATGATCGTGAGAAACGACAATGACATAACCAGAATAGCACGGCAATTGTTCTACCTACAACAGGGCAAAACGAGGGGGCTGGGGCTAAAATGAGGGGCTTCAGCTTTAAAGGTCGCCACTGCAGCGAATATGGTGTAATCATGCGATCTAAAAATAGGCCAATTCTCTCTGGGGTTAATGATTCTTATTTACAGATACCAGGGAGACACGGGACATATTTATTTGGGGGTGAATTGGCAGATCGGACAATTGATCTCGAATGTGCTATCCTGGCCGGTTCCCTGCCTGACCTCAGGTCTAAGTTTAGGGAAATATCATCCTGGTTGTACTCACCAAAACGCGAAAATCTGGTTTTTGATGATGAGCTAGATAAGTATTATTTAGCAAAACTAGACGGGCAAATTGATGTAGAACAAGCACGAGCTACAGGAAAATTTGATCTAAAGTTTAGGTGTGAACCATTAGCTTACGGTGGAGACATTGAAAATTTATTTATTAATGACCAGGTTACTGTTTTTAACCAAGGAACATATGAGGCTTTACCGTTATTTCAGTCAACTTTTATTCAACCAGCGACTGAATGGCGGGTAAATAAAGCAACAGAGTATATTAGAGTCGTTAGAGGTTTTGCCCCTGGTGATGTACTGGAGGTAAACTGTGCCACCGGTGCAATATTACTAAACAGCGTAAGGATACTGGAGAGCCTAGACTGGCAGAACAGTATCTTTTTTGCTTTCCCGCCTGGTGAGCATACCTTGAATATCGCGCCTGCAGGAGTATGCAATACTAAAATAATTTATAAGCCGAGGTGGTTGTAATGAACTCGGTAGTCATTGAAGCAAGCAAAAACAGTGTGATCATAGAGGCTGTTGATATTGAAACTATAATTCACTTTCTGACCTCATCATTGGTGATGGAGGAACATAAGGAAGTGATTGAATGACGTTCACTATTAAACGTAATGACACAAGGACTGCCCTAAAGGCGAAATTAATAAATAGATCAGGGAACCCGGTAGAACTTGCGGGTGCGACGGTAAGGTTTGTAATGAACAATGGGATTAGTAGAGATGCGTTAATTATTGACGAACCAAACGGGGAAGTTTTATTCGTTTTTCGCCCAGGTGACACAAGTCATTCCGGTATCTATAAGGCAGAATTTAGAGTTACCTACCCAGACGGAAACAGAGAGACGTTTCCAAATAACGGGCATATTCCGGTATATATTTACCCTAACCTAGGAGAGTGATAAAAAATGACTTGGGATACTAAACCTATCAAACGCTCCCAGGGAGACCCCGTGCCCCAGGGGTTTGACCCTACACTAGATGAATACCAGGTTGCGCATATTACTAAAAATGCACTCTGGCAAGCGTTGGTTGATCCTAACACTGGTCAGTTTATCGGTATTACCGATGGAAAAATAAACATCCGGGCAAGTGAGATTGAAATTATCCTGGCAAGTTTAGCCACTGCAGCTAATCAAGCTATCATTATTAGTCACGTAGATGGCGTAGAAACAGCCTTAACCACGCTCAATGAGTATGTTGACCAGTTAGAAACAATTTTAACAGCAATGAAAGAAACAGCTGGCATCAAGAAAATTACAGATGCTGTGGATGTTGCAGACAGATCAGAACGAGCACTGGGAAATGTTACGGTAAACAACTCAGCTTTGCCGACCGGCGCTGCTACCAGTGCCAAACAGGATTCTATTATTAGCAATATCGATGAGTTAGAGACGATCCTGAAGGCCATCCGCGATACCAGCGGCATTAAGAAAATTACCGATGCTGTAGATATCTCTGATAGAGCCGCCAGAGCTCTAGGTAAAATTGCAGCTGATGATGCAGCCTTGACACAGTTAGGAGCCATGGCAGCGGCAGCTGTGACGGATCCGACTGCAGCCGCAACTGTTATTGCATTGTTAAAAGGTATACTAAAGCAACTCCAAACCGGCCCCAATGTTATGCAACTCTCGGGTAGTAGTCTTGAAATATATAAAGCTACTGTAGACGAAAGACCAGAAGCAAATACCGTACCTGTTGGTTGTGTATTTATGGCCGTTCAAACCCAAGAGATGTGGCAATCAGACGGTACTAATTGGGTGGTGATTTAAGGTGAGTTTAATTGATTTAGCAAGAGCCAAGGGATATACAAACGAACAACTAAACAAAAACAACAATAACAACCAACCGACACAAACATTAACTTTTGACGGTGGTATATATTCTGTTCCAAGCAATATCGTTAATGGGCAAATTAGCGATATTCGCCTTTTGGGAAATACCCGGACAAACTTATTTAAAAAATTAGACACGATGCCAGCGAATGTGACTTATAACCCTACTACAGACGAATATGTGTGTAGCGTAGGTGGTACTGGAAACATAATTACTCCAAACATCAATATTAAACCAAATACTGCATATTTAATAAGTTTTGATATTAAATGTAGTGAGGTATATACTCCAGCGAACAAAGCCGAATGCTTTAGAGTTGATGATATTGCTAGTGGTACTTGGATAGATGGTTTATTTTCACAAATTGGTACATCTTATGCTAGGTTAACTTTTTCTATTCCAAGCACTAATACTGCAACCGGTTTAAGATTTGTGTTACGAAATGCAGTTAACAAAAGTTTAACAATCAAAAATATAATGCTCGAAGAAGGAACAGAATTAAAGCCTTACATCACTACAGGCACTAAATCTACAGTTAGCAACATTCGGTTAGTTAGTTTTAAAAACTTATTTAACAGATTTCAAAACCTTATTATTGGCTATTACCTAAGCAGCACTGGTAATATATCAGCGTCACCAAGCGGTGAAAATCAATTTGTTTCAGACTATATAAAAGTAGATAGTAGTACAGCGTATATTATTTCAAATACCGCCGCCGAGGAAAATTATATTCGTATTGGCTACTATGATACAAATAAAAATTTTATTAAAAGAGATATTACAGGAACAAAAGCAACAGAATTTACATTTACAACTCCAAGCACTGCTCAATATATTCGTGTATCACAAGAAGTTGGGACGGAAAAAACGACACTACTTGAAAAAGGCACAGTAAAGACGGAATTAAAAGAATCAATGGTTTACATTTCCGCAGGTGGCGAACTCCGAAGTGTCGGTATCGCTAAAGATGAAGTTAATGCAACCAGTGGTGAGAAGGTTCAGAGGGTTAGTGATGATAAATTATTAACTCAAATATCATCTTATTTAGATGGAACTGTAGCAAGAAGAAATATAATTGACACAACGGGTTTAGCATTACCGGCAGATAACTCAACTTTACCACAAACAACAAGATTAATTGATAAAAACACTGGTAGTGCTTTAGACAGAACAGACAGTGTTAATTGGGACACTACAGGAGGAATAGGGAAATACTACATTTCGTCAACGGGTGTATTATATATAATATCTGCTGTTGGTGTATCTCCGGCAATCAATCATGCACTAACTTATCAATTAATGCAAAATACAGTTACAAAAATACCACAACAACCACCTTTACAGGTATTTGAAGGTGGTTCTATTTATGTCGAGCCTGTTGGTGATTTGGCTGAAACTACATTACCTACAGTAGAAATTACTGCACCTATTGGACAATCAAACAACTTTGGTGTTGCTACACATGATTATCAAGTCGCCGCCGCAGATTGGGTTTTGAGTGGTTCGGAAGCTAAAAGTACACTGCTAATTGCTACTAATGCAGGTGGCACAGCAAATATAATTGCACCTGATAGACCGGGACTTTTTTATGTAGTAAATAACATATCTGGTCAAACAATGACTATTAAAAAATCTGGTGGTACAGGGGTTGCTATAGCAACAGGTAAGACAGCACTTGTTATGCATAACGGTACTAATTTTATAAAAATTACTGGGGAGGTATAAGGTTATGATTATTGATAAGAAAATTACATTTGAGGTAACAGAAATAACCGACAAAGGAAGTACGGTATTGCTAAAATTTATTCCAACCATGCCGGAAGGAACTACTTGGGATTCTCCTAGCGATCCTTTGTTTGTGACTGTACCTAAAGATCAGAATATTTTATCTGTAGGTGATGTTTTTGATGGGCCGGTAATTGCGCAGTATGACGATGGAGTAGTTGAGTAGTTATAGCACTATCGGGTAAGCGAGAGTTAGATAAAAGAAGGATCACCAAGAAACATTTCGGTCAAAAAATATTAAAAAAGTTTTCGACAAACGTTATTAAGTTATCTAACTCTCGAAAATTAAGAAGGTTGATTTTAAGCCATTCTTCCGTGTCGAAAATCACCCGATAGTTCGATAAGGCGTGAATTTGACTAGTTATCTCGGTTGGAGTATCTTATTTGTAAGAACCTTCCCCGGGGTTTGGTTCCATCTTACGGAGGTGGAGCTAAAGTGAAAACACTAAAAGAAAGTTTAAAAGAGTTTGTTTGTTTAAGAGTAAATGATGCTGCTTGCATCGAAGCCATGCATGATCAAGACCATGTTAAGTATGTACAGCAACTAAGTAGTCTTTTCAACCAGATAAAAGGCCTATTAGGTAAGGATTACAAACTTATCATTGAATATGAAACAACTGTAATATCGCTTAATAGCCTTGTAGCTGAGTATGCTTACAAAAGAGGCGTCAAAGACGGCTTCTCAATAAACAAAGAACTAGCATCATAACTTACAAGCCTGGGATTTTTCCCGGGCTTGTGCTATTTGGTGGTGAAAATTATGCTTTACGTGTTTAACTCAAACGAACAGCTGTTGGCCATCTACAAACCAGACACTGACCAAACCCATGCACCAGGTACCAGTCTTGATTACTTCATAGCAGCTAACCACGTCCTTCCCTATGGTCGTGAGCAGGTTGCCGGTTGCCAATATTATGATGCTATCCACCCAGAGCAGATAAATGGTGAGAATGTATTTGATTTTGCAGTACCAGCAGACCACAGTTCATCCCAATACGTTGTCGAGGGAAACCTGGTGGCCTTCCGGGACATCGATAATTATTGGCAATTCTTTGAGATCAAGAGGGTTTTAGATATCCACGGGGCCGGTGGTCTTGTCAGGACTGCCCACTGTGAGCATGTGGTTTACGAACTCCTGGATGACATCGTTACTGACCTACGGCCAACCGAGTGTAGTGCATACACTGCCTTAAACACGGCCCTCACCGGTACAAGATGGCAGGCTGGTATTGTTGATGATCTGGGGATAAACTCAACCAATTTTTATTACGAAAGTGCTCTGGCCGCAGTGCAAAAAGTAGCCCAGGTCTGGGGCGGCGAGATAAAAATTAGGCTAGATGTTACCGGCGGTGTAATCGCTAATCGGTACATTGATTTAAGGGCCCGCCGTGGAATGGACACCGGTAAGCAGTTTGCCTATGCCAAGGATATCGACGGTATAGAGCGGGAAGCTGATATCACAGAGGTTGTTACAGCTCTCTACGGACGAGGCAAAGGAGTAGAGATCGAGGAAACAGGCGGTCATGGTCGGAGGCTTACCTT
Source organism: Desulforamulus reducens MI-1 (assembly GCF_000016165.1). Classification (GTDB taxonomy): domain Bacteria; phylum Bacillota; class Desulfotomaculia; order Desulfotomaculales; family Desulfotomaculaceae; genus Desulfotomaculum; species Desulfotomaculum reducens. The sequence goes on along the minus strand of NC_009253.1, from coordinate 2,818,195 downwards.
TGCTGATGTGGCATGGTCAGTAGCTAATGGTGACCCTGTAGATAAGACGGCTGGTCAAGAGTGGGTTGGTGATCCGGATGCATTGGTGCAATGGGGCCGGAGTGGTCGTCATCGGTTCTCAGCATTTGAGGACGATGAAGAAACTGATCCTGCTGTTTTGCTCCGTAAGACATGGGATGAACTGCAGCAGCGGAAAACGCCCAGGGTAACATATAAACTGACCGTTATCGAATTGGAGCGACTAACTGGCTACGAACATGAAAAGGTAAGGCTAGGGGATACGGTAAGGGTAATTGACCGAAAGTTTAGCCCACCTTTGTTGGTGTCTGCCCGGGTAATTGAGCTCAAGAGGGACCTTATTAGGCCAGAGAATACTGAGATCACACTTGGAAACTTCATGCCTACCCTGGCTGACGGAGTTATTAACTTGCAGAAGATTAGCCAAAAGGTTAGAGATCGTGCAGGGGTATGGGATCGAGGCAACCAGTTTAATGCCGATGGCACTCTTAATACCAGTTGGCTAAACGGTATTATCAGTACACTGCAAAACGAGGTACTGGCCGGTAATGGGACGGTTACCATCACCGAAAACAACGGTATCTTAATTGTGGACCATCCTACAGCACCTACCAAGGCTTTGAGGTTGCTTGGTGGAGTTTTGGCCATTGCCAATAGTAAAAACGAGCAAGGGGAATGGAACTGGCGCACCTTCGGTAATGGCGATGGGTTTACTGCAGATGAAATTAACGCCGGTCAGATCCGGGCAGAGGTACTGACCATTGGTCCAGGGACAACGTTTGAGGACGGCTATGATCCGAGTGTTGCGAATGATAACGCCACAGCAGCGCAAACGGTAGCGTCCCAGGCGGCATCAGATGCAGCGGCAGCCAGTACAGCCGCCAGCAATGCACAAACGTCTGTAAATAATCATGCTAATCAATCAAGTCCGCATAATTTACCAAGTTATGTTGTTTTAACAAATCAGGGGGTTAAGGTTTTTGACAACCTTAATGCTTTACGTGTATTTCTTGGACAATATGCTACTGGTAAATATGGATTACAAATATTTAATGGTGAGATATACTCAACATCAATCAAATCGGGTAACCCTGGTGATAACAGTTATACTTATATCGGGACTGGGTTTTCACCATTCTCTATTATTCAAAACAGAAATGAGGCGCTTTCTATTTGGGTGATGGATAATGGAGGAATGATGCAGTTCTACGATTCGGCGGCTGATGATATGCGTGGTCAGATTTTAGCAATGAATGATGCAGGTGGCCAAGGCCTAAGGATAATGGGACGCAAAAATTCCGGTTTCGGATGCCCGGTAGAAATTGCAGCATGGGGACAAACAATTAATTTAGACAGTGACAGCGTATATGTGCAGGGTGACCTCTATACGTGGGGTAGTAAGGATGCAGTACAACTCACTGAAAGCTATGGGGCAGTTCACTTCTCTGCGACAGAGGCATTAGAAGCAAGGTTTACAGAGAATGGTATCTCAGAGATAGTAGATGGACAATGTAAAATTGAATTGCCTGCCATTTACCTTGAGAGTGTGGAGCCCAACTCCGTTTATGAATGGGTAATAGATATAACTCCTTATTATCGGGATTGTTTGTTTGTCACCGAAATTACAGACACATATTTCATTGTAAGTGGGGTAGGATCTGGTAGATTTGCTTGGACGGTCAGTGCTGTACGGAGAGGATTCAAAAGGTTTGAATCTGGGAGCATTGATGATGTGTTAAATGACAACTGGGAGGATGAAGTGATATGAAAAAAATCCACCTAGATGAAAGCGGAAATATTGTTCAGACGAATTTGCTTGTAGACGTAGCTAAGATAAAGGGAAAGGAACTTAATAAGCAAAAGAGGGAAGTTGATGCCAAAAGGGTAAGTTTGTTAGCGGAAGGGGTTCCGGAAAATGAACTGCCATCAATGCCTACGGAATCTGATATAGATGGAGTTAATGAGGCGAAAAAAGCACTAAAAAGAGAATTACATGTAATTGTTGAGCAGGTTAAAAGCCTGAAAGCCAGAGCATTTGAGATTAAAGAAATATTAGCCATGTTGGATAGTGCCACCTAACTAGGTGGTTATTTTTATGCCCTTCGGGGTGAGGCAAATGTTACCGGGAGGTGTGGGGGGAAATTGGGGGAATCGGATGTTCAGAGTATTAGAGAAGACTTGAGGGAGGTTAAGAAAGCCCTGTCTGAACTGACAGCGGCTATGGCAGACCTCCGTGTCCAGGTGGCTGGTAACTATGTGACTAAGGTTGATTTTCTCAAGTGCCAAGAATGCGCCGAGAAAAGGATAGTCAAACTTCACGACCGTATTGAGCAGCACGAATTGCAAGATAAGGCCGATCGGTGGAAGCTGGCTGGCCTAGTGGCAACAGTAACAGGCATTGTTCTGAGTGTAATACAGTGGATAGCTAGCCTGTATAGGAGTGGCGGTCAGTCATGAGTTTTTTCCACCGCCTTGAAAAATTTAGCTTTAAGGATTTTACAGCCATCTTTTATCATGGGCTGTTTTTCTTTTTGCTCTATAAATACCTAGATGGTAATGACAGAGCAGAGGCTTTACTAGTTTATGTGGCTCCGATTGTGGGTGCTATTATCACATATTACTTTGCCACCGAAGGCGCTACATTGTATTTCAACCGAAAGAAAGGAGAAGGAGAAAATGAAACGAATTGTCCTTGATCCGGGGCATGGGGGAGCAGATCCAGGAGCAGTTGGAAACGGATTGTTAGAAAAACAAGTTACGTGGATGCTGGCTAACAAGGTCAAAGAAAAGCTAAAGCGCATGAAAGCTGAAGTAATTATCGTTCAGCCAAGTTGCGGGAATCCCAGAAGCACAAAGGATGATGAACTGTACCTGCCGCCCAGGGATGCTAATCGGTTGGGGGCCGATTTTTATCTTTCCATTCATGTTAACGCTGGAGGCGGTACTGGCTTTGAATCCTTTGTGCATCAAAACAGCCAGGGCAAGGATACTGATAAGTTGAGGAACGTTCTTCACCGTCAGGTCATGGCCTACTTAGCTAAGTATGGGATAGTTGACAGGGGCAAGAAGTACGCAAACTTTGCGGTATTACGGTTAACCAATATGCCAGCGGTATTGATAGAGTGTTTGTTTATTGATAACGCCAAAGATGCGGTACTATTAAAAGACCAATCTTTTATTGACGGGTTAGCCAATGAAATCGCCTATGGGTTAATTGTTGCACTAGGGCTGCAGAGGGGGTAACGATATGGATATTCGTCCATTTGTTGAAAGGTTAAAATCGAGGAAGTTTATCATGGCACTGGTAGCGGCTGCAGTTGCCGGTACCAAGGTTTATTATCCGGATCTACCGGAGGATGCTATTTATACCGTGGTTGGGGCCCTTATGGGCTATGTAGCCGTGGAGGGTGCCGTGGATGCGGCGGCACAGTTAGCAAAGTGGGCGGCTGAGAGGAATAAAAATATTTCTAATGATGCAAAATAAACCAAGTTATAATTTACGCGGATTTTATTGATATTGGCCCTGTGTCCTTCGGGATGCAGGGCTTTTTTATTTTTTCGTAACATCTATGTAATATTCTGGCTGTACAATAACTAAAAAGCGAGGTGCAAATAATGAAAATAACCATATATGGAGACGTTACCAAAGCAGAAATTGATAGCATAGTGGCTGAGGAAAAGGAACGCTTTGCAGCCAGGGGTAAGGAGATAGCTACTATTGAAATATCAGTAGTAGGGCAGGAAGAACTAGAAATCAAAACTTGGGCAAAATCTGATATTCGCCGAGTTAGGAGAATCACTGGGTACCTCAGTACAGTGGACAGGTTTAATGATGCAAAGCAAGAAGAGCTTGGTGATAGAGTAGTACATAGTTAGTTGTGGCCCCGGGGAAACCTGGGGCTTTTTCTGCTTTGATTAGATAACTATTACAGGAGGCCTATTGCGATTTATGACACATATTGTCGTAGTGTATACAAATAATTTTAAGGGAGTTCATGATTTTTTATAGAATTTTATTTAAAAACTACCATAGTATCTAGAAGGGAGATATAATATGGAAAAGAAGCCTATGTATTACAGCAATTTGGCACAAATTAAAGGTACTTCTTCCGTTGATTTTAAAATAGCTTTTGGGGTAAAAAAAGATGTTAATAAACCTATAAATGAGGATGATATTGACTTTTACCTTCACACAAGTCCACAGCATTTAAAATCACTTGTGTTATTATTAACTGAACATTTAAGGATATATGAAACGGTCTTTGGAGTTATAAACTTGGAGCCTCAGCAGTCAGGATTACAAGAATTACAAGGTAAGATCCAAGTTGTGAAAGAATCATGATTTTTTCAGCCGATGATCCATTTGAAAGATCAATAATCCTAAAAAATGGTACTTGGGAATATAAAATATTACCAAACCATCCAGAGGTTAAGCCATACTTAATTCAGCTTAAAAATCTCATAGAAAACCCATACTATATAGTAAAAGATATGGTTCAAATGGATAAAGAACAGAAAGCAGTTCATCCAACGAGAGAAGAATATATTGATGTGATTCCAAATAAATCTACAGGATTTGTGATGATAAAGGCTATAGTTGATCATAACACAAATCCGTCAGAGATTGTTACTGCTTTAATTTCTAGTAAGGTAAGAGGATTAACGTCAGAAGGAGGTTTCGTCTATGTTCGGTCTGAGGAAACTGATGATAAAAAGAAAACCGAATAAGTTACAGGTTACTTATGACCGAGAATATGACATTCTCTATGTTTCTGTAGGAGATCCTGTTCCTTCGTATTCTGACGAAGAAGGTTTAAAGGGATTGTATATCAGAAGATCAATGGATTCCGATAAGGTAACTGGAGTTACCATAATGGATTATTCCAAAAGAAATAAGATATCCCTTACTAAGTACAGCCCTTTAAAAATTGATTTTAGTAGTCTGAATTATTGATCTGCCCACCCACCCGGTGGGTTTTCTATTTTTAGGCACAAAAAATGGGCTTTCAAGCCCAAAAGCATAGAGGATAATCGGAGGAGACGGGGTCTAATCGTTCCTCTTAATATTCCCGGTTAATAAGTTAGCACATATGTCGCACTTTGTAAATATCTATCGAAATACGAATCTTGTATGGGCGAGGAGTATAGAACGGAGTAGTAAAGTTATCCACATTTTCCACAGGGTTGTGGATATGTCAACAAGCGACAATCTATGCTAAAGGATAATATTGTGTAACAACGTATATTATCTTTGAGGTGGGAGTATGAAACTGAGGAATAAGCTTAAGCACTGGCGGCACAGAAAAGAGATGGAACAGAAAGAGTTTGCTGCTTTTCTTGGCTATGACCTTTCAACGTATAATAGATGGGAGCGGCAAGCAGTTCAACCCAACTTGATTACAACATGGGTGATATCTAAAAAACTAGGTATACATATGGATGAACTTTTTGAAGAGGTAGAGGAATAATCTACCTCTTATTTTTTTGCCCATTCACTAGACAGGACAAGCAAGTTATTAGGGTTAGGTGCATATCTATTAAACATAAAACAATCCATAAAACATTACGTAAAGCCATACGGAGTACTGGTTTTACGGATAAGGACCGCCAGACTGCATTATGACTGATGCGAACACGGAAGTTAAGGGGGGCGGGTAAAAAATAGTTCGAAAGAAACGGGAGGGGGAAAGTAAAAAATCATACAAAATAAGCAGAAGGGAGGGGGAACTGTGGGGGAAGTCTTTTATCAACTAATTATCTTACTTGGTTGTGGCTATGTTTTTTGGATGATAGTGAAGTGTGCAGGTAACAAAGTAATAGCAGAGTTAATAAAGTTTGCAACGTTCATTGGTGCTGCTTTCTACGTTGTTAGTTGGGTAATAGCTGCATTTACTACCCTTAATGATAAGTGCAATAACTGGTTCAAAATATTTTAGGAGGGGATTTGATGGGCAGCTTAATCAAAGAGGTTTTGGGACCTGGTGGTATTGGGTGGGTGCTTACTCAGCTATTGATCTTAGGTATTGGCACCGGTATCCTTTGTTTCCTGTTGGATGCTTTTCCTGGTACTCTAAAACGGTTCTCTACTTATATTAAGTATGTTGCCATGATGCTTGGTGTTATCGTTGTTCTTCGGGTTGTCCTGGACCTTTTCCGTGAGGTCGGCAAGGTAATGGGGGTGTAATATATGAAGTTTAAAGAGAGCTTACGAGAGGCCAAACGGAAATTTATTTGGAATCTTGGGTACCACCCATTAGTAACACCAAAGCCAGAGACTTTTATCCAAACCTTAAAGAAGGAGATCCGCACTAGGCCAGGGCGGGAACTAGAGTCCGAAATAGAGAACATCATGTTTGAACTTAAGCTTTACAATGGTAGCGGGGAATACGCCATGCACTTGAACACCGTTAAGAAGGCAGAAAATCACTTTGTTACCTTCTGGCAGCTCCCCAGAGGGCTCACGTATCGGCAGTATCAGGATAAAAGAGAGGTGTTTTGTAACAACCTAAAGGCCCAGGTCATTATTGAAGAACGGAACGGTAGTCTGATGATCGAAGTTATCCAGGGGGTTCTACCCAGTAAGAAGGGCTTTGAATTTGATATAAGTAAATACCCCGACATGCTCTTGCCTGTTATGATTGGCTGGGATCAGGCAGGTCCGGTGGTGATAGACTTGCAGAAACTTCCACATTTACTCATAACCGGCACCACTGGCACCGGGAAAAGTATCTGCATGCAAAACATTATCTTATCGTTAGCCAATAACTCAAACGTCATGCTATACGGTTGTGATATTGGAAGGGTTAACATGGCCTTTATTAGTGACCGGGCGGTATTTGCAAAAGACATTTTTGAGTCACTAGATGTCATTAGTTACCTAGTTGGCATTATGAATAAGCGGCTACAGGTCATCGAGAGTATACCTGGTTGTGTCGATATAGTAGGCTTCAACGAGTCTAATCCTGACAATAAACTGCCTTTCTTGACCCTGCTTATTGATGAGTTTGGCTTTACTTCGGAGAAGATGACACGCATCAAGGAAGAAAAGGAGCTCAGGAGGCAGATATATACCAATATAGCTGGTATGGCCTTGCTGGCCAGAAAGACCGGTATCCACCTGGTAGTTGGTTTGCAGAAGTCATCTGACGAGCTGATACCAACTACCGTCAGGGATATGTTTACAGGCAGAATAGCCCACCGTGCAGAGTCTCAAAGTGCCAGCCAGGTTGCTTTAGGCAATTCTGATGCCTATTACCTTCCAAGCACCCCGGGTCGGGCCATTCTTAAAATAGGCAATGAGTTTAGAATATTCCAGGGAGCCTTCTACGACCCCAAAAAAGCCCGGGCATATCTGGCCAAAACATCACTAAGGAGGGATAATAGATATTATGCTGAACAGCAGACAAATCGGCTTCCAACGAGCTAGGGAGATCCGGGACAGCGTGGATCAGTTTGGGGCCTTGGTGATTGAACAACTATATGCAATGCACTTCAAAGGGCTTGCATCTGGCATAGATAAGGCTAGGGAACGTATGTGGAGCATAACTAAAAAGAGCAACTATATCAGCAAAGAAAAACTAGACACATCAGGTCGGCTATTTTACTATCCAACTGGCAAGAGGCCACAACACAATAGTGCTACTCATGTAATTAACCGAAATTGGGGTTTTCTGTACCTGATACAAGGGAAAAAGGATTATGAAAAGGTTGTTGACCTGGATACAGAATATGATCTTGATGTGCTTGTGGCTGACGGATTCGTAGGGTTACACAATACCTTCACTGGGGTTACTGATTACTGGTTCATAGAATCTGATAGAGCATCCAGTAAGAACAAGTTTGAGAAGGTTAAACAGTACACGGAGTATTATAAGAGCGGAAAATATAAACTGGAGCACTGGGCACCAAAGGCCAAAAGGTTCCCGGGAGTGCTAATTGTTACCGATGCGGCTGCCAAAGCCGTAAGGATATTAGAGCTGATCGAAAAACAAAACACCGAGGGAATAAGGTTTAAGGTAATGACTGTTGAAGAGATCAGGGAACAAATAATGTCGGAAAAACACTAAATGGTTGACTAAAGTTAGTTATGATAGAAAATAGAGATAATTAACAAACAAATGGAGGGATATTATTTGGGATATTTTGAGAACAAGAACCAAACAGTCACTATTGATAACAAATTTATCTTGATTGAACGTAGTTCTGCAACATCTGCAGTGAAATCTTTGTTTGCTGGACGTACTATGGGCAAAACTATAATCAGGGTGGCATCTATATCAGGATTGTATTTTAGTGCAGATATGCTAACCATAATGGCTTCGGGGTTTAATGGCGTAATAGACGGAAAACTTTCTCATGTCGATGATATTAAGCGGATGCCTAATACCGTTGTAGGAAAACCAGAAGAACTTGAACAGATATATAATGCAATCGTAGAAGTTATGTAATAAATTAAGCACCCAACCGGGTGCTTTTTGTTCGGGCTTGCACCGAATATATGTTTGGGGGTATAATAGCTATAATGTCCGTTCGTACATTTAGTCAACAAAATATGTCGAAACTTCAATAAAGGAATATTCCTATTATTTGTAGAAATTTGTTAACTACCTAGGTATTGGGGTTGATTTTTCAAAGGTATTACAGTTAACTTGGGCATAAAAAAACCTCTTTTACTTTTTCCAGTCTTCTGGTTCAAGTTTAAAGAGGTCGTCTAACGGTACTTTTAATACCTTTGAAATTTTCAACGCTAAGGTCAGTGAGGGCTTGTAAACACCCCGCTCTATTTGGCTCATTTGAGAAGGGTGGATGCCAACCGCTTTAGCCAAATCATTTTGAGTAATCTTAAAAAGACGGTTGGTACGAGCTTCACGTATGTAGTTTTTCAATCCAGTGGCGCTCCTTCAAACTTGGTAACAGTTGTTGTTTCTACAACGTAAATATTATATCCTTTTTTCTTAGCATGCAATTTTATAGATAGGGGAATTAAAGGTTTGATTTATAGCAGGAGGTGAGTCCAAAAGACAAGATAATAAAAATAAAAAACGTTTGTTTGAGGGTAGGATCTCAAACAAACGTTTATAGTGGCCATAAAAGGCCAGCACACACTTAATTAATGGGAAATTTACAGTAACAATCAGATTTTACTAACATCCCTATATCGGGATATATACAACAAAAAATGAAATTCACCTTCCCATTATAGACAAAAAAGATAAAATTTAATCTCGCGGGGGAGCTGATAATTTATGTCTACAATTGAGGATATAGCATTAAGAATGGAACAAGTAGAAATACTATTGGGCGTACTCATAGAATACGGTAACGACATGACCAGGAATGTTGTGGAAAGTATTCTCCATACAACATTAGATATCGTTTCAGAAGAAGTAAAAGCAGCCAAAGAATTAATTACAATTTCTACTAACAAATAAATAAAAAATTTTGTTCCCCTCCTGTTCCCCTTCTACACAAAAAGACTTCTAGCGAAATCGCTAGAAGTCTTGATTTTATTGGCGTCCCAGGAGGGATTCGAACCCCCGACCTACGGATTAGAAGTCCGTTGCTCTATCCAGCTGAGCTACTGGGACATTTCTTGAGCCAACACAAAACATCTTAACACGATGTTTAACAAAGGTCAAGAAGATTTTTTTGCGTGAAATAACTTCTCCTAAGCATTTATGATTTTATATGATAAAATAAGCAAAGTCAACAATCATTAGTTTAATTAATTATAGTTTAACCGTTTATCTTAGAAAATAAGACATTAAACCTTAGGACCAAAGCTAAAAGGAGTGATTCGGTGGATAAAGAACAGCTAATAAAGGATATTGTTTTTGTGGGTGTGCATTGGGGTTCGGGACGGGAAAAGGATCGGGAAAGGGTGAACAAGAAAATGACACTCCTATTGGAGACCTTTCCTTCCTGTCAACACTGCAACGATGAAACTTGTGATAATAAATTTTGGGTTATCGAAGAAATAAAAAAAGGTTTTCTTATCAAAAAATATGAAACCAATATTTTTTCAGTATGCAGTTTGAAATGCCTGCTAAACCGTGGGTTAAGTAAAGATGCCTACTATTCAGTTATAGTCCGAGTAGCCAACGGGGATGTTTTATCCACTGGCTTTCGAGGGCTAAACGCAATGGCCCTTAATGAGTTTGCAAATAAAATCAAATCACAATGATCTATACCCAAGCTGGGGTTTTTCTTTTTGACAATAAAAAAACTCTGCCCGAGGCAGAGTTTTAAATTCATGGTTGCGGGAGGAGGACTTGAACCTCCGACCTTCGGGTTATGAGCCCGACGAGCTACCAACTGCTCTATCCCGCGGCAACTTGTTTAGTATAACACTCTCTATTCTATAAGTCAAATTCGTTTTATACTAATTTGCACTTCGACTGGCCCGGATGGTTTCGCACATTTCGAGGGCCGTGGCCAATTCTTCTTCGTTTGCTGTTGATAACTTTGTTAGAAAATTAATTAAGCTTTCTTCCATATTTTGTTGGTTTAATTTAATACGATCCTGTTCAGTAAGGGGAGGACGTTTTCCTTCTCGAATTTCATTGACCAGTACCATCATTTTTGAGGCACTTTCCTCTCCCAACTGCATGGGGATAACCATTTTTAATAGTTCTTGTTCTTCTTTGCCTAAGAATGAGGGAGGGACCAGATTTTCCTTTTGTATTTCTTCGCGGGTTTTTAACAACAAATCCACTAAACCTTGTTGGGTCAAATACTGCATGAATATGCCTCCAGTTTATTATTTGCTAAGGTTATTTTACCAGATTTACTGCCTAAAGAATAAGAAAATTTAAACAGGTGGTTAAGGAGGACATGTATACAGGAAGGTTTATTGATTTTTTCCTTGAGTCTTTATATAGTTGCTTTATTAAGAGAAACAAGGTGGGTGACCAATGTTAACAGATTATCATATCCATGTAGAAAGAGGACCTTACACCGTGGATTGGCTGCGTCAATTTTATGAACAGGCTCAGCAGGTAGGGATCAAAGACTGGGGAATATCCGAGCATGCCTATCGTTTTATTGAAACGAAGCATATTTTTTGGAACAACTGGGTTGAACCACGGCAAACAGAGAAAATGGATGACTACCAGAACATGATTTTTAGGGCCAGAGCCGAAGGGATTAAAGTAAAATTTGGTATCGAAATTGATTTTTTCCCAGGCAAAGAAAAGGAAATAAAAGAATTTATTGATCGCTATCCATTTGATTATGTGATAGGCTCTGTTCACTGGATTGATCAATGGGGTATTGATCTTTCGGAGATGAAGGAGGAATGGGAGCGTCGAAGGGTTGAAGATGTATGGCTTGCTTATTTCGATCGAATTGAATCCTTAATTGAAAGTAATCTCTTTGATATTGCTGCGCACCTTGATCTTGCTAAAATATTTAGCTATATTCCTACCAATCAAGAATTTCTCCAGGAACAATATAACAGGATCGCCCGGGTCCTAGCGAAAAGGGGAACTTGTATAGAAATTAGTACTGCCGGATTAAGAAAACCTGTGGGCGAAATATATCCACATCCTTTGCTACTGGAAACCTGCTTTGGACAGGGGGTACCCATTGTTATCAATTCCGATGCCCATTGTCCGGAAGACGTTGGGGCAGACTATGAAAGAGCCCTTGATCTGGCCAGAAAAATTGGTTACAAGAAGATACAAACCTTTACCAACAGGAAGGCAGAGAGTCATCTATTAGGCTAGAAAATGGAATAATTGCTTGTATTTAGCAAAAAAGAAAAAGCCATATAAAATCACAACTCTAGTAAATGTCTCATAGATTGATAGAAAAAAGGGGTTGAGCATCTATGGCACATACTGAATCTTGTTTTCCAAGCTATCTACTGCCAATTTGCTGCTGTTTCTTAATCTTTCTATTAATCGTTGCGATTGTTCTGCTTATTATATTCCTATAAAGATAGTTTTTATTATATGATCTCCCTAATAAATAATAACTTTGTTAAGCACTGCTGTGTGGTAGTGCTTTTTTCTTTTTTTTTGAATGGTTAACCTTAGAAAAAGTCAAACTAGAATTGTTCGCATATCGGAAAACCTTAATATGCATAAGGAAACAAATACTGCCACCAGCTCTTAAAAAATCCCATTCTCAAAAGAGTATGAAGCAAGGCAGGTTTCCTAAAATAAAACAAGTGAAGGTAAAAAAAAGCATGTACATCAAAGGCCCTTACAGAAAAAAAAGAAATCCATGGTTCTTACCTATCTTAGTTGTGGTTATTTTGCTTCCCGCAGGCGTTTTTTTAAAAGGATGTCTTTATAGATCCGAAGCAAAACCGCCTCCCAAACCCCAAAAAAAACCCATCTCAAACCATGTTCTTATCATTGACCCCGGGCACGGTGGAACAGATCCCGGGGCCTGCCGGGAAGGAATAATGGAAAAGGATATCAATTTGGCCATTGCCAAAAGGGTAGCAAAACATATTGAGGGCCATAGGGTACGACTGACCCGAGAAAAGGACGTTGATTTCGTACAAAAGGGTGTGTACACGAGGGATGCAGAACGGCAGGACTTGGAGAGTAGAATTGACTTAGCTCAAAAATATCATGGAGAAGTTTTTGTAAGCATCCATATCAACACTGGTGAGGGCCAAGACAGTGGGGTTTTGGTTTATTATGATCCCAAGGACCCGGCAAGTACAAGGTTGGCACAGGCCATTCAACTAGAGGCTAACAATTTACCTGATTCGCCAGATAAAAAGCCCCGCCCTGATGATTTTTACTTGTTTAATAATTTGAAAATACCAGTGGTCATTGTGGAAGCCGGTTGGCTTTGTAATCCAACGGAAAGAAAACGGCTGATGGACCCGGTCTACCAGGAACAAGTGGCCAATGCCATCGCCCGAGGAATAACAAATTTTTTAGACACTCTGTAATGAAAAGTAAAAAAGTTTTAACGCTATCTATGCTTTGAGCGAGCGGAGATAATGAAATTCCTGCTAGAGAGGTTGATCAAAAAATTCATATAAAAAAAGCGACCTCTAATTAAAGTGAGGCCGCTTTTTTCATTACATATTTATTGTACCTGTGCTGCAGGGGGATTGTTCATCCAGCGACCGCCGCCACCGAAACCGTTACCCATGCCGCGACCTGGGCCCATACCACAGGAACCCGGGCCACCTGCGGGGCAGACAAAACCGTTTTTTGCACGGAATTCAGCTACTTCATCAAAATGTTTTTTCCATGCTTGACCCTGTTCGGTGGTTAGGGTACCATCTTTGACAGCTTGATCAACCCAGGCTTTCTTAACTGTCATCCTTTGCTCAAACCATGTTTTGGCTGCATTGGTGCTGTCATCAGCGGCAAAGGCAATGGGAACTGACAGAGCCACAATGGACAGAATCAGTAACCCAATCAAAAGAAGGCGTTTGTTCATTTAATCATCTCCTTTCTTTTCTTTATTTTAACCAGAATAATTCACAAAAAAATCTCGTAAATGTTACAGAAGTGTCACAATTTTAATCTCTTATAAAGTAACTTAAACTGGTTGAACCAAAATCTGGTTAATCAATATGATATAATGATCTACTGTATTGATCATAAACCAAGGGAGAGAGAATATGAAGAAGTTTATTATCACTTTACTTACTATTCTACTGGTGACAACGGGTTGCAGTCAGTCGAAGGAGAAACCTTCTTCCACACCCTCTGTACCCTCCGGTAGTCTACGGGTTCATTTTATTGATGTGGGGCAGGCGGATGCTATCCTGGTGCAAAGGGGAGAGGATTCCATGCTGGTGGATGCCGGAAATAATGATGACGGGGAAAAAATAATACGTTACTTAAGTCAGCAGGGAATCAAAAAGTTATCCGTGGTCATGGGTACGCACCCCCACGAGGATCATATTGGTGGCTTGGACGATGTAATCAAGTATTTCCCGGTGGAGCGGGTGTATTTACCAAAGGTGAATCATACAACCAAAACCTATCGGGATGTGCTGACGGCTATCAAGAACAAAAACCTTAAGGCTACTGCTGCCTTTGGGGGACAGACTTTTAACCTCGAGGATGCTCGGGTGGAGATTTTGGCTCCCAACAGCAGTGAGTATAAAGAACTGAATGATTACAGTATTGTTAGTAAAATTTCTTTTGGAGATACGGCTTTCTTATTGACCGGTGATGCAGAGATGTTATCAGAACAAGAAATGTTAGAGAAGGGTTTTGATCTAGAAGCCAATGTTCTCAAAGTGGGCCACCATGGCAGCCATTCCTCTACCGGAGATAAATTTCTTAGGGCAGTCAATCCCCAGATGGCAGTGATCTCGGTGGGTGCCAACAACGATTATGGTCACCCCCACCGGGAAACTCTGCAGCGGTTGAATGATAGCAAGATCAAAGTTTACCAAACGTCCCAACAGGGTACAATTGTAATGACCTCTGATGGGAAGCGGGTTGAGGTGCAAGGAGAAATAACCGAAGCTGAAAAAGCTGTACCAAAGGAATCCACAGCAAATGTTGGAAATGATGGTAAGGGTTTAATTAAAGGAAACATTAATAAAAACGGGGATAAAATTTATCATCTGCCGGGACAGCAGAACTATGATCGAACCAAACCGGAAGTATGGTTTAAAACGGAGCAAGAGGCACAGGCGGCAGGTTTTAGGAGGGCAAGCCGATGAAGGCAGTGGTCGATCGTTTTGAAGGTGCATGGGCAGTTTTAGAAGTGCAGGGTAAAATGATGTGGAATGTTCCTAGGGATTTTTTGCCCTCCGGGACCAGCGAAGGAACAATGGTAGAATTTAACTTTGCCATATCAAAGGATAGTCCAGATGATAACAGCTTGTTTGAAGAAATTTTTGAATAATTTTTCCAATAATGTTTATGGATGAATAAAAGCGGTCATAATACCACTCGAAATAATTTTTTATTCTTCGAGGAGGTTTAATGGAAACTTTATCAAGGGTTGCTTTGGTACTGGTTATTATCGGAGCATTGAACTGGTTGTTAGTTGGTCTATTCAGCTATGATCTGGTGGCTGCTCTGCTTGGTGGAGATGCCGTGAGGGAATCTTCCTTCCTAAGCAAAGTAATTTATAGCTTAGTGGGTCTTTCTGGAATTATTTTGATTCCTACTCTCTTTCGAGAAAAAGCACCTGTGGAAAAGTAAAATAAAAGCCCTTCGCGGTAATGGCGAAGGGCTTTTATCGTCCAGGTTATTTTATGAATTAAAATCAGACATCTGCGAAGAGTGTTTTTGGGTGAATTCATTTAGCCATTCATCTTTGTAAAGGATCATATTTGGGTCACCTGGACTTTCGCCCTCCCTGTAATCCACCAATTTCAAATTCTCCAGATTTCGCAGGGTCCGCTGCACTTCCAGTTCTGAATATCCCAAGGTTTTTCCGATATCTCTCAAGGGGTATATTAACATACCGTCAGGGGAAGTGTTTTCTCTTACAAAGAATAAGACGTTGCGTTCTATTTCATTCAATTGTGCAAGGCTCCGTACCTTCAACAAATGAGGCACCTCCTCGTATTTTCAAAAATATTATCTCCCCCAATTGTTTTTTTATCCATATTTATGCATTGCTATAGGTGGTGGTATCCCGTCGGAGGCTTCGGTATAATTGATTAAGAAAGGACAAACCCGAATACTCACACGTGGATTTGAAAAAAGGAGTGCAAAGAAATGCCGGCACTAAAATTTATACATTGTTCGGATATACACCTGGGACGTCAGCGACTGGGTGGAAAACTACCCGATGAAGATTTCGCCAGGGCCCTGGGCTATATTGTACAGGTGGCCCTAGAGCAAAGGGTAGATGGCCTATTAGTGGCGGGGGATTTATATGATTCCCCTAGTATACAGCCACCCATACTGCAACAGGCCATCAATTGTTTAATGCCATTGCAAGAAGCCAATATTCCCATTTTTATTATTGAAGGCAATCATGACCGGGCCACGGTGACAGGAGAAACCCATACATGGGTACGCTATTTAAATGATATTGGACTTGTTCATCTTCTATCCATTCCCTTTAATGCAGAGGGACCTGTGTTAACACCCTGGGATGATACCGCAAAGCGGGGTTCTTACATTGATTACAAAGGTGTTCGCATCATTGGAGCCGGTTATCTGGGAGCAGGTACCATTAAAAGGGCACGGTTAATCTCCGAGGCAATGGATCAGTGGCAGGAGCCTGTTCCCACCGCTAAAATTATGCTGCTCCATGCCGGGCCCGATTATATGGTGCAGGAAGGTGGTGGCTTTTCCAAGGAGACACTGGAATTCTTGCATGAGAGGGTGGATTACCTAGCCCTGGGACACATTCACAAGCCGCTTAACCATGATGGCTGGGCTGTAAATCCCGGTTCTCCGGAACATGTTCGTCTGGAAGAATGCCGCTATGATGGGCAACCACGGGGTATGGCCGTGATGGAAATAGATCCCTTTGCGCCACACCCCTTACAAAGGGCGGAAATTTTAAGTGTCCCAAAAAGAAGGGTAATTAACCTCCGCTATGATTGCTCGCCCCACGGTAACAAAACAAAGCGGGCAATGGATGGTATTCAGCAGGAGGTTGCTACTTTGCTAAAGGAAGCAGGGGCTGGATCGGAAGATGCAGTGCGCCTAGAATTAACCGGTGCAGTGAACCTAGGACGTATTCGATTGGACACCGATGCACTGGCCACCTTTTTGGAAGAAAAGCTGCCGGTGAAAGCCGTTGAAATTAATTCCGGGGGATTACAGCTAGCAACCGGAGACATTGTAGGGGCAGAAACGGCAGATACCAGCCCCTCTCGGGAGTCTATCGAACTTAGGGCCATTAGCGATCTGGTGTGGGAGCATCCCTTGGCGGGGCTGGAAGAACATACGGACTTGGTGGCAGACTTATTTTACCAGCTTAAAGAAGATGTACGAAACAAGCTTGGTTCTGAGGAAATTCGTGAACGTCTTAACACCAATAGTCTGGTGGATCGTCTGGTAGCAGAAATGTTGGCGGAAATGCCAGAACGTTCGGTGGCATCGGCAAAGGACGGTGATAACTAATGTGGGTGCAAAGGGTAAGATTGAAGAATATAAAAAGCTACGGTGAGGGGGAAAAGGGTCAGGGTGTTACCATCCACTTGGAACCCGGTATCAACCAGATTGCCGGAAAGAATGGGGCAGGCAAGAGTTCTCTTATCGAAGCTATCGGTTATGCTCTTTTCGATGCCGAGCCCCTGCGGGGAAATACAAGGATTGCAAAGAATACATACCTATTAAGAAACGGCTGCAAAGCCGGGGAAGTTGATGTGTGGTTCTGGCATGAAGATTGTCTTTACAGGGTGGAACGGGACGTGGGTAATGGTGGCAGACGCTGGAAAGTGATACGGCAGGATGATGATTTTATTGAGGCAGAAGGGGAAAAAGAAGTAAAAGATTTTCTCGCCCACATGGCGGGGGTGGAAAACCCTGACCGGCTGGCAGAAGTGTACCATAGCCTGCTGGGTGTTAAGCAGGGGAGATTCACCATACCCTTTGACTTAAAGCCCAGCGAAGCGAAAAATCACTTTGACCCACTGCTGGATGTGGATATTTTCCGACAGTGTTTTGAAGTTCTGAGGGAACCCTGTAATGGGATTCGTCAGGATATGGCTAGCCTGCGGGCTGTTATTAGTGGTCTGGAAGGGCAAATATCACAAATACAGGATGCACCGGAAAAGTTGGAAGAGGGAGTTAAGCAAAGGACCACCTTAGAGATATTGGTGGAAAAATGCCAGGAACAGCTTAAGCAAGCCGCCGGGCAATTGGAACAGTATGACGCTCTGATGAACACTTATCAGTCGGCTATGCTGAAGGTCAGTGAGGCCAGAAATCTTGTGGCACAAGCCAATGCCGATGTAAACACCTCTACGGTCAGGGTTGAAGAGGCTAGGCAGGCAGGTAAAATCTTGCAGCAAAATCAATTGGACTTTGAAGCCTATACCCAACTGGAAATGCAGATTGCGGAACTGGAAAAACAACGGCTTAGACGGGATCAAATGCAAAAGAAACTGATGGACCTGCAGCGGGAAGAAACAGGTATGGCCAAGGACCTGGAAGCCAGAAGGCTTGAGGCCCAGCGGGATCGGGAAAATGCAGTCTCAAAGGAGCTGGATTATCAACCAAGAATAGAAAAACTTGGCTGGAACCTAGAGCAGTACCAAGGGGGAGAAGAGGCTTGCCAACGGTCGTACCGTCAGGCAGAGGACTTACGTACCAACCTGACCGCTGTTGTGGAATGGCTGCGGGGTATGAGTGCCATCAACAAACCGGCCATTGAACAACTAACGGATTTAGAACAAATCCTCCAGCAGTTGGATCAGCATATGGCGGGGCAGTTGGTTAAGGCGAAGGAGGAATTGGCAAAGGTCGAAAGCCAAGAGCAGTCATGTCGTTTGCTTTTAGAAAGAACCAGACAGGATAAGATCACTTTAGAGCAGCAACTGGCTAGGCTTTCCGGTGGGCAATGCCCTTTGTTAGGGACCTCCTGTAACCAGTTCGATCCGGCTAAGGCCAGAGAAGATTTGGCCCTTTTGAATGGAAAGTTACAGCAGGCAGCAGTGGAACATAAGGAAAAATTAGAGCAACTTTCGCTGGCTAGAAATCAGGTGGAAAAATGCCTGGCAGCGGAGAAAACCCAGTTGGAGAAACTGGCCCGGGCCAGCCAGCTGGCTAAGGGTATTACAGGGTTATATGGACAAATGGAGGATGCCAAAGGCAGGACTGCAGCCGAGAACCTTGCCCAAGTTTTAAAATTAGGGGGAGAGCTTGCCAGACTGGAAACACTGGCAGAAACCAAAGATTTATCTGCCAATTACTTCCAAACACTGATAGGGAGGATGAAGAACTTCCAGATGGCGCTCTACCAGCGGTACCAGCTTTGGCAGCCAGCTGTCGAGTCACAGTATAAGATGGCACAGGCAATGCTGACCCAACGTGTGGGATATAAGAAGGAGTTGGCAGCGGAAGAAACCGCCCTTAAGGTCCTCTGGGAGGAGATCAAACGACTCCAACAATCGGCCGAGAACGCGGAAAAAAAGGCACTTCACATCGAGACCGGGCTTAAGGGGGTAAGGCATCAAATTAAGGATATGGAGCAACAACTGGCACCCTTTCACGGTCTTGATAACAAACTGGCCGAAGCCACAGCAAACAAAACATGTCACCTACCGGGATACACCCTTTACCTACAAAACCAGCCTGTGGCCGAGAAATATGAGCTATATTTGAATAGCTTAGAAGAGTGTAAAAAGAAACGAAAGACCCTGGAGATTGAACTACTGCAAGCCGAGCAAAGATTTAAGGAAGCCGAAGCCGCTTATAGCCCAGAAAAGCATAAAGAGCTAAAAGCAATCTATGCCCGGGCTAACCTTGACCTGGGTGAAGCCACCAGTAAACTGGCGGAAGCTGTCCGGTGGGTGGAGGAACAACGCAAACGGGTTGAGGTTATGGATAAATTGCTCCTGCAGCGGGATCAGCAATATAAGGAATGGGTCCGTTTGCAGGCACAGGAAAATATTTTGGAGAAGGCACGGTATATTTTGAAAAATTCCCAGGAACCCGTGGCCCGTAACCTTACCTCCCGGGTGGCTGCCCAGGCCCAAACCATCTATAACACCATGAGTAGTGAAGCGGCTCAGTTTAACTGGCGGTCCGGAGATTATACCCTTTATGTGACCACCGTATCCGGGGAGAAGCGGTTTGCCAGCTTATCCGGCGGACAGCAGATGAAAGCTGCTTTGGCCATGCAATTGGCGATGGTAAAGGAATTTTCCCGGGCGGGTTTCTGTGCCTTTGATGAACCTACCTACGGTCTGGATGCAGAAAGCCGCTCTATGCTAGCAGAGGCCATTGGTAAGGCCCAGGAGGAATGTAAGTTTGAGCAGCTTTTATTGGTATCCCACGACCAGGCCTTTGACGATAAAGTGGAGCATGTCCTAAATCTGCAGTACTTACCTATGGAAGGGACGAAACTGTAAAAAGCCGTTAGCTGTTAGCCTTTAGTCATTCGCTGTTAGTCCGGAGTCATCGCCGATAGAAGGGCTTTATCATCAACATCCCGAGAGGATTACCGAATCAGAAGATTTAAGGTAGAAAAGAAAAAGACCAATTCCTGGACTTCCAAGGAAATTGGTCTTTTTTGAATTTATGCTAAGGCCCATGGCCGCCCCCCAGAGGAATGCCCAGAAGTCTAACGACTAAAGCACATTATTCAAAAGAACTATCGCTGCCATTCCTGCCACTACGGTTAAAAAAATGCTCTTAGAAAAAAATCCTGCAGCAAAACAAGGGATAGCTGCCAGGAGATAGGTATTGGACAAATTAATACTAAGTTGTCCATCTTTTAATAGTAACTCCGGTGCCAGCAAAGCAGATAAAACTGCCACTGGTACGTAACTCAACCAGTTCATAAAACTCTTGGAAATATTCATCCGGGACAAGATGGCCAGAGGCAGCATACGAGGTATGTATGTAACCACCATCATGCCGATAATGACTGTGAGGATTTTTCCATCCATTTATCCATTAACACTCCTATCGTAGCAGAAATCACAGTGGCTAAAATTATATTCCAACTACCTGCCATGTTTAATTTGATTCCAATGGATAAGGCAGCAGAAATAATAATAATGGCAAGGGCTTTTTTATGCCTTACCTGTAAAATCAGCAGAGCAATAAACATAGCCGGTAAAGCGAAGTCCAAACCAAATTTTTCTGGATTGGGAATAAAGTTACCCATCATTGATCCCAGAACTGTGCTGGAAATCCAGGCAACATGGGAGGTAATATACAAACCTAAGAAAAAACCCTTATCCTTAGGCTCCTTGGCCACCGCAGCAATGGAAACAGCAAAGGTTTCGTCTGTTACCCAAAAGCCTAAGAGGGATAAAAGCTTAGAACTTATTTTCTTCATATAGGGTGCCAGAGAGGCTGTCATGAGCAGATGACGGGAATTCACCAAAAAAGTAGTGAATATAATTGTACCAATAGACGCCTGAGTTGCCAGTAGACTTGCAGCAATAAACTGGGCAGATCCTGCATAGACCAGTAAAGACATCATAAAGACCTCTAAGGTGGTCATTCCAGACTGAACGGCCAATACACCAAAGGCCATGCCAATGGGAAAGTAGCCAAAGACCACGGGTAATGCAGCTTTAAAACCTTCTTTAAAGGAATGGGTCAAGAGAAAGACCTCCTTAAAACAATAATGTACATTCCATATAATAGCAGAATTTTAAACACAATGTTAGTCAGTTAGACGCAAACCCTAAAGGTATATTGCATACAATATTTCTTTGTAATACAGGGATGAAGGTCTGCTATCTAAGAGCAGATAAATATCAAGTCACACAATGATTTGAAGTAACCAACAAATAGTATGAAAGAGGTAACGAGAAATGTTTTTTAAAAATCCATGGACATGTAGGAATACAATATTTCATAAAGAATAAAATCATGTAAGTCTTTAATTTAAAGGAGGGATTGTATGCACATTCCGGATGGTTTTTTAGATGTTAAAACCTGGGTCACAGCCTCGACCCTCAGTATCGGTGCTTTAGGTTATAGTGTAAAAAAGACACGGCAGCAATTGAGTGACAGACAAATTCCTCAATTGGGTGTGATGGCAGCCTTTATTTTTGCTGCTCA
This sequence comes from Desulforamulus reducens MI-1, assembly GCF_000016165.1. GTDB lineage: Bacteria > Bacillota > Desulfotomaculia > Desulfotomaculales > Desulfotomaculaceae > Desulfotomaculum > Desulfotomaculum reducens. The sequence continues at coordinate 2,796,527 of NC_009253.1, read as the reverse complement.
AATGATTAATTTTCCCATTGCAGGGGGTACCTCTGGTCACTTACTGGGTGCCGCCCTTGCCACCACATTGTTGGGCCCCTGGAGTGCCAGTATTGTATTAGCCACTGTTTTAATTATTCAATGTTTTGTCTTTTTAGATGGAGGTATAACAGCCCTAGGGGCTAACATTTTCAATATGGCAGTGCTTGGTGTCATTATAGCCTGGGCCTTTAATGTTGCTATCAAGGGGATTATTAAGGGAAACCTAGGTTTAGGACTGGCTTCCTTTGCCGCGGCATGGTTTTCTGTGATGGGTGCGGCCCTTATGACCACTTTGGAACTGGCTGTTTCTGGTACGGTACCCTTTAATGTTGCCCTCCCGGCCATGCTGGGGGTCCATGCTATTATTGGTGTGGGCGAAGGTTTAATCACCGCGGTCGTTGTATTGACGGTATTAAATATGGGCTACCAACCAGCCTGGTTTAAAAAGGAGGATATTTGTTGTGACTAGAAAATTGTTTCTAGGTTTACTGGCTTCTCTTCTGGTAGCTGCTCTCTTGTCACCCTTTGCCTCGCCTCATCCCGATGGCTTGGAGAGAGTTGCCGAGGATAAGAACTTTTTAGTAAAAGCGGAGGGAAAGGAGGTGCTGAGTTCGCCAATTCCTGATTATGTTATGCCCGGTATTGGCAATGAATCCCTGGCCACCGGGGTTGCAGGGGTCACCGGTGTATTGTTAACCTTTGGATTCATGATGGGAATGAAGAAACTCCTAATTCATAAACAGAACCCTTCTGCCTAATAAAGCCACGGGGGTTAGCCCATGCCAAACATGCTTAGCGAGAGGCTACCAACAAAGACTTGGGTAAGAGAGATCGATGCCCGAGTGAAACTGGTAGCCGTTATTTTATATATTTTCACTGCCACGACATTGCGGGATCAACATCTATTGTTAACTGCGGATATGTTCATGCTAGGTCTCTTAATGGTTGCCGGGATTTCGCCAACTTATCTGGCTAAGAAAGTAATGTTGATTCTACCCTTTGGTGGTGTTATGGTTTCGATTATTCCCTTTGTAATACCGGGAGAACCGTTGCTGACCATGCAGTTGGGGAATTTTACATTAATTGCTTCCAGACAGGGCTGGGAGGCCGCAGTTCTTCCTTGCTTTCGTATGGCAACTGCTTTTCTAGGTATGGTTTTTCTATCGGCCAGTATCACGCTAAAGGATCTTCTACATGCATTAAATCACATGAAGGTTCCTAGAATCTTTATTGTATTAATGGATTTTACCATACGCTATATTGCTGTGACATTGGATAAGTTAGATCGTATGCAAACTGCCCGGGCGGCCAGGGGGTTTACCCAGGGTCGAAATCTTTGGCACCTTCATACAATAAAAACACTTGGCACCACTGTTGCTATTCTTTTTCTGCGTTCCTATGAGCGGGCTGAAAGAATTTATTTAGCCATGCTTGCCCGGGGGTATACTGGTAAATTTCATTGTTGCGGGCATTGCCATCGCGTCAAAAAAATAGACTTTGGCTTCGGAGTAGGAGTTATTTCTGCTTCTTGGACAATTAAGTTTTTTGATATGGGAGGGTACCAATGGATTATGCAATTGAAATAAAGGATTTGTCCTTCTACTATAAAGATGGCACTCGGGCATTGGACAAGTTATCCTTAGGCTTTGAGAAAGGAAAGAAAATAGCTATTTTAGGACCTAATGGTTCGGGGAAAACCACCCTTTTATTACATTTTAATGGGATTAACACTGTGCAGCAGGGTTCTGTAACCGTTATGGGTAGGGCGGTGCATCAAAGTAACCAGCAGTGGTTAAGAGGGAAGGTTGGGCTGGTCTTTCAGGACCCGGATGATCAAATCTTTTCAGGGACTGTTTGGGATGATGTGGCCTTTGGCCCCATCAATCAGGGGTTACGGGGAGAGGAATTAAACAACCGAGTTAACGAAGCCTTACGTATTGTAAGAATGAAGGACTTAGCCCATAAAGCACCCTACCACCTGAGTTATGGGCAGAAAAAAAAAGTAGCCATTGCCGGTGTACTGGCAATGGACCCCGATATGATTGTGTTGGACGAGCCTGTGGCCTTTTTGGACCCATCAGGAAAACGAAGCCTATTTTCTATCCTTGATGTATTAAACCAGCAAGGAAAAACCATTATACTGGCTACCCATGACGTGGACCTAGTAGTGCAGTGGGCAGACCAAGTGGTTATTCTTACAGAGGGCAGGGTAATTGCCCAGGGAGCGCCCAGGCTGCTCTCAGACCCGGCGCTCGTTGAGGAGGCAGATTTAGAATTACCCACAGCCAGTCAAATCTTCTTACCCTATCAGGAACTGTATCAGCAGAAGATACCTGTCACGGTGGAAGACGCCCAGGCGATGATCAAACAGCTTTTAACTAGATAATAACGGTTATCTTTTATTGTATTTATTTTTGTATGTTATTTGTGTCAGAAAAATACTTTAAGTATTGACAACAGAAATTAAATTATATATAATTAATAATTGTTCTGGCAAAAATATTTAGATTAAGCAGTGACGACAAACTATAAGAAAAAATGATTTGTTGAAACAATGCTTGACAATGGTTGAACACTTTGGTAATATAATTTCTGCGAGTCAGCAAATTTCTTTGTGGTGGGTATAGCTCAGCTGGTTAGAGCGCCAGATTGTGGCTCTGGAGGCCGTGGGTTCGAGTCCCATTATCCACCCCATTAATATTTATAGATAGATTGGGGCGTCGCCAAGCGGTAAGGCACCGGACTTTGACTCCGGCATTCGTTGGTTCGAATCCAGCCGCCCCAGCCAAGTTTTATGACCCATTAGCTCAGTTGGTAGAGCACCTGACTTTTAATCAGGGTGTCCCGCGTTCGAGTCGCGGATGGGTCACCAGTAATTACTTGCGGATGTGGCGGAATTGGCAGACGCGCCAGACTTAGGATCTGGTACCGCGAGGTGTGGGGGTTCAAGTCCCTTCATCCGCACCATTGCAAAAAACACCTGTTTAATTAGGTGTTTTTTGCTTTTTAATATATTTAAATGCTGTCCATAAGACCATTGCTGTAACGATACCCACCAATAGCCAAGTAAGAGTTTGGTATAGTGACCAACCGGAAATCATTTTCTTCACCTCGATCCTTTTTCGCTATTATTTCACTATTAACTATTACAAATACAAAAGCCGGAAGTAAGTTTTCCCGGCTAAGCTAACGAATCTACAATTTTTTCAGCATAACAGTTTGAACAAACATACAGTTTTTTATTAAGACATACAATGTGCTTATGGCAAGCCCATTGGCCACATACACTGCACTGCTCATGGCAGGAAGAACATACTTCTTCGCCGCAAACAGAACATTCCAATACCCGTGTCGTTTCTTTATTGCAAATAGAACATTTTTCAACCATAGAGAATCACCTCCCCATAAATATATTGGCAAAAAATTCTGTTTATTTTTAATTGTCCAACTTCTTTATACAACAAAAATTTTATTATCTCAATACTTGAAATCTAAGAAAAAGGGGTATACATATTATGTTAGCAAATGTTTTGCAAAGCATAGACATTATGGTATAATTGGGATGATATAGGATTGCCAGGGTTATGCCCTGGTATTTTAGTTATTGAGTAAGCTGGAAAAAATTACCCTTTTTGGCTGTAAATGATTCGACTTTGGCAGGAGTTGGACAACCTTCGTAGAACTAAATATAAGAGTTTTTCTATATTTGGTTAAACTAAGAATAATTAAGGTTGCATCGGCCTAAGGGAGGGTGTAATTTCAGTAGGAAGAATAATAATCTATAGGATATTTAAGGAGGAACACTTGAAATGAAGGCCACTGCAGAAAGGATCGAAAAAAACACCGTCCTTTTAGAAATCGAGGTAGAGCAGGAGAGAGTTGATCAGGCTCTTAATCAAGCTTACAAAAAGGTTGTAAAGCAAGTTAATGTTCCAGGATTCCGTAAAGGGAAAGCGCCTAGGAAAATGGTAGAGCGTTTCGTAGGTACCGAGACTCTATTTGGTGAAGCTGTGGAGATTATTATTCCAGACGCTTATATGGAAGCTCTCAAAGAGACCGCAACGGAACCCATTGATCAGCCCAAAATTGATATTGTACAGGGCGAAGCTGGCAAAGCCCTTATCTTTAAAGCTACCGTAGAAGTTAAACCGGAAGTTACTCTAGGCGAGTACAAGGGATTGGAAGTAACAAAGGCTTCCTCTGAAGTTACTGACGAAGATGTAGAAAAAGAACTAGCACGTCTCCAAGACCGCCATGCTAAATTGGTAACGTTGGAAGAGGGGGAAATTAAAAAGGATGATATAACGCTCATTGACTTTACCGGCTATGTAGATGGTGAAGCCTTTGAAGGAGGTCATGCTGAAAACTATTCCCTGACCGTTGGTTCCGGCACCTTTATTCCAGGTTTTGAAGAGCAATTGCTGGGTGTAAAGCTGGGGGAAGAAAAAGAGGTAAATGTTACCTTCCCTGAAGAATATCATGCTGAAAATTTGGCAGGTAAACCTGCAACCTTCAAAGTAAAAATTAATGAAATTAAACGTAAAGAACTGGCTTCTTTGGATGATGAGTTTGCAAAAGATGTGAGTGAATTCGATACCTTGGATGAATTAAAGTCCGATATTCGGAAAAAATTAATGGAAGTCGCCGAAAGAACAGCCAAGTCATCCGTTGAAAACGGTGCAGTAGAAGCTGCTGTAGAAAAAGCCACTGTTGAAATACCACAAGCAATGATTAGCCAAAAGGTTGAAGAAATGTTGAACAGTATGGGTCAGCGTTTGGCTCAGCAGGGTATTAACCTGGATCAATATTTCCAATACACCAACACCAGTATGGACGATATGCGCCAGCGCATGAGACCCGATGCTGAAAAAAATGTTAAGAATGAACTGGTTCTTGATGCCATTGCAAAGGTTGAGAACATTACTGCCACTGCAGAAGAAACGAACGAAGAAATTCAAAAAATTGCTGAATACGTTAAGCAAGATGCAGAAATTGTACGTAAAACTCTGGAATTACAGGGCGAACTGGGGCATATTAATCAAGATATAGCCCGTCGTAAAGTTGTTCAGTTCCTGGTCGAAAATGCCAAGGTTGTTGAAGGCACAAAAGAGGACTAAGTTGAATATATTGGCTAAGTAAAGCCCTGTAGAATAGCTATTAACAAGATCTAGATATATCAAGGAGGCGATGGACTTGTCAGGCTTAGTACCAATAGTAGTAGAACAGACTAACCGGGGCGAGCGGGCATACGATATTTATTCACGGTTGTTGAAGGATCGTATAATTTTTATTGGTGGACCCATTGACGACCATATTGCCAACCTGGTAATTGCACAGTTCTTATTTCTGGAGGCTGAGGATCCTGAGAAGGATATCCACCTTTATATTAACTCTCCGGGCGGGGTTGTTACTGCGGGGCTGGCAATCTACGATACCATGCAGTATATTAAACCTGCTGTATCCACCATTTGTCTGGGGCAAGCTGCAAGCATGGGATCCTTCTTGCTGGCTGCTGGAGCACCAGGAAAGCGCTACGCTCTCCCGATGGCTAGAATTATGATTCATCAGCCCCTGGGAGGCGTTCAGGGTCAGGCTACCGATATTGATATTCATGCCAAGGAAATTCTTCGCATGAAAGACTTACTCAATGACCGGTTGGCCCACCACACCGGTCAACCACTGGAACAAATTACCCGGGACACTGAGCGTGACTACTTTATGTCGGCCGAAGAAGCCAAGAAGTACGGACTCATCGACGAGGTGATGCCGTATCGGAAGTAAAGATAAAAGAGGTGGAAATATGTTTAACGAGAAAGGCCAGCTCAAATGCTCCTTCTGTGGCAAAATGCAGGATCAGGTGAAAAAGCTTGTGGCCGGCCCCGGAGTTTATATCTGCGATGAATGCATAGAGTTATGCAACGAAATCATCGAAGAAGAATTAAACGACGATTTGGGTATGGATATGGGCGATTTGCCAAAACCTAAAGAGATAAAAGACATTTTGGACCAGTATGTAATCGGCCAAGACAGTGCAAAAAGACAATTGGCTGTGGCAGTTTACAACCATTACAAACGTATTAACCTTGGGGGCAAAGTTGAAGACGTGGAACTCTCCAAGAGTAACATTGTGATGTTGGGTCCCACGGGCTGTGGTAAAACGTTGCTGGCCCAGACGCTGGCTCGTCTGTTAAACGTGCCATTTGCCATCGCAGATGCCACCTCTTTGACTGAGGCAGGATATGTCGGTGAAGATGTGGAAAATATCCTGTTGAAGCTAATCCAAGCAGCTGATTATGATGTAGAAAAGGCTGAAAAAGGTATTGTGTATATTGATGAAATTGATAAAATTGCCCGCAAATCTGAAAACCCATCCATTACACGGGATGTTTCTGGTGAGGGTGTTCAGCAGGCATTGCTGAAAATTCTTGAGGGTACTGTTGCCAGTGTGCCTCCCCAGGGTGGACGTAAGCATCCCCATCAAGAATTTATCCAGCTGGATACCACCAATATTCTGTTTATCTGTGGTGGTGCCTTTGACGGAATTGATAAGATAATTCAAAATCGTACAGGTAAAAAACAGCTGGGCTTTGGAGCAGAAATTGAAACCCAAAAAGAAAAAAAGATTGGCGAAATCCTGGCCAACATTTTACCGGAAGACCTGCTGAAATTTGGTTTGATACCCGAGTTTGTAGGCCGCCTGCCGGTTATTGTTACCTTAGATGCTTTAGATGAAGAAGCACTGGTTCGTATATTAACAGAACCTAAAAATGCTTTAACCAAACAATACCAAAAGCTCTTTGAATTAGACGGTGTGGATTTGGAGTTGCAACCTGAATCTCTGCGTGAGGTAGCCAAAGAGGCTCTCAAACGCAAAACCGGTGCAAGGGGTCTGCGTGCCATTATGGAAGAAGCCATGCTTGGCATTATGTATGATATTCCTTCTCGGGAGGATATTTCAAAGGTTGTCATTACAAAGGATGCCATTTTGAAAAAGAGTGAACCTCTTCTTATCACAATGGACTCTAAAAAGAAAAAAGAAGAAAGCGCGTAGCGTGCTGCCTAATAAAACACGGGGGGTATAAACCCCGTGTTTTTGCTTTTTAAAATAGTGGCTGTGAGCCATGGGCTTTTAGCTGTTAGTACTGAGTTATCGTTCTTTAAAGAGGAGGGTTTTATCCCCCTCCCCAAAGGGACAGGGGGAGTTGTCTAAAAGCTAAAAGCACACGGCTGATGGTTGACAGCTATAATCCAAAGAATTACCCTAAATTAGGGTGTAAAATCTGGTCCTTTTAGCAATAATACAAAAAGAAATGTTAGCTAAAAGGAGGCGTCGGATTAATGGGGGAACTTACCAGTCTTGGGGGTTTTCTCACCTTCATACAGGTATTTTTTGCGGTGGTAATTGGTCTGTACTTCTGGAATTTATTAAAGCAACAACAAGGCAATAAAACTGCCGTAGAAAAGGAATCCCGTAAAGAGATGGAGAAATTGCAACGGCTTAGGGCTATTTCCCTAACAGAACCGTTGGCAGAGAAAACAAGACCCAAAAAGTTTAGTGAGATCATAGGGCAGGAAGAGGGTTTAAAATCCCTGAGGGCTGCTCTATGTGGACCCAACCCACAGCATGTTATTGTCTATGGCCCTCCTGGTGTCGGTAAAACTGCAGCAGCCAGACTGGTATTGGAAGAGGCAAAAAAGGTACCTAGCTCACCCTTTAAGGAAAATGCAAAATTCATCGAGTTGGATGCCACCACGGCCCGCTTTGATGAAAGGGGTATTGCAGACCCATTAATCGGTTCGGTGCATGACCCCATCTACCAGGGAGCAGGCCCAATGGGCATGGCAGGAATCCCACAACCCAAGCCTGGGGCTGTCACAAAGGCCCATGGAGGATTGCTTTTCATTGATGAAATTGGGGAACTTCACCCTATTCAGATGAACAAATTATTAAAGGTTTTGGAAGATCGCAAGGTCTTTTTGGAAAGTGCCTACTACAGCACCGAAGACAGTAACATACCGACTCATATTCATGATATTTTCCAGAATGGATTGCCGGCGGATTTCCGTATGGTCGGTGCAACCACCCGAACACCAGATGAAATTCCGCCGGCCATACGTTCCCGCTGCTTGGAAATTTTCTTCCGTCCGCTGCAACAGGATGAGATAGAGAAGATTGCAGATAATGCAGCACAAAAGATTGGTTTTCCCCTAGAGAAAGGGGCCTTAGATGTCATTAAACGGTATGCCACAAATGGCAGGGAATCTGTAAATATTATTCAGATCGCTGGTGGTATTGCCCTTACGGAAGGTAGGAAAGAAATTCTAGTAAGGGATATAGAGTGGGTTATCCATAGCGGTCAATACTCACCACGACCCGAGCGGAAAATTAATCCTCAACCCCAGATTGGTGTGGTGAACGGACTGGCAGTGTATGGTCCCAATATGGGGATTGTCTCAGAAGTGGAAGCAACGGTTATCCCCAATGTTGCGGGAACTGGGAAAATCACTGTTACTGGAGTAGTTGAAGAAGAAGAGATTGGTGGCAACGGGAAAAAAGTACGGCGCAAAAGTATGGCTCGTAGTTCAGTAGAAAATGTAGTTACTGTACTGCGGCGGGTTATGGATGTAAATCCACAAAATTATGATATCCATGTAAATTTCCTGGGCAGTGGTTTAGTGGATGGTCCCTCTGCTGGCGTTACCATAGCCACAGCCATTTATTCAGCTATCAAAGGGATTGCTGTTGACAATACCGTAGCCATGACCGGGGAGATATCCATTCGTGGCTTAGTAAAGCCCATTGGCGGCGTTGTGGCAAAGGTAGACGCGGCACGTCAGGCCGGGGTTAAAAAGGTTCTCATCCCTAGGGAGAATTACCAAGAAATGTTTAAAAACATGGAAGGTATTGAGGTAATCCCTGTGGATACCTTGGGAGATGTGATTACAGGGTCACTTATGGGACAGTCAGAGAAAGAGCAACAGTGGGAGCCATTAACTTCCAATCTAGAGCTTCCCGCTGCAGCTTTTTTAGCACAGGAATCTGCCAAATCCTGATAATTAAAAAAATATCTGTGAATAATAGGTATTCTTGTTACTTAAAATTTTAGATTTCCTTCATCAAACTTCCAAAACCCAGCTATTGCTGGGTTTTTTCTGTTAGTGGAAATTATTGTTATAGCAGTATTAAGAACTTTTATGTTATGATAACTTTATTCTTAGTAACTAATTACTCAACATATGTTTAGAATATACAAGGAGGTGCGGCAGTGAATTCCGAAATTAAATCTTTACCCCTGCTCCCATTACGGGGTATTTTGGTATTTCCTTATATGGTCATACACCTAGACGTTGGAAGAGAAAAATCAATTCAAGCCATAGAAGAAGCAATGGTTCAGGATAGAATGATTTTCCTAGCAACTCAAAGAGAGGCTCAGACCGATGAGCCCACAGTGGATGACATTTATAATATTGGAACAGTGGCAGAAGTAAAGCAACTGTTAAAACTTCCGGGTGGCACAATTAGAGTGCTGGTGGAAGGCATTGCTCGGGCCAAAATTGAAAAATATGAACATCAAGATCCTTATTTTAGAGTAGAAGTTCAGCAGTATTCGGAAGAATTTGAGAAAGGTGCAGAAGTAGAAGCTCTAATGAGGAGTTTGGTCTATCAATTTGAGCAATATGTAAAACTTTCTAAAAGAATTCCTCCAGAAACGGTGGTCTCTGTAGTAAATTTAGAAGAACCTGGCCGTCTGGCTGATATTATTGCCTCTCATTTGGCCCTAAAAATTGAAGATAAGCAAAACGTGCTTGAATCTGTTGAGATAGTAGATCGCTTGGAAAAACTTTGTGGTATCGTGGCTAAAGAGTTGGAAATTGTTGAATTAGAGCGTAAGATCAACATTCGAGTTCGCAAGCAAATGGAAAAAACACAAAAAGAGTACTATTTAAGGGAACAAATGAAAGCCATCCAAAAAGAATTAGGTGAAAAGGATGAGCGGGTGGCTGAATGCGAAGAATTTAGAGAGAAAATTTCTAAGGCTAAGTTCCCAAAAGAAGCTGAAGAAAAGGCTTTAAAGGAAGTGGAGCGCCTGGAAAAAATGCCCCCAATGGCAGCGGAGGCAGCTGTTGTACGCAACTATCTCGATTGGATGTTAAGTTTGCCTTGGAGCAAGAGTACTAAAGACCGCATTGATATCAATGCGGCGGAAGAAGTTTTAGAAGCCGACCACTACGGATTAAAGGATCCCAAAGAAAGAATCACCGAATATTTAGCTATTCGTAAATTGGCCAAGAAAATGAAAGGTCCTATACTCTGCTTAGTTGGGCCTCCAGGTGTTGGTAAAACCTCCCTAGGGCGTTCTGTTGCCAGGGCCCTAGATCGCAAGTTTGTAAGGATTTCCTTGGGAGGTGTACGGGACGAGGCAGAAATACGTGGTCACCGTAGAACCTATGTAGGGGCTATGCCCGGACGGGTTATCCAAGGAATGAGAACCGCCGGGTCTAAGAATCCGGTATTCCTACTGGATGAAATTGATAAAATGGCCAGCGATTTCAGAGGAGACCCGTCTTCTGCGTTGCTGGAAGTACTGGATCCTGAGCAAAATAGTACCTTCAGTGACCATTACATCGAAACACCCTTTGATCTGTCCAATGTTATGTTTATTACCACAGCTAACAATATGTATTCCATTCCCCGGCCCTTGCTGGATCGCATGGAAGTTATTCAAATTTCTGGGTATACTGAAGAAGAGAAACTACAAATAGCTAAGCGTCACCTGATGCCTAAACAAATTAAAGACCATGGGCTGACCGAAGAAATGATCCAGATTTCCGAAAATACCATTCTGAAAGTGATTCGGGAGTATACTCGGGAATCCGGGGTAAGGAATTTGGAGCGCAAGATTGCATCCATCTGCCGTAAAACTGCCAAAAAAATTGTGGCTGGGCAAGCGGAAAAAGTGAAGGTTACTACCCAGAATCTGGAACAGTTCTTAGGAATTCCCCGTTATCGTTACGGAGTAGCGGAGCAAAATGATGAAGTGGGTACAGTGACTGGCATGGCCTGGACCGAAGTGGGTGGTGATACCCTGGTCATCGAAGTAACCACCTATAAAGGAACCGGTCGTATGACCCTTACAGGTAAACTGGGCGATGTCATGAAAGAATCTGCCCAGGCTGGCTATAGCTTTATTCGCAGCCGTGCCCAGGAACTTGGTATTGATCAGGAAATGTTTGAGAAGTGGGATTTGCATATTCATATCCCCGAAGGGGCTATTCCCAAGGACGGTCCCTCTGCCGGTATAACAATGGCTACAGCGATGGCTTCGGTGCTTACGGGACGTAAGGTGCGACATGATATTGCTATGACCGGTGAAATTACCCTGCGTGGTCGCGTCTTGCCCGTAGGTGGAATTAAAGAGAAGGTCATGGCAGCCCACCGGGCAGGTATTAAATTGATCATTCTGCCCAACGATAACAAAAAAGACTTGGAGGATATCCCAGTCAACATTAAAAAGCAGCTAGAATTTAAGCTGGTGGATCACATCGATCAGGTGTTGGCCATTGCCCTGCTGGAAAAAGAAGTGGTAGACACGACCACAGTTTTAGAACCAGAAGCAGCAGTAATGGATAATCCGCACTTTTCGGCGGTGGATTCCCAGGAGGTTCAGCAGCAAGGAGGAACCCAGTTACCGTCGTGAAAATAGTAGCCGCAGAATTTGTAACAAGTGCAGTTAACCCCGGGGGGTATCCCCCGGGGAATTTACCCGAGGTGGCCTTTGTGGGACGTTCTAATGTTGGCAAGTCGTCCTTAATTAACAAAGTGGTAAACCGGAAGGGTCTGGCTAAAACCAGTAGTACCCCAGGCAGAACTCAACTGATAAACTTTTTCAACATTAACAATGATCAATTCCTTATGGTAGATTTGCCAGGCTATGGTTATGCCAAAGTACCAACTGATGTACGGATTAAGTGGGGAAAAATGATTGAGGGTTATCTGAAGGAGCGGGAGTGTCTAAAGGGTGTGGTGCTTCTGATTGATAGCCGTCATACACCCACTGCCCAGGACAAACAAATGTATGAGTGGTTGCAGTATTATCATGTACCCACGGTGGTGGTGGCTACTAAAGTAGATAAATTGTCTAACAACCAATGGGCTAAACAACAGGCAGTTATTAAGAAATCTTTGCCCTTGTCAAAAGAACACCAATTAATTTCTTTTTCTGCAGAAACCGGCCGAGGCAAAGAGAAACTATTAAAGGTACTGGATGAATTTATACATAAAGATGGGATCAATCTAACCGCTATTGAGTAGCGGTTTTTCTTTTTTAAAATAATGCTGGTAAACATATGTCATTTTTTTATAAGGGCTATTTGGCCCCGCTGAAAGGAGACGTAACGGTGTCCTTAGCCTTGGCATACCGTCGCTGCTTTACCTGATAGCAAGACTGCGGGGTTATTCTAAGAAATCGCAAGAAACAACCGTGAGGTGTAATTACCGGTTGTTTATCTCTTTTTCCCCTTTCATTTTCTGCATTTGGTAAAGGTGGGAGACGGTTCATTGGTTGCAGAATACCAGCCTCTGATGATGCCAACCGCGTTTCCGACATCTACTAATTATCGTTTAGTAGGTTTACGGGCCGGCAGGATACTTTTTTTTTGCCAATCCACCGAGGCCCGCACTAGTTCTAAAATATCTGCGGTGTATTTTAAGATGGGGAAATTTGTATTATAGATTAAATTTTTTACTAAGGGTAAAGTGCCGGCTGCAATTAAGCGATCATAGTCCTTATTATCCATGGTATTTATAATTTCTCTCAGTCGAACCGATCGTTTCATTTCCTGGTTTAGATGATAGACAGCTTTGTTAAAAGATTGGTTTCGGGCGATGGCCCTGCCAGCCAATACACCGCTGCGCAGGGAGGAAAGGGTCCCAAAACCAAGAAAGGACTCCATGAAGCCACCGGCCGTACCCACCAAAAGAATATTTCCCACCTGATGCGGGTAGGCATAACAAGCCGTATGGGAGAGTAAAAAGTTCTCTGTAATTTGATAATCAAGTTTCTCTTTTTTTAAAAACGTTACCCAGTGACGCTCCATTTCTTCCCGGCTGGCATTGGCATGGATTAGAACCAAACTGGCCCTGTTATTGCTAAAAGGTGTTAAATAAGCATAAGCCCCTAGAGCATAGTCGGTATTCACCCACATAATTAATTCTTCGGTGTCAAATTCACCCAGTACCTCAGCACCACGCACCATTGTGGTAAAGATATCTTCTAGAATACCCAAGGTAGCGCCCGCTTCCTTGTGACCTGTGGCCACTACTACATAATCGTATTCCTGGGCCAGTTCGGAGTAATTCGCACGATGATTGAAGTTAATTCTGCTTTTTATACTATTTGATAGCTGAGTTTCTAATGAACGCTCGCCTTGGCCCCGCTCTAGAAAATAACCAAAATTCGTTGATGTAACAGTTCGAGTTACATTTGCTGAATTCATGGTAATCTTTTTCCAGGTAGCCAGGGGTTCAAAATTAATATGGTATTCTTTTTTTATCCATTTCAATGGGTTTCGGACCGGACGATTCATCAATTGTAGAATACCGGCCACATGGGAAAAAAGCTCCCCGGAACGGGAGCGTTCTTCAAATATATCTGGGTATATGCCATTATGCTCCAACTCATGGGCACAGGCCAGTCCAGAGATACCTGCCCCGATGATGGCAACGCGCACGAAAATACCTCCTTATAAGCTGTCAGCCGTGTTAACTTTCAGCCATCAGTCTGTAGCTTTTTGATTTAGACCATCAGCCATGAGCCATAGGCTTTTTTGTGCAGGTATGATTTAAGGCTCATGGCTGATGGCTATTATATATTTTTCCCCACGGCCATCCTATTATGACGGAAACTCACTTAAAATCCAGGCTCTTTACCTTTTCCCACCAGGTCTTTTCTTTCTGCTGTTCCGGGGGAATATATTTTACTGTCTTGGCAGCCTTTTTGGCCAGCTTGTTATTGACTCCATCACTGAATTTCACAGGGTTGGTTAGTTCGCCGGCACGGCTTACATAGGCCTTTAGATGTTCATAATGTTCCTCTGCAATCAACGGGTTTTTACCCCACATACCTAATTCTTTGTACTGTTTAATAATTGCTGTAAGGGTTTTTTTATCCAACTCCGGGAAGTAAGAAGCCACTACTCTGGTTGCTTCCTCTGGTTTGTGATAGTCCAGCCATAAAAGTCCCTTGCAAAGCCCATTAACAAGCTTTTGACACTCCTTGCTGTGTTGCTTCAGGTATGATTCCGGTGCCAGAATAACCAACGAAGGGATGGGAGCAACAGCATCTCCTAAAAAAATAGCAATTTTTCCAAGTTGGTTCTCTTGAATTTGATAGGCAAAGGGCTGGGGCATTTGTAGATAATGGGCCACACCGGCCTGAAAGGCACCCTCTTTTAGATTAGATGGCAGGTTTTGCACAATAATAACATGATGCTGTAATGCTAAATTATTTTGTCTTAGAGCTTCTTCTAAAATAATATTAGACTGTGTATCTGGTGCATCTCCTAAAATGATTTTCTTTTTAACATTCTCCCAGGAAAACTTCTGGTCATCCTTTCGGGATAATAGAAAGGCCCCTTCTTTTTGGGCTAATGCCCCGAAGGCTACGAGATCTGCCCCAGTTCCCAGTGGGCGGGTAAAAACAGTTTGACAAAGATTGCCCAGGAATACATCACCCTGTCCCTTTAAGTTCAGCTGTTCCTCTGGGGGAGTGTTTGTAACAGCAGTTTCTACTTCTAAGTTTTGTTCCCGGTAAAAACCCTGGGTCAATGCAATGTAATGGGGTAGAGCCAGGAATGTAAGTTGTCCCTCTACCACCTTTATCCGATCAGGTTTTTCTGTCTCCTGGCTGTAAAACAGAAAGTTTTTTACACCAAATGTACCTAAACCGACTATAGCAAAGAGTAGCAACAAAATGAATAACCATAACCTCCAGCGTATTCTCAAAAAGAACACCTCCCTTAGCAAATCCACTACTAGTTTATTTAATGAAAGAAAAATAATGACCATATTTTGGCTTAATAAGCATATTTTTGATAATGGTACATAAATATTTAGAAAGAATAAGGAAAAAGGAGGCCTTGTGACAAGCATGGGGAAATTAACCTTTGTGCAGTGGCGAAAACATGATGTAAAAGAAGACAAGCCCTTTAAAAAGGGGGCAGTTGGTACGGGCCTTGTAAGGGCCTTTAGTGTGACCTTAGCGGTGCTAGTAATGATGGGCTTTGCGGTGGCAGTCACTCACCAGTCGGTTTACCACTTTTCGATGCTTATTTTGTTAACAGTTCTAGCTTCAGCTGCCATGGGAGGAGGTAGTGCTGGTGCTGTGGCCGGCATTAGGGGCTGGCAGCATGGTGGAATGACGGGTTTAATTTACGGCATGTTTTTGGTTGTGGCAGGTGCCCTTACAGGAGTTTTGATATTTGACCCGGTTCTACTAACAACTGCCATAACCATTGCTGGTACCATTGGGGGTGTGATTGGGGTAAACCTCCCCTCAACAAGAAAACGACTGGTTAATAGGAGATATTTGAATACTTTTAACCGATAGTAAAATACACCTACCTTGTCATGGGTAGGTGTATCTTTAATAAAGTAAATTATATACTCTCTGTTAGGCTTCGGGATAATGTTTGAGGTCGTAAAATAATATGATATCGAATTTCAAAAAGTAATGGTATTCTGCATTTTGTACACTCTAATTTTTTGTCAATTTTGCTATTATATTGATCTACTGCATCCAATAGACCTAAAATTAAAGATCTGTTACAACTTTTTATAAGATCTAGATGATCTCCACAGGATGGACAAGTTTGTACCAAAAGATAAGATATTTGATTTATCCTTTTTGACCACTCCTCTTCTCAAAAAGATGGGTTAAAAATAGTCTACTATCGGATATACGTAGTTACTTCAATATCTTTATATGGTATATTATAAAATGTTATAAAATATTTTTTGTTTGTAATGAGAAACAGAAGGGCTTTGTTGACACAAGGTGTAAAAATTATTAAACTATTGCATAGACAAAGTCGAAGAAGGGGAGTTCCGGGATTATTTTGGTCCAAGAGAGGAAGATTCGTGGCTGAAAGGTCTTCTGCCCAAAACCCAGGATGTAGCCCCGGAGATGCCAAGCCGAAAAAGTAGTAGGCCTGGTCGGGTGGCCCGTTATAGCCCTTAGAGTTGTCATCATACAACCTGTCATTAGGGTTCTGATGAAAGCAAGGTGGTACCGCGGAAAACAGCTTCCGTCCTTGATATGGACGGGAGCTTTTATTTATTTCAGAAAATCAAGGAGAAGTGATAAGAATTGACAGAGAACAATATTCCAACCGTTTACAATCCCAAGGAGGTAGAAAGTAAGTGGTACCGTCACTGGGAAGAAAGTAAATATTTCTATGCAAAAGTAGAGAAGGATAAAACCCCTTTTTGTATTGTTATGCCGCCCCCAAACGTTACTGGCCAACTCCACATGGGGCATGCCCTGGACAATACCCTCCAGGATATCTTAACCCGTTGGCGTCGTATGCAGGGGTATAACGCATTGTGGATTCCCGGTACTGACCACGCAGGAATTGCTACCCAGGCCAAGGTAGAGGAACAACTGGCTAAAGAATGCCAGTCCAAATACGATCTAGGCCGGGAGAAATTCCTGGAGCGGGTCTGGGCTTGGAAGGAACAGTATGGTAACCGCATCACCACACAGCTACGTCATCTGGGCGCTTCCTGTGATTGGGATCGTGAACGCTTTACAATGGATGAAGGCTGCTCCAAAGCTGTTTTGGAAGTATTTGTAAAACTATTTGAACAAGGCCTGATTTATCGGGACTACTATATTACCAACTGGTGCCCTCACTGTCAGACCACCATTTCTGATATTGAAGTGGAGCATCAGGATAAGCCGGGTCAACTGTACTACATTAAGTACCCTGCCAAGGAGACCCCGGAAGAATATATTATTATTGCCACCACCCGCCCGGAAACCATGTTGGGTGATGTTGCCGTTGCTGTTAACCCGGAGGATGATCGTTACCTGCATTTAGTTGGCAAAAGCCTGGTTCTGCCCATTGTAGGTCGTGAATTGCCGGTTATTGCAGATGCTTACTGCGATCCCACCTTTGGCACCGGTGCGGTGAAGATGACCCCAGCCCACGATCCCAATGACTTTGAAATTGGCCGTCGTCATGGGTTACCTGAGGTCATTGTTATTGACAAGTATGGCAAAATGAACGAGCATGCCGGAAAGTACCAAGGCCTGGACCGTTTTGAGTGCCGTAAACAGATTGTTCGTGACTTGGAAGCTATGGGATATCTAGTTAAGGTAGAAGATATTAGCCATGCGGTGGGTCATTGCTATCGCTGCAATACCGCCATTGAGCCGGCACTTTCCAAACAATGGTTTGTTAAGATGAAACCCTTGGCAGAGCCAGCCATCCAAGCAGCCAAAGACGGGCGCATTAAATTTATCCCTGAGCGCTTTACAAAGATTTACCTAAACTGGATGGAAAACATACGTGACTGGTGTATTTCCCGCCAGCTATGGTGGGGTCACCGTATTCCGGTATACTACTGCCAGGACTGTGAAGAAATGGTTGCTTCCATAACCCCAATAACAAAGTGCAGTAAGTGCGGAGGTAAGGTTGAGCAGGATAACGACGTATTGGACACCTGGTTCTCATCTGCCCTGTGGCCATTTTCCACCTTAGGTTGGCCGGAAAAAACCGAAGAGTTGGAGCATTTTTATCCCACCTCGGTGCTGGTAACTGGCCGTGATATTATTTTCTTCTGGGTGGCCCGGATGATTTTCTCGGGTCTTAGATTTATGGAAGAAGAGCCCTTTAAAGAAGTCTTTATCCATGGACTTGTCCTGGATTCACTGGGACGTAAGATGAGTAAGTCTTTGGGAAATGGGGTTGATCCGCTGGATATCATTGAGAGCCATGGTGCTGATTCCCTGCGCTTTATGCTGATTACCGGTAACACACCCGGTAATGATTTGCGCTTCCATTTTGAACGCTTGGATGGTGCAAGGAATTTTGCCAATAAATTGTGGAATGCCTCCCGCTTTGTTATGATGAACCTAGGAGATTATGACCCAACCTCCCAAGGTGGCCAGTACACCTTGGCAGATCGCTGGATCCTCAGCCGTTTGCAAGGAACTGCGAAGGATGTTACAGATTTTCTGGAACGCTATGAGTTAGGGGAAGCTGCCCGTGTGCTGTATGAATTTATTTGGAGTGAATTCTGCGATTGGTATATTGAACTGGCGAAACCTCGTCTATTTGGTAAAACCACACCAGAAGACAGAGTTACAGCCCAACATGTACTGGTGCAAGTATTAAGGCAAGTATTGGAAATGTTACATCCCTTTATGCCCTTTATTACTGAAGAAATTTGGCAGAAGCTGCCCCATCAGGGTGAAACTATCATGCTGGCCCAGTGGCCTAAGGCTGATGAAAACTTATTAGATGATACTGCTGAAGCTGAAATGGCTGTACTAATTGAAGTAATCACGGCTGTTCGCCGCATCCGGGGTGAGATGAATGTACCGCCTAGTAGAAAGGCAGAGGCCTTGCTGGTAGCAGCAGAAGAAAGCTTCCGTGGTATTCTGGAAAGAAATGCGGCTTATATTCAAGGGTCGGCCAATGCCGAAGCAAAGATACTGAGTGAGCTGCCTGTAAAACCAGATCAATCCGCCACTGCGGTAACCAGGGGTGTAGAAATATTTGTTCCTCTTAAAGGGCTAATTGATTTGGATAAAGAGATTGCTCGTTTAAATAAGGAATTAAAAACCATACAGGGGGACCTGGCTAGAGTGCAAGGAAAACTAAATAATCAGGGTTTCCTGGCCAAAGCACCGGCTGAAG
Organism: Desulforamulus reducens MI-1; assembly: GCF_000016165.1. Lineage (GTDB taxonomy): Bacteria > Bacillota > Desulfotomaculia > Desulfotomaculales > Desulfotomaculaceae > Desulfotomaculum > Desulfotomaculum reducens. The sequence goes on along the minus strand of NC_009253.1, from coordinate 2,777,582 downwards.
TTATTGAAAAGGAAAAGGCAAAAGAGCAGGAACTTTCTGTTAAGGCGGATGCTCTGAAGGATCGTCTTTCCATGTTAAGCTAAAGAGCTTGAAGGATGGGCTTTGTGAGTCTAGCCCTTAGTTATTAGCCATTAGCTATTTGTCATTAGTCATAAGCTAAAAACTAAAAGCTGAAGGCAGATGGCTGACGGCTAATCATAGTGATTATAAAAGTTTGTGATTTGCAAAGGGAGGGCGATTTATTATGTCTCTTCGATTTGAGGAATTTCTAAGCCCTCTGCCTACGGGTGGCCTGGAGGGAGAAATTAAGGTAGGAATTCGTGTGCAGGTACACGAAGATACTGAGGATGGAGGCTTTTATGCAGTGACTCCTGATGTACCAGGATGTGCTTCCCGGGGAAGCACAAAGGAAGAAGCCGTGGAGAACTTTAAGGAAGCCATACGATTCTTCTTGATTGAAAACGCACACTGATAGGCTATGGGGTATTTCTATGGGGCCGGTTATGGGCCATGTGCCGTGAGTCATGAGCCCAAAACCAAGACCCTTAAAGCAATACATGCGCAGAAAAGCCCAAGGCTTAAGGCTCATGGCCAAAATCTAATAGCTCAGCAATATTTCCATTAAAGAGAGGCGTACTCCGTGACCTACAACGAAGCAATTAACTACCTGAAAAGTTTAACGAAGTTTGGTATGAACCTGGGTCTGGCTCGCATTGAGGAACTATTGAGACGTTTACAGAATCCTCACCATAGACTTAATATTGTCCATATCGGTGGTACCAATGGCAAAGGCTCTACCACCGCCATGATTGCCAACATTCTAAAAACAGCAGGGTATAAAACAGGGATGTTTACTTCTCCTCACCTACAGGATTATACCGAACGATTTTTGATTAATGGTCAACCCATTCCTCAAGAAACACTTGCGTCTTTGATCCAATATATCAGACCACACCTTGACAAAATGGTACAGGAGGGGTTTGAGCATCCCACCGAGTTTGAAGTGAGTACTGCGTTGGCATTGCTTTACTTTGCCAGAGAAGAAACTGATTTTGTAGCTCTGGAAGTGGGGTTAGGTGGAGCCATTGATTCTACCAATGTGGTTAAACCCAAAGTGTCGGTTATCACTAATATAGCAATGGATCACATGGATTATTTAGGAAGCACCTTGGTGGACATAGCCAACGTAAAGGCAGGTATCATTAAACAAGGTATACCAGTGGTTACTGCTGCCGAAGGAGAAGCCCTTGGGGTTATCCGTCAAAGAGCATTAGTTAACAACAGTAAGTTAATACAAATTGGTAAAGAAGTTACCTGGAAGCCACAAAAAAATAAATTTAAGCAAGGGTTTCAGGAATTTATCATAAATGGACTACAAAATCAATATTATGTGAGACTTCCTCTGCTGGGCGAACATCAGCAAGTCAATGCTGCCTCAGCGGTGGCTGCGGTGGAATTGCTTTTTACTGGGAATGGTTATCATCTACCTTCTGCTGTGGTGATAGAAGGTTTGAGGACGGTTGAATGGCCAGGTCGGTTGGAGATCATTCGGAGAAATCCAACCACTATTTTAGACGGCGCCCATAACCATGCCGGTGCCATAGCTTTAAAAAAGGCATTAGAAAGTTGCTTTCCTAGTCAGAAAATTATTTTTGTTTTAGGAATGCTGGCAGACAAGGAACGGTCTAAAGTTGTGGCAGAATTGGCCCCTTTGAGTAAAGCTGTGGTGGTTACACGCTCCAACAATCCTCGGGCCGGAGACTGGAGGAAGTTGGCTGATTATGTTCGTACCTATATAGAGGATGTTATTGTTGTAGAAAATGTGGCTGAGGCAATTAATCAGGCATTGGGCCATGTAAAAGAGAGCGAAATATTGTGTATTACCGGTTCATTATATATGATTGCAGAAGCAAGGGCTTATCTGATGCAATCTTAAATATATTCTTTCAACAGGGATTCCGGGAAATTTACAATGGAATAATAAATCCAAGGCGACTGGTATTTAAAGAAAGATAAAATCTTTATGTAAAAACAATTTTGCACAATTGATGACAATATTAGTTATTTTTTTAATGTAGAATATAATCAAAAGATGAAAAATAATATATAATATTGTCGATAATTGTATAAATAACATGAGAAATTATGCTGTATAAGCGACAATAACGAAGGTTTTTACATTAAAGTTTTGTCATTATATTCACAAATACCCTTTGCAACTGGTTTATTTACGACTATAATATATTCATAAGAACAAAAGAATTGCAATGAGCGAAATTAAATTATTTTATACATAAAGGGGAGGGGACTTGGTGAAAGCGCTGAAGATCCCAGAAGCAACCATTACTAGATTGTCTATCTATTCTAGGTTTTTAAAGAGACTTGATAAAAAGGGCATTACAACCGTATCCTCTGGAGACATAGCCGAAGGTGTTGGGGTAAGTCCTGCCCAGGTTCGTAAGGATTTAGCATACTTTGGCGAATTTGGTACCAGAGGCGTAGGATACAATGTTAAGGATTTAATCCGTTACACTGTCAAGATTCTGGGTTTATCCGACCCATGGAACCTTGTTATGGTAGGGGCCGGTAACTTAGGCTCTGCTTTGGTTACCTATAGGGAATTTAAAGACCGGGGCTTTTCCATTGTCGGGGTATTTGATAATGATCTTACCAAGATTGGTAAGCGCATTGCTGATATGGAAGTACTTCCTCTGGAGGAACTGTCCAGAGTGGTAAAGGAACATAATGTTAGGATTGGGATTATTGCAGTACCTTCAAAGGCAGCCCAGGATATTGCGGACATTATGGTAAAGGCAGGGTTGGAGGCACTCCTAAACTTTGCACCTATTTCATTAAATTTACCCGATGATGTGGAAGTACGAAATGTAGATCTTTCAGTCAAATTAGAAATATTAACCTTTAACTTAGCCCTAAAAGAAAAATAGAAGGTGGGTAATAGCCCACCTTCTATTTTTTTACATACCGTGAGCCTGAATTTTTCTATATGTACAAGGTAACGTGGCAATGCTTTAAAAGTTTCCCCATTCTCTATTGGTCAGGTTGCTGGCAATTAATCTGGATATTCTATCACTTTATAGGGGACAACTAATCTATGTATTTGCTTGTCATATATAAGGGTCAATGATAAACTTAATAAGAGTAATTCTAACCATTTACGTCTATGACAGAAAGTATAAATCTTTCTGGTATACATAAGGGGAACTAGTCTCCCGAACTACTTGTGCTCGAAGAGTACGCCTAAGGGTTCGGCAGAAACCAAGCTTGACGAACAGGTGAAAAAATGGGAAGAACATTTAAAGTTGGTAAAGGCCCGCTGACATTAATTATAATGTTGTTGGCCGGTGGAGTTGCAGGCAGTGCCTTGGGGCATATGCTGGCTACATACTTACCGGTACTGGATAACTTTACAACCATTGGTATAAAACAGACAACCTTTAATTTGAATTTTCTTCAGTTGTCCTTTGGTTTAACCATGTCCTTGGGTCCTGTTACTGCCCTAGGATTCTTTCTGGGTTTTCTGGTCTATAACAGGCTATAAAAAACCTTAGGGGGGTAAGCTGTGCGGCCAATTATTCTTGCATCTGCATCACCTAGGAGGCAGGAACTGCTTAAGAATCTGGGGTTAGAATTCGAGGTACAAGTCAGTGATGTAGATGAGAATCTTGAAGAAAATATTTCTTCGGGTCAACTGGTAGAGAAACTTGCTGAGCGAAAAGCTGCTGCAGTAGCGTTAATCCGAACTCAGGGCTTGGTTATTGGGGCCGATACTATTGTTGTCCTAGGGGACAAACCTTTGGGTAAGCCCACCAACCGTGAGGAAGCCGTACAAATGTTGAGTAACCTGCAAGGAAAAAGCCATGAAGTTTTTACTGGTTTGGCAGTTATTGATGCCTCTACGGGACAGCGAGTGGTCACGCATCAGGTTACAGAAGTTAATTTTAAAACTCTCACCAAAGATCAAATAGAACGTTACGTGGACACCGGAGAGCCCATGGACAAGGCAGGAGGCTATGCCGTCCAAGGTCTGGCATCCATTTTTATTGACAGCATTCGTGGTTGCTATTTTAGTGTTGTTGGTTTGCCTATATCGAAGCTGGCAGACGCATTACGAATGTTTGGAGTAGAAATTGTATGACTTATCCCGTAATACGTGAATTGCCCCCGGAAATGCGCCCCAGAGAACGTATGTTAAAAGAGGGCGCAGGGAGTCTCACCGAAATTGATTTATTAGCTATTATGCTGCGCACAGGTACATCTAAAGTTTCTGTTTTGGAGTTAGCAGCAGAATTATTTAGTCACTTTAAGGACTTAAGAGCACTTTCTCAAGCAACAATTGAAGAACTAAGTCAGATTAAGGGAGTGGGACCTGTTAAGGCTGTTCAGGTAAAGGCAGCCTTAGAACTGGGCCGTAGGTTGGCAGCGATGCCTGCTGAAACTAGGGTCATTATACGGTGTCCGGAAGATGTTTGTGGCTTGGTTATGGAGGATCTAAGGGACTTGGATCGGGAGCACTTTTTAGCTCTCTTGCTTAATACCAAAAATCAGGTATTAGCCAGGGAAACCATCTCAATCGGCACACTAAATTCATCGGTTGTGCATCCCCGGGAACTGTTTAAAGTTGCTATACGACGCAGTGCTGCCTCAATGATCTTAGTACACAACCATCCCAGTGGTGACCCGACACCCAGCCGAGAAGACATTGTTTTAACCAAAAGATTGATCGAGGCAGGAGAAATTATTGGGATAGATGTCCTAGACCACATTATTATTGGAGATAATAAGTTTACCAGTCTAAAGTCCAAAGGACTTATCTGAAACCCTAAGGAGGACAAAATATGAAACTTGGTATGTTTTCCAAGGATATGGGAATAGATTTGGGTACCGCAAACTCTTTGGTTTATTTGAAAGGCAAAGGAATAGTCTTGCGGGAGCCATCGGTTGTTGCAATTCAAAGAGAAACAGGACAAGTACTGGCAGTGGGGGAAGAGGCTAAACAAATGATTGGTCGTACCCCTGGAAATATTGTGGCCATACGTCCCATGAAAGATGGTGTTATTGCGGATTTTGACGTTACCCAGAGTATGATTAAATATTTTATTAACAAAGCCCTGCGGAACCGTTCCTTCATTGTTAAGCCTAGGGTGGTTGTAAGTGTACCCTCTGGTGTAACCGCCGTTGAGGAAAGGGCAGTTCGTGAGGCTGCGTTACAGGCTGGTGCTAGGGAAGCCTACCTGATAGAAGAACCAATGGCAGCTGCCATTGGTGCAGGTTTACCAGTTCATGAACCCACAGGAAATATGATTGTGGACATTGGTGGGGGTACCACTGAAGTTGCAGTTATATCGTTGGGTGGTATTGTAACCAGCCGCTCTATTCGGGTGGCCGGTGATGAAATGGATGATGCCATTATTCAACATGTCAAACGCACCTATAATTTAATGATCGGTGAGCGTACTGCTGAACAGATTAAACTGAATATCGGTACTGCCTATCCATTGGAGCAGGAAGAAACTGAAGAAATCAGGGGACGTGACCTAGTAACAGGATTACCAAAAACTCTGCAGATCACTTCCGCAGAAATCTATAAAGCTTTGTCGGAGCCCGTGGCTTCTATTTTGGAGGCTGTGAAGGTAACCCTTGAAAAAACGCCTCCGGAATTGGCTGCAGATATTATGGACCGTGGTATTGTTATGGCTGGTGGGGGTTCATTACTTCGGGGACTAGATCGTCTGGTCAGTGATCAGACAGGAATGCCGGTTCATATGGCAGAGGAGCCACTTTTAGCAGTGGCCTATGGTTCCGGTAGAGTTCTTGAGAATATTGATATTTTAAAACGTGTATTAATTCAACCTAAGAAGTTGGCTTAAAGGTTGTGAGAAATTTTGCCCCGTAATGTATCCTACAAAAATTTAATTTTACTCGTTATTTTGGTGGGTATAACCCTTCTGGTTATGCGTTTTACTAATCTTGGGCGTAACCAGCTTTCGCCAATGGAAGCAACTATTAAAGATAGTCTCTCTCCTGTTCAGGGGGTTCTCATGGGGGTTAGTAAAAACCTGCGTAATGGCGCAGAATCTGTTGCTTCGCTGGGCCGGCTATCTCAGGAAAACAAGAGCTTGAAGGATAAGGTTGCCGAACTGCAAGGCCAGCTCTATCTTCAGGAAGAATTAAAACAAGAGAATGAACGCCTTAAGACTTTATTGCAGTATCAAGATCAATACAAAAGTAATTTTAGCTTTAAGACCGCTACGGTGGTTGGACGTGATCCGGGAAATTGGTTTGGCATTGTTACCTTGAATAAAGGTAGTAATCATGGGATTGCTAAAAATATGCCTGTGGTAACTCCTTTAGGACTAATTGGCAGGATTGTTGGAGTTTCCAAAAATACATCTCAGTTAATGTTAATTACCGATCCCCGCAGTGGTGTGGGGGCGATGGTTCAAGAGTCTAGGATCCCGGGTGTTTTGGAAGGAACTACCTCCGGGGGTGGGGAAACAAGGCTTATCCACGTACCAAAGGATACCAACTTAAACAAAGGCCAGATTATCATAACATCTGGCATAGGGGGAACTTTTCCCAAAGGAATACCAGTGGGAAGAATTGTTGATGTATCTAATGAGCCTACTGGGTTGTTCAGAACAGCTTCGGTGGTTCCCTTTGCGGATTTACACCGTTTAGAGGAAGTTCTTATTATTACCACCATTTATAATCCGGAAATTCTTCCACCAACGGAAGGTGATTAGTTGCGAAGCATAGTTTTCTTTTTATTAATCACAATATCTTTATTGTTACAGTCCACTGTTTTTACATTTCTCCAGGTTGCAGGAATTAAGCCCGACTTGGTGTTAATGTTTGTTGTCTTCAATGGCTTCCTCCGGGGTTCACGGGAGGGGGCTTTTTTGGGTTTTTTAGCAGGTCTGGCCCAAGATATTTTTACTGGCAGCTATATTGGGTTAAATGCCCTTACCAAAATGCTAGCGGGTTATTTAGTGGGTCTTGCAGAAACCCGTTTTTACAAAGAAAGTGTTATCATTGTATCAATGGTAACCTTTGTGGTTGGGGTCGTAAATCAGGTTATACTTTATCTACTGCTGTTTTACCTTAACGTAGAAATTTCCCCTTACTATGCCTTTGGACAGGTAATTATTCCCTCAGCTATCTACACGGGGCTACTGGTGCCTCTCAGTTATTGGGAGTTCTATAGTTCCAATGAAAAGGGATGGTTAAGACAACGAGAATTTTAAAATGCTAGAAATATTCAGAAATAGGAGGAGTCGTCCTTGGAAAGGAAGATGATTGAGAAGAAGACCCGAGTGCTCCTCTTTCTTGTGGTGCTGGTTTTTCTGATCTTGATTGGTCGTTTAGCCTATATGCAACTTTTAGAAACCCAACGGTTTGAAACCTTATCAAAACAAAATCATATGCGTCTAAATCCTATTATTGCTCCTAGGGGGGAGATATTTGACCACAATGGCGAAAAAATTGTGGGAAATAAACCGGTTTACACAGTCTCCCTGGTATATCTGGGCCTAAAGGATACCGATAGGGTGGTGAACCGGGTTGCCAGTATATTGAATATGGACCCAAAGGAAATAATGAAAAAACTTGAAGAGCAACAACTAAGGTTGTTCCAACCGGTTCGTTTGGCCACGGACATTCCTTTGGAAACTGTTTCAATTCTGGAAGAGCAACGACTGGACTTGCCGGGTGTTGTTATTGACGTAGAACCAGTTAGAAGTTACCCATATAAAGCCATGCTTTCTCACGTGTTGGGTTATGTACAGGAAATTAAGCAGCACCAGTTAGAAAAAAATCAGGATAAGGGCTACAGACTTGGTGATATGTATGGGCAGGATGGTTTGGAGAACGCCTTTGAATCCTATTTAAAGGGTATTGATGGCGCTAGGCAGGTGGAGGTTGATGCACAGGCCCGTCCGGTACGGGACCTTGGTATAAAAGAACCGGTCCCGGGTAATAACCTTCATTTAACCATTGATGCTAATTTGCAAAAAACAGCGGAGACTTCTCTGGAGAGACAAGTACTGGCCATGAGAAAACAGGGGTATGAGGCTAAGGGCGGTGCCACGGTAATGATTGACGTGAGAACCGGGGCTATCCGGGCCATGGCCAGCTACCCCACCTACGAACCATCCATTTGGATTAATGGCCTAAGTCAAAAGCAGTGGGATGAATTACAAAAAAGCAGTGCCTTGCCAAACCGTGCTTTGCAACTGTATCCGCCAGCCTCTACCTTTAAGATGGTACTGGCGGTGGCAGGGGCGGATACCGGAAAAGTAGATCCCAGCTGGGCTATTTCCGACCCGGGACATTATACCTTTGGCAACAGGAATTTTAATGACTGGTTGCTCACTGGGCACGGCAGGGTGGATATGAGAAAGGCTATTTCAGAGTCCTGTGACACCTATTTCTGGTATCTGGGTCACAGGATACTGGGCGTTGATATCATTGGACAATATGCACGAAAGTTTGGCTTTGGGGAGCGTACGGGTATTGAAATACCTGGTGAACCAGCAGGTATTGTACCCACACCAGACTATAAGTATAAGCGTAACAAAGCCTATTTAGATGCTATTTATGAACCAAAGTTTAAGGCCATAGAGGAAAAATACAAACCATTACTGGCCAGTGCTACAGATCCCGATGAAAAGGACAAAATAGAAAAAGCTAAGAAAAAAGAATTAAAACAAGTCCAAAACCAGTATGATCAATATAAATGGGACTTAAACTGGCAGGTTTATGATACCTTAAACATGTCAATTGGGCAGGGTTATAACCTATATACACCTTTGCAAATTGCTAATTATATTGCGGCCATTGCCAATGGTGGAACACGCTGGAAGCCTTACCTGGTGGAAAAAATTACAGCTCCAGACGGCAAGATTGTAAAGGAATATAAACCACAAAAAATTGCTGATGTTGGTGCAAAACCTGAGGCAATAAAAGTGGCCCAGGAAGGAATGCATATGGTAACGACCATTGGGACTGCCTCCGGTATTTTTCGAGGATTTCCCATTGATGTTGCGGGTAAAACAGGAACTGGGGAAGTCTTTGGCCACGATAACCATGCTTTATTTGTCGCCTATGCGCCCTATGATAAACCTGAAGTTGCTGTGGCCACGGTAGTTGACTACGGAGGTCACGGTGGGTCGGCGGCGGGACCTGTGGCAAGGGATTTATTTGCCACATATTTCAAGGTTGAAAATGTACCACAACAAACGGGCTATAGTCCGGAATAAAACCTCATTTTGTCTAATTATCAAAGAATATCGGGGCTTATAGCCCCTTTTTTTTATCCATCTTTAGAAGGAATTGGATTTTCTGCGTAGAATTGAAATATAGGGTAAGCAGGAGGGAGTTAATTTGACGAAAGAGGAATTATCCAATAACACTTCTAATTCTAAACATGTCCGGTTTCCTGTGGAATTAGAAGAATTGGTGGATGAGAATACCATTCTAGTACAAAGAACTTTAAGATCTGGGCAAAGTATTTATCATGACGGTAATGTGGTGGTGCTGGGGGATGTAAACCCTGGTGCGGAGGTTGTTGCCTCTGGTAATATTATTGTCATGGGGTCCCTGCGGGGGGTTGTTCACGCTGGAGCCAAGGGAGATACCAATGCTATCATTCTAGGTTTTCGACTTAGGCCTACACAACTTCGTATCGGTAATCATATCACCAGGCCCCCTGAAGACGAATCGTCAGACCCAGATTACCCGGAATTAGCCCGGATAAAGAATGGTGTAGTTACTATTGAAACCTTTAATTCCGTTCTTAAATAATTGTTACCTGTTGGGTTTAGGGGTTATGTTTTAAAGCATGGCATGATAAGGAGGACTTAAAATATGGGTGAAGTTATCGTAGTCACTTCCGGTAAAGGGGGAGTTGGTAAAACCACCACCACGGCCAATCTGGGGACAGGTCTTGCCTCCCATGGCAAGAAGGTGTGTCTGGTGGATGCCGATATTGGACTGCGTAACCTTGATGTTGTACTGGGTCTTGAAAACAGAATTGTATTTGATATAGTCGATGTTACCTCTGGCGTATGTCGCATGCGGCAGGCCTTAATTAAAGATAAGCGTTATGAAGGATTACACCTACTACCAGCAGCGCAAACCAAAGATAAAACTGCTGTTAGTCCTGAACAAATGGTAGAACTTACGGGAGATTTAAAAAAGGAATTTGATTATGTCATCATTGATTGTCCGGCAGGTATTGAACAAGGCTTTAAAAATGCCATCGCTGGAGCAGATAAAGCCATTGTTGTAACAACACCAGAAGTATCTGCTGTAAGGGATGCGGATCGGATCATAGGTTTATTGGAAGCTGCTGAATTACGGGAACCCAAGTTGATCATTAACCGTTACCGGACCAAAATGGTTAACCGTGGGGACATGATGAGCATAGATGATATGAACGAAATATTAGCCATTGATCTCCTTGGTGTAGTGCCGGAGGACGAACAGGTTGTTGTAACAACAAACAAGGGGGAGACCGTTGTCAGGGATGAGAGTTCCCAGAGTGGTCAGGCCTATCGCAATATAACTCGTCGCATTCTTGGGGAAAATATTCCTTTAATGAGCTTAGAAGAACAGGCCGGATTTTTTAGTGCCCTAAGGAAAATGATTGGACTAAAGTAGGAAAGGGGGTACCGGTGTGTTAGAGTTTTTGAACAGGTTTTTTGGGCGAGAATCATCCAGTAGCAAGAATGTAGCCAAGGAGAGACTGAGACTGGTATTGGTACACGACCGGGCCAATGTTTCACCTGAGCTACTGACGTCCTTAAAAAATGACCTGATTAAGGTTATATCGAATTATATGGAAATTGATGATAAGGCCCTGGAAGTAAGTCTGGACGGTGATGATAATCAGGTAGCCCTGGTGGCAAATATACCGGTAAAACGTTTAAAGAGGGCTAATAGCCCGGTGCTATAGTTATAAGGAGATGCTCTGCATCTCCTTATAACTTTTTTTGGCATATTGGAAAGTATAAAACTTTCCGGCATGAATAAGAGCAGATAAGGCTTGCCGACCACTGATAATGGCTTAACCTTGCCCCCCTTTTTTTTTGAACCTGTGTATTATATAATTTATAGGTTAAGGGGGTGTTCATCTTTATATGGTGGACAAGCGTTTTGTCAGAAACCTAGATTATACTTTACTTATTGCTGTAATACTGATTGTTTGTTTTAGTTTAGTTATCATTAGCAGTGCAACTGTGGTCAGCAGCCCGATGGATTTTCGTCAGCATCAGGAAATGTGGAACAAGGATTCTTTGAAGTACAATAACTATAATACAAGCCAACCCGTGAGTTTCTCTATCTTAAAGTATGCAAAAATTTTCTTCAGTGGTTTTGTTCAAAAGCAGATCCTTTGGTTTCTAGCGGGTTTATTTGTGATGAGTATGGTAATTTCAATACCCTATGAGGATTTCCGACGTCACAGGAAAACCATCTATGTTGTGAATATATTGTTGCTGTTAGTCGTGTTATCTCCTTTGGGACATAGTGCTAAGGGAGCGACCCGTTGGATTGATTTAGGGGCCTTTAAACTACAGCCATCTGAATTTGCCAAAATCTTTATAATTATCACCTTTGCCGATTTTCTAAGTAGGCGGGAGGGTAAATTAAAAACCTTTAAAGATTTAATTCCCTGCTTTGTTCATGTGGGCGTACCCATGTTATTGATATTAAAACAGCCAGACTTGGGAACCACACTGGTATTTGTAGCTATTATGTTTGGCATGCTGTATGTAGCAAGTCCAAATACCAAGTTAATTGGGGGCTTGTTCCTGGGTGGTTGGACAACGGCCATAGGATGGGTTTGGTTACACTTTAAAATAGGGTTATGGGTTCCCTTAAAGGAATACCAGTTAGATCGTTTACTGGTTTTTATTGATCCTTGGAAGCAATGGCACGGTGCCGGTTATCACGTGGTACAGTCCCAGATTGCCATTGGGTCCGGCGGTTTAGAAGGCAAAGGAATTTATAATGGGAGCCAAAACCAGTTAAACTTCTTGCCCGAACAGCATACAGATTTTATCTTCTCGGTGGTGGGTGAGGAGATGGGTTTTATTGGAGTTACAGCACTATTGATCCTCTTTTTTATTATTTTGTATCGAGGTATACGGATTGCATCAGAGGCTAGAGATTTGAATGGTACATTATTAGCCACCGGAGTGCTTGGGATGCTAACCTCGCATATTTTAATCAACGTTGGCATGGTTTCAGGCATTATGCCTGTAACGGGAGTTCCCTTGCCATTATTTAGTTACGGTGGCAGCAACATGCTAACCAACTTAATTGCCATTGGTATCTTGCTAAATGTTTATATTCGAAGGCAAAAGATTGTGTTTTAGCGTAGAAGTGGGGATGGGCTCTGTGGTTAAGTCATGAGCTTAAGAGATGACCTTTAGGGTGGGATGTGAGCCATAAGCAATGAGTTAAAAGTTTGTGTTAGAAGTTTCGGTCATCCATAGGCCGGAACTTTTTGTTTTTATAGAGCTCACAACCCATTGGCTAACGGTTAAAAGCTCAAGGCTCACGGCCCAAAGCCCATAGCCCCATAAAGAAATACCCATAAGCAAAACAGGCTTGTCATATTTGTCCCTCTAATTAAATATATTGTACTAGTTGCACGAGCAATAGTTTCCTAGGAGGGATTTAAGGTGAAAATAAGAAGGTTCAGCTTTGACTGGTATAAAAAGAAAAAAAGAGACCCTTTAAACAATTACTACAGTTACAATAGCAACAATGACGATTGGGCCAGTATGCTCTATTCCGGAGATAATTGGAAACGTAAAAAACAAAGTAGTAGGGGTTGGAAAACCTTCTACCGAATTGTCGCTGCACTGGGAATATTTGCAATATTATTGGTGATTAAGGAGTCTCCTCATCCATGGAGCCAGCAGGCCAGGGAGAATCTAAAGGTTGCCTTGACCACTGAGTGGAATGTAGTACCTGTGCTGGATAAGGCGGTTGCCTTTGGCTTGCAGACGGTAAATATGGACTGGCCGTTGTTTCATGAATTATCCAATCCTGTTTTACCCGCTACCACAGAACCTGTACAGGATGGGGTTTGGGCCATTCCTGTATCAGGTCGTGTTGTACAGGAGTTTGGTTGGTCAAAGAGTACTGAAGATAATCTGGAACGTTTTAACCCAGGAATTGATATCAGTGCACCTGTGGGTTCACCGGTAAAGGTTGTGCAGCCGGGGAAAGTTAGTCGTATTGGATATGATCGGGCCTATGGGGAATTTGTATTGATTGAACACCAAAAAGGAGGATATACTCTTTATGCAGGTTTAAATGATATTTCTGTCCTAGAAGATGATCCGGTGCAGGAAGGTCAGGTATTAGGGACAATTGCGGAACAAAGCCAAGGAGATCCCGTACTTCACTTTGAGGTGAGGGAAAATGACAAATTGGTAGACCCCTTAAAAAAGATCAATATGACCAATACAGTAACACCAGAAGATAAAGGAGAGCAAAACAAACAGGAGCTAAAAGAAGAGTCCACGGATGATCAATCCAAGAATACCAGCAACAAAACGAATAGAGAACAGGAAACTGATAAGCAATGAAAGTAGGTCACCTATGGGGGATCGAAATCCACTTTAACCTGTTGTTCCTTGTTCTTCTAGGACTATATTTTGTAGCTGGGGTGTTGGAAAAGGGTTTAATTATTTTTGGGCTGGTATTATTTCATGAACTAGCCCATACACTGGTAGCCAAATTCATGGGGGTACGGGTTATTGACATTGAAATACTTCCCTTTGGTGGCGTTGCCAGAATGGGCGGTGAAATGAGTGTAGAGCCTGGTAAGGAAGTTGCTGTGGCAATGGCGGGTCCAGCCTCCAATGTCTTATTAATAGGGCTAGCAATGGGATTAAAAAATTTGGGGATATGGTCCAATGAATTGGGTCCGTTTTTCTTGCAGATCAACGTCATGTTAGCTCTTTTTAATCTTCTGCCGGCCCTTCCCCTTGACGGAGGCAGAATATTGCGCTCTTTACTGGCAACCCATGTTGGAGTATCCCAGGCCACACTGACAGCTGCAAGAATAGGTCAAGTAGTTGCCGTGGCGGTGATCTGTTTAGGTATAATGGGTTTTTTACAACGAATTGTTGGACTAGATGTGATCATTATTGCTTTTTTTGTTCTTTATGCTGCCACAAAGGAAAAAAATATGGCACCTTATCTATTTGTTAGGCATTTGGCTCAGAAAAAGGAGGAACTGATTCAAGCAGGGATATTACCGGTGGAACAACTGGTTGTCCGGGAGGATGTTCCCTTAAAGGAGATCGTAAGACTATTTGTGCCCCAGAAGTTTCATCTGATTCTATTACTAAATAATCAAATGAATTACTTAGGCCAGATCAGTGAAGTGCAGGTGGTGGATGCACTGTTTGACCAGGGCATGGAAACTCCTATTGGGTTATTGATAAAGCCCAGAGATTAGGGGAATGCGGACCTGCATTGGGTCCGTTTTCTTTGCAGGATTTACAATACTACATGTAGAAAGAGAAAAAAGGAATATTTTTCAAAGCCAAATTGGGCAATAATAGAATAGCAGTATTGTTATTGGACCTGTTATAAATGGAGGAACAGAATGAATAAACTGGATAAGATACTTGCCCGAGTTCAAAAGCCGTCACGCTATGCTGGCGGTGAATGGAACGCAGTGAAAAAGGATTGGGATCAGGTGGATGTAAAAATGGCCTTTGCTTTTCCGGATGTCTACGAAGTAGGCATGTCCCATCTGGGCCTACAGATCCTTTACCATGTGGTGAATAAGCGAAAGGATGCCTTGATGGAAAGGGTCTTTGCACCTTGGACAGATATGGAAGAACAAATTCGCAAAGAAAAAGTACTATTATTTAGCCTGGAATCCCAGCGTCCACTGGTGGATTTCGATATTCTAGGGTTTACTTTGCAGTATGAAATGAGTTTCAGCAATATCCTAAATATGATGGATCTGGCTGGGCTACCGATACGTTCTAAACATCGGGATGCCAACATGCCCCTAGTTATTGCAGGGGGACCCTGTGCCTTTAATCCTGAACCCATTGCCGATTTTATTGACCTTTTCGTGATCGGAGAAGGGGAAGAAGTCATCCATGAATTAATTGATGTTTACAAGGAACTGAAGGAGAAGGGGACTAACCGCCAGGATATGCTGTTATATTTTGCTAAACACATTCCTGGTGTCTATGTACCCTCCTTATACGATGTCAAATACAACGACGACCAAACTGTTAAAGCAATAGTGCCTACTAAGGATGGTGTCCCCGAAAAAATTGGCAAAAGAATTATAAAGGATTTTGATAACGTGGACTTTCCCACCAACCCCATAGTACCTACCATGGGTGTTGTTCATGACCGGGTGATGGTGGAAGTCCTACGTGGTTGCACCCGGGGGTGTCGTTTTTGTCAGGCTGGTGTTTTATACAGACCTGTCAGAGAGAAAAAGCCGGAAACCTTAGTCCGACAGGTAGAAGAAATGATTGCCAATACTGGCCATGATGAGATTTCTCTTACTTCGTTAAGCACTGCAGACTACACGGGGGTAGCACCTCTGGTGAAAAATCTACTGGATATTTATGGGGAACGGGGGGTTAATGTTTCCTTGCCTTCTCTACGGTTAGATGCTTTCTCCATTGATCTGGCCAAAGAAGTGCAAAAAGTACGCAAGAGTGGGTTAACCTTTGCTCCGGAAGCCGGTACCCAGCGTTTACGAGATGTTATTAATAAAAATGTAACAGAACAGAATCTTGTTGATGCGGTTACTTCCGCTTTTCAAAATGGCTGGTCTTCTGTTAAACTCTACTTTATGATTGGGCTGCCCACTGAAACCTATGAGGATATTGATGGTATTGCAGAAATGGCTAAGAAAGTGGTGAAAATTGGCCAAGAGTGTGGCGTACCCAGGGGACGCTTAAAAGTAACGGTAAGTACGTCATCCTTTGTACCTAAATCCCATACTTCTTTTCAATGGGAACCCCAGAATACTTTGCAGGAACTACGCGATAAGCAAAAATACCTAAAAGAAAGATTAAGGGATAAACGGATCTCTTATAACTGGCATGACCCGGAGACCAGTTTCCTAGAGGCTGTCTTTGCAAAGGGAGATCGTCGTTTGGGCAATGTTTTGGAAACTGCTTGGTCCAAAGGTGCCCGGTTTGACGGATGGTCGGAACATTTTAACTATACTCTTTGGATGGAGGCCTTTACCGGCGAAAAATTGGATCCAAAGTGGTATGCATATCGAGAAATCAGTTATGAAGAAGTGTTGCCCTGGGATCACATTGAAGCAGGGGTAAGCAAAAGATTTTTAATGAGAGAACACAAAAAGGCAATGGGGAGTGAACCCACCATGGACTGCCGAAATGGTAAGTGCACCGGCTGTGGTCTTTGCCCAACCCTTGAAATTAGACCAATGATTTTGGGAGGTGTGGATATTGCCCCGATACAGGGTGAAGTATAGTAAAGAAGGTCCGGCCCGGTATAGCTCTCATCTGGACATGGTGCGGTTCTTTGATCGGTCTACCAGAAGGGCGAAGTTACCAGTGGCATTTTCTGAGGGCTTTAACCCCCACCCCAAATTTAGCTTTGCGGTCCCGTTACCGGTTGGCATAGCGGGATTGGAGGAATATATGGATATGGAACTAAAAGAATACTTAGATCCTAGAGAAATTGCACTTAGACTGGAACCTAATTTGCCTGAAGGATATAAAATACTGGATATAAAACAAATTGAAGATCGGGCTGTTACTCTCATGTCAATTGTCTCACGGGCTGATTATTGGGCAACAGCACCGCTTCCCACAGGTTATTCCGAAGGGCAATTGAAGGCCACCATTGATAAATTATTAGAGCAAGAGGAAATTATCGTAACCCGAGAAACTAAGGGTAAAGTAAAGGAAGTTAATATTCGTCCAGGAATTTTTAGTCTAGCTGGTGATGTTAAGGGGCATATACTAGAAATAAAAATGGAATTGCTCATTGGCAGTACGGGAAATGTTCGCCCCGAAGAAATTTTTAAAAAGCTTTACAAAAACGGGGTTCCAGTTGATCCGGATGATTACCGGGTACGTCGTACGGCCCTGTACGCCGATGACGGCACTGGCCCGATTTCTCTCTGGGAGGTCTAATGGCCAGCAGTAAGAGAGGAAGTTCAAAATGTTAAAAGAAATTGTTATTAATGTTCAAGAAGAGGAAACACGGGTTGCCGTACTGGAAGACCGGGTGTTGATGGAAGTGTACATAGAGCGTTCTCACAACCAACGTCTGGTAGGCAACATTTTTAAAGGAAAAGTAGAAAACGTTCTACCCGGTATGCAGGCTGCCTTTGTTGATATTGGTTTAGAAAAAAATGCTTTTCTTTATGTAGAAGATGCCCAGCCATCCAGGAACCCTGAAGCAGCCAATCAATCAGGCTATCCCGTAAATATTGCTGATATTTTAAAACAGGGTCAAGAAATTATTGTTCAAATTGTTAAGGAACCTATTGGTACCAAGGGGCCCAGGGTAACTACCCATATAACCTTGCCAGGCAGGTACTTAGTCCTCATGCCCACCGTTGACTACATTGGTATTTCCCGTCGTATTGAGACAGAAAAAGAACGGGAGAGGTTAAAGGAGTTAGCCAACAGAGTAAAGCCCGAGGGGATGGGGGTCATTGTTAGAACGGTGGCTGAAGGGGTGGATGAAGAGGAGTTTTTGCAAGATATTATTTTGCTGACAAAACTTTGGCGAAGAATTCAGAACTGTGCAGCCAACTGTTCTGCACCTAACCTATTGCATCGAGACGTGGAATTGGTGCAAAGGATGTTACGAGACGTTTTTAGTGAAGATGTTGATCGTTTAACGGTGGATTCTCGTAGTGAGTATGAGAAGACTCTGGAAATCCTAGATATGATTGATTCCCGCTTAAAGCTGAAGGTTTTTTTGGATGAGCGTGAAAATATTTTTGAGGACTATGGAATATCCACTGAAATGGAAAAGGCACTTAAAAGGAAAGTATGGTTAAAATGTGGTGCCTACTTAGTAATAGATCAAGCCGAGGCCCTGACGGCCATTGATGTAAATACAGGGAAGTTCGTAGGCAGTACCACCCTAGAAGATACTGTGCTAAAAACTAATCTAGATGCTGCTGTAGAAATTGCCCGTCAACTTCGTTTGAGAAATATTGGTGGTATTATCATTGTTGATTTTATCGATATGGTTGAAGAAGAACACCGGAGTCAAGTATTAAGCACCCTAGAAGAGGAAATAAAAAAAGACAAAACAAAAACCAATATTTTAGGAATCACACAACTGGGTTTAGTGGAAATGACCCGAAAAAAGGTGCGTCCATCTCTGGCAGAAGTGGTTCAAAAATCTTGCCCCTATTGTGAAGGTCGAGGTAAGGTGCTATCTGAAGAAACCGTTGGCATTAAGCTAAAGAACCAGATTTATCAATTGGCGCGCCAAACACTGGCTGATACCATTTTAGTTGAGGCGAACCCCGTTGTGGCTGCTAGAATCATTGGGGCTGGTGGGGCCAACCTACGGGAATTGGAGCAGAAAACTGGCAAGAATCTTTATATTCGAGGTTCTGCCACTCATCACCTTGAACAAGTCACTATCAAGCCTCTTTCAGACCAAGAAGAAATCTACTCTCAAACGGTCCCTGTAAAGGCTGGTGAAATTATTGAGGTCAAAGTGGAAGAACCCCACATATCCAATCCCAGTGACGGTATCGCTCGCCTAGATGGTTTTATTATTGATGTGGATGGGGGAGGGGCCCTGGTGGGAGAACTGGTCTCAGTGGAGGTAATCAAGGTGCACCGGACCTATGCAAAGGCACGTTTGGTTTGATATCCATGAAGACTGGAAGACAGAATGACATTTTGAACTAAATATAGGCTTATAAACTGTAGAGGTGAGAGGCGAGAAGTGAGATTTTCTAACCTCTCACCTCCCACTTCTCACTTCACTTTTAGTTAGTGGAAACCCTTACACCGAGGGATTAGATTGACAAATATCACAAATGTGATAGAATATAGACTTGTAGGTGTATTCTAACCTACATACCGCACAGCAAAGGTGCTAAACCCTTTAGGGTACCTTCATGGCGAGTCCTAAAAGATGGGGAGGTGTAGGTATGTACGCAGTAGTAGTTACTGGTGGCAAACAGTACAAGGTTCAGGAAGGTGACACCCTGTACATTGAGAAGCTGAATGCTGATGCTGGCGAAAAAGTTGAATTAACTGATGTTCTGCTGGTGGAAAAGGATGGCCAACTAACAGTTGGTGCTCCTAAAGTGGATGGTGCTAAAGTAGTTCTCAACGTAGTTCGCCATGGCAAGGGCCAAAAAATTATTGTATTCAAGTACAAACCTAAGAAAAATTACCGCCGTAAGAAAGGTCATCGTCAACCTTTCACTCAGGTGGTTGTTGAAAAGATTGAAGCTTAATTATTTCATATTTGAACCCCGATAGGAGGTGGGATCTATGGCTCATAAGAAAGGTGTGGGTAGTTCCCGGAACGGTCGTGACTCCGAATCTAAACGGCTTGGGGTAAAAGAAGGCGACGGTAAATTCGTTTCCGCTGGTAGCATTCTGGTAAGACAGCGTGGTACCAAGATTTACCCTGGTGACAACGTTGGTCGCGGTGGCGATGACACCCTGTTTGCAAAAGTAGACGGTATTGTTAAATTTGAGCGTAAGGGCAGGGACAAGAAACAAGTAAGTATTGTCGTGCCGGAAGTTGTAGCTCAGTAAATTTTCCGAAATAAACAAAAAGCCAGCCTGGAACAGGCTGGTTTTTTAATATTTAGCAATGAAGGAAAATAAATCCAGATTGTCGAACTTCTTTTGGAGATAAACTCCGAAAGGAAGTATGAAAGTGGATATTAAAAACCTGCTGGAAGTTATTCAGGTACAAAGACATGATTTCTTAAATCATTTACAGGTTATTTCAGGCTTACTTCAGTTGAATAAAGGGGAAAGGGTACGGGATTATATAAATCAGGTTTGTGTAGAATACGAGAATTTAAGTAAAATTACCCGGATCAAATCCCCAGAAGTTAAGGCTGTTTTGCTGGTTGCCAGCAACGAAGCAAGTAAATGCCAAATTAATTTTCAATTTGATATAACGACTAATCTAGCATCGCTGGATGTTCCAGGAGAGGCGGTAGCTTCTGCTCTTAGCCGTTGCATAAAGCATGCTTTAAAGTTTCTAACACCACCGGAAGTAACTGATCGAAGGATGCGGTTAACGATCAGTGAGGGAGAAAAAAAGATTACAATCAAACTTGGCTTTCCGGGAGTCCCTGCTGAAGTTGTGAAAGATGCCCAGGAGCAAATGAGCCTTTCTGAAGCGTTGGCAGCTTACAACAGCAACTCTAAAATGGCTGTAACAGAAAAAGAAGCAGAAATCTATATGATATTTCCAAAGAAATAGGCTTAGGAAAATTAAGGCGGTAAATAATAGTATTGGGTGATGAATAACAATGTTTTATGATAGGGCAAAAATTTACGTCAAGGGTGGAGACGGTGGCAATGGTTGTATCGCCATGCGTCGTGAAAAATATGTACCCTTTGGCGGCCCATGGGGCGGAGATGGCGGCCACGGTGGGGATGTAACCTTTATAGCCGACGAAGGACTGAATACACTACAGGATTTCCGTTACAAGAAGCACTTTAAGGCAGAGCGTGGCGGTCACGGAATGGGTAAAAATATGAATGGCCCGGCAGGCGAGGATTTACTGGTTAAAGTCCCCACAGGTACCGTGGTTCGTGAAGCTGAAACAGGTAGACTAATTGCAGATCTGCTGGAAAATGGGCAGCAGGTTGTTATTGCTAAAGGGGGCCGAGGCGGTCGGGGTAATGTCCATTTTGCTTCAAGTAGCAACAAAGCACCTCGTATTGCAGAAAAAGGTGAGCCAGGGGAAGAATTGTGGTTAGAGTTGGAGTTAAAAGTTATTGCGGATGTTGGTCTCATTGGTTTTCCCAATGCCGGTAAGTCCACCTTTATTTCTATGGTCTCCGCTGCTAAACCGAAAATTGCTGATTACCCCTTTACTACTCTGGTTCCCAATTTGGGAGTTGTGTCAGCCGGAGAAGAAGGAAGTTTCGTGTTGGCAGATATACCAGGCTTAGTTGAGGGTGCTTCCCAGGGGGTTGGCCTTGGGCATGAATTTTTACGTCATACCGAGCGCACTCGGTTGTTGATTCACGTGGTGGATACCGCTGGCACCGAGGGGCGGGACCCCGTGGAAGATATTAAAATTATTAATCGCGAATTAGAACTCTATGATCCACGGTTGTCAACAAGACCCCAAATTATTGCGGCTAATAAAATGGATATTATCCCTCTGGCAGAGGAAAATTTAGCACGTCTTAGAGAAGAGTTTGGAGAGCAATTCGAAATTTATCCCATATCCGCTGCCACCAACCAGGGATTGGATAAAGTTATCCATCGGGTGGCTGAACTATTGGCACAATTACCCAAAATCGAGCCAGAACAACCCGAAGAGGATGTAATGTTTGAACCAGAAGAAAGGTTTAACATTAAGAGGGATATCGACGGTAACTGGCGTGTCACCGGCAAAGAAATTGAGCGTCATGTGGCCATGACCTATCTGGAAGAAGATCAGTCACTTGAACGGTTGCAAAGAATTATGAAAATGATGGGATTAGAGAATGGGCTTGTTGAGGCTGGAGTTAAAGTAGGCGATATTGTTCGAATTGGAGACTGGGAATTTGAATGGTCTGAATAACCATGCCTCTAACATAGAAATTGTATTACCTGAACTGATTGAGGCAGTATTTGTGGAAAGAGTAAATCGTTTTGTAGGGATGGTTCAAGTGGCGGGGCATATTTGCCCCGCCCATGTTCCAAGTTCCGGAAGAATGCGAGAATTACTTTTTCCCGGCAATATTGTTTATATATCCCCCATGCCCAAGGGAAGAAAAACACAATATCGTATTCATTTGGCTAAATACGATGATATAATGGTTTCAGTGGATTCCTTACTTCCAAACAGATTAATGTACAAGGTTTTGTCTGAAGGGGCTATCAGTCACTTTGCTATGTATGAAGAGGTAAAAAAGGAAGTAGGTTACGGTGAAAGTCGCTTTGATATTTATCTTAAGGGAGAAGCAGGCCGTTGCTTTATTGAAGTAAAATCGGTAACTCTGGTGGACGAAGGGGTTGCGAAGTTTCCAGATGCTCCATCGGAACGGGGTTCCAAGCACCTTTCCGAACTAACTAGAGCTGTGGGTGAAGGGTACCGATCCGCGGTTATTTTTATCATCCAAAGGGACGATGCAAGGAGCTTTTCGCCCAATAGTATCACTGATCCGGTTTTTAGCCAAACACTTTCCCAAGCAATTGAAGCAGGAGTTGAAATATATGCTTTAGCCTGTGATGTGTCGCTGAATACAGTTAGGCTTAAGAAATATATTCCTGTTCAGTTATAGAGAAAAGCAAAGGGGGATTTTCATGAAAGAAGATGTTAAGTTTAACGACCACCTAAGGGAACTATTAGAACAGCTTCCGAAAGGTGCATTTTTAACGGTGAAGGATGACCAAGATAGGGTCAATACCATGACCATTGGTTGGGGTACTTTAGGCTTCATGTGGCAAAAGCCGGTTTTTATGGTTATGGTCCGTCCTTCCCGGTATACTTATCAGTTGATCGAGAATGCCAAAGATTTTACAGTTAGTATTCCCCTTAACAAGGACCTTAAAAAGGCTTTAGCTGCATGTGGTACAAAATCTGGACGTGATATAGACAAGTTCAAAGAATGCAATCTTACCCCCGAACAAGGAAAGGTTGTAAATAGCCCCATCATTGGAGAATGTGATCTACACTATGAGTGCAAACTTGTTTATCAACAGGTTATGGAACCAGCCCTAGTGGATCCCAGTATCAAGAAATTGGCTTATGCCAAAGGGGACTACCATGTCATGTACTATGGTGAAATTGTAGCCAGCTATGTAAAGGAATAGTTTGGGAAATACGAGTTTTCGAAAGTATATCCTAAAGAAGTATTATGTTAATTATGAGGTCTTTTATATTAAATAAAGATAACATTAAACGTCTGGCAACCCAAAGTAAGGGATGCCAGACGTTTCTTTATACAGGAAGTATTGTTCACATAAAAAAGTGTAAAGAATTGAAGCCAAGAAAACTTGGTTAGTTATGCCCTATAGGCGTGCCATACCCTAAAAATGAGTTGGATTAATGTTTTGGTGATTGTAAGAATTATTTTGCAGAAATTCCAGCATTTCCTGGACATCAGCTAAAAGTTGGGCCTTATCTCGGTTCAGAACCCCCTTAAGTGGGAGTAGGTTTGAAATATGGTTACATCGAAAAATGCAAGGCTGTTGTACATTTATATTTTCCAGCATTTCTTTTAACTCCAACAACGTTTCTCTGGTTGTTAAAGGGAGGAAATCTCCACGATCCACGGCATCCTTTAACGGTGTCCCGTCAAAAAGAGCTAAAGTCAGGACTCCCAACATGGTAGGGCCAATGGCGTTAATCACACGGGCTGTATTTAAAGCATGACTGTTGGTATATTGTTGGCCTCCCAACCCCAGGATGACCATGGCAGAAAGTTTGATACCCGCTTCCAGTACTCTTTGACCAGCTGCGATCATCTCGTTGGCTGTAACCCCTTTATTAATGTCGCTTAACACCTGATCATCGCCGCTTTCTATTCCTAGATAAATAATTTGCAACCCGGCCCTTTGAAGTGCTTTCAATTCATCGGGTTTTTTATGCAATATATCCTTCGGTGCGCCATAACAGGTAATCCGTGTAAGCATGGGAAATGCCACATGGAGTTTTTTCATGATGGCCAGCAATTTGTCCGTATTTAAGACCAAAGCATTACCGTCTGCTAAAAAAACTCGCCTTAAACCAGGATAGAAAGAAGCCATTTGTTGGATCTCACATTCCACTTCATCCAGTGACCGGACACGAAAACGAATGTTACGATACATAGAACAAAAAGTACATTTATTATGAGAACAGCCTTCAGTAACACGCAGGATAAAACTTTTCGCCTCACTGGGCGGACGGTAAATAACATGTTGAGAGTTGCCAGACAATTTTATCACTCTCCCTAATAATTAAAGTGTAATATTTATATAATAGTACCATAGTTTTACTTTACATAGGGTTATTGCATACTTATTGTATGTATTATTGTATAAGGAGCGGCTAGGAACGTTCATGGCATAGCCGGTTGACAGCCAAGGCAGTTATTTTATTTATTAATGGTCACTTATGCCACCCCTAAACAAAGTAGAAAATATAATGTATAAATTAATACTTGCAACATAATAATAAATGTGATAACATAACAAATGTCGCCGAAAGGTGATGAAATAAATTACCACTTGCTTAAAAGCAACAAAAGTGGTACACTTAAAAAGTTGCAAAAACGACGACCTGGTCTTTGAAAACTAAACAGAGATGATGGATGCAAAAAAGGTCAAGTCAAAAGTCATCGTAAAGATGAAACTATGAATGACCACAAAAAACATCCTCGTCAAGCGTTAAAAAACGCTAGCGAGTAAATCAAGGATAAAAAAAGAGCCAAAACTCTTTAAGATATTGCACACCCTAAAGGGTGCGAGAAATATTTTACGGAGAGTTTGATCCTGGCTCAGGACGAACGCTGGCGGCGTGCTTAACACATGCAAGTCGAACGGTCTTCGAGGTTCGACATTCGAGGTTCGAATTTTGAGTTCGAGTAAAGCTTAAGGGTCATTTAAAAGACCCCAAAGAAATGCTTGGATCGAATCACGAATTTCGAACGTCGAACTTCGAAGATAGTGGCGAACGGGTGAGTAACGCGTGGATAACCTGCCTGATAGACCGGGATAACAGCTGGAAACGGCTGCTAATACCGGATACGCTTGCGGAGTCGCATGGCTCTGTAAGGAAAGCTATCGTGCTATCAGATGGATCCGCGTCCCATTAGCTAGTTGGTGGTGTAACGGACCACCAAGGCGACGATGGGTAGCCGGCCTGAGAGGGCGAACGGCCACACTGGGACTGAGACACGGCCCAGACTCCTACGGGAGGCAGCAGTGGGGAATCTTCCGCAATGGGCGAAAGCCTGACGGAGCAACGCCGCGTGAGGGAAGAAGGCCTTCGGGTTGTAAACCTCTGTTTTCAGGGAAGAACAAATGACGGTACCTGAAGAGTAAGCTCCGGCTAACTACGTGCCAGCAGCCGCGGTAATACGTAGGGAGCGAGCGTTGTCCGGATTTACTGGGCGTAAAGGGCGCGTAGGTGGTGCATTAAGTTAGAGGTGAAAGTTCGGGGCTCAACCCCGTGATTGCCTCTGATACTGGTGGACTTGAGTGCAGGAGAGGGGAGCAGAATTCCCAGTGTAGCGGTGAAATGCGTAGATATTGGGAGGAATACCAGTGGCGAAGGCGGCTCTCTGGACTGTAACTGACACTGAGGCGCGAAAGCGTGGGGAGCGAACAGGATTAGATACCCTGGTAGTCCACGCCGTAAACGATGAGTGCTAGGTGTTGCGGGTATCGACCCCTGCAGTGCCGCAGTAAACACAATAAGCACTCCGCCTGGGGAGTACGGTCGCAAGACTGAAACTCAAAGGAATTGACGGGGGCCCGCACAAGCGGTGGAGTATGTGGTTTAATTCGACGCAACGCGAAGAACCTTACCAGGGCTTGACATCCTACGAAACTCATAGAGATATGAGCCTTATCCTTCGGGATAACGTAGAGACAGGTGGTGCATGGTTGTCGTCAGCTCGTGTCGTGAGATGTTGGGTTAAGTCCCGCAACGAGCGCAACCCCTAACATTAGTTGCCAGCACGTAAAGGTGGGAACTCTAATGTGACTGCCGTTGACAAAACGGAGGAAGGTGGGGATGACGTCAAATCATCATGCCCCTTATGTCCTGGGCTACACACGTACTACAATGGCCGGTACAGACGGAAGCGAAGCCGTGAGGTGGAGCAAACCTGAGAAAGCCGGTCCCAGTTCGGATTGTAGTCTGCAACTCGACTACATGAAGTCGGAATCGCTAGTAATCGCAGGTCAGCATACTGCGGTGAATACGTTCCCGGGCCTTGTACACACCGCCCGTCACACCACGAAAGTTGACAACACCCGAAGCCGGTGAGCTAACCGCAAGGAGGCAACCGTCGAAGGTGGGGCCGATGATTGGGGTGAAGTCGTAACAAGGT
Source organism: Desulforamulus reducens MI-1 (assembly GCF_000016165.1). Lineage (GTDB taxonomy): Bacteria > Bacillota > Desulfotomaculia > Desulfotomaculales > Desulfotomaculaceae > Desulfotomaculum > Desulfotomaculum reducens. The sequence goes on along the minus strand of NC_009253.1, from coordinate 2,751,315 downwards.
AGCCGTATCGGAAGGTGCGGCTGGATCACCTCCTTTCTAAGGAGAAATTAGCGAAAGCTAATTATCTAAGGTCGGTCATTCATCATCAACCTGTTTAGTTTTGAGAGACTAAAACAACCATAAATTACTGGTTGTTTTTCAAACTCTCATGCTTTAGAATCATAAAACCAACGTTCTTTGAAAACTGAACAGCGAAACAAGTAAAGCGTCGACAAAAAACAATTTCAGTAGGTTACCAAAAGTAACCGAGCCGAAAAGCAAGATTGGTCAAGAAAGAAAGGGCATACGGTGGATGCCTAGGCGCTAAGGGCCGAAGAAGGGCGCGGTAAGCTGCGAAAAGCCACGAGGAGCCGCAAGCAGGCATTGATTCGTGGGTACCCGAATGGGGCAACCCGGCGGAGCAAACCTCCGTCACCCTATGCTGAATCCATAGGCATAGAGGAGGGCACCCGGGGAACTGAAACATCTAAGTACCCGGAGGAAGAGAAAGAAACATCGAACCCCCAAGTAGCGGCGAGCGAAAAGGGGCGAGCCTAAACCAGAATTCTTCGGAAATCTGGGGTTGCGGGACCCTCATCACGTGATAACTAGACCTAGTCGAAGACACCTGGAAAGGTGCTGCACAGAAGGTAAAACACCTGTAGACGAAAGGTTGAACATTACAGAGGAAATCCCAAGTACCGCGGGACACGAGAAACCCCGTGGGAATCAGGGGGGACCACCCCCCAAGGCTAAATACCCATAGCGACCGATAGTGAACCAGTACCGTGAGGGAAAGGTGAAAAGCACCCCGGGAGGGGAGTGAAAAAGAACCTGAAACCGTATGCCTACAAACTGTCGGAGCACTATTCGAGGTTCGATATTCGAGATTCGAAATTCGAATGCATGTCATATCTTACGGGTCAAGTAAAAAAGACCCTAAAGGAATGCGTGTATCGAACCACGAACTTCGAACATCGAACTTCGAAGTGTGACGGCGTACTTTTTGTAGAACGGACCGGCGAGTTACATCTAACGTGCAGGTTAAGGCAGGAAAGCCGGAGCCAAAGCGAAAGCGAGTCTTAAAAGGGCGAGAGTGTACGTTGGAGTAGACCCGAAACCTGGTGATCTACCCATGTCCAGAGTGAAGCTTTAGTAAAATAAAGTGGAGGCTCGAACCGACCTTCGTTGAAAAGGAGGCGGATGAGGTGTGGGTAGGGGTGAAATGCCAATCGAACCAGGAGATAGCTGGTTCTCCCCGAAATAGCTTTAGGGCTAGCCTCGGTGGATGAATAACGGAGGTAGAGCACTGAATGGGCTAGGGGCCTTCACGGGTTACCGAACCCAATCAAACTCCGAATGCCGTTATTTTAGAAACCGGGAGTCAGACTGCGGGTGCTAAGATTCGTAGTCAAAAGGGAAACAGCCCAGACCAACAGCTAAGGTCCCAAAGATATACTAAGTGGAAAAGGATGTGGGGTTGCTAAGACAACCAGGATGTTGGCTTAGAAGCAGCCACCATTTAAAGAGTGCGTAATAGCTCACTGGTCAAGTGACCCTGCGCCGAAAATGTAACGGGGCTAAGTATATCACCGAAGCTTTGGATTCTCGAGGTTCGATATTCGAGATTCGATGTTCGAAAGGAAAACTCACATGATAAAAGATTATCATGATCTTGAAGTGTACAAGAGGGGATATAAACTGGCTCTTCAAATACACAAAACAACAAAGGGTTTTCCGCAGCATGAGTTGTATGAGATAGGGAGCCAAATAAGACGTGCGGCCGTATCAATACCGCTTAATATAGCCGAAGGATACGGTAGAAAGAACTATGTAGATGATTTTAAGAGGTTCTTAATAAATGCACTTGGATCCTGTAATGAGGTTGCAGTTTTACTAGATATGATCAAAGACCTTGGATATATATCAGATCAGTATGAAGGTTTTAAAGAGGAATACGATTATCTAGGAAGGCAACTAAACAAACTGATACAAACTTGGAAATAATCGAATTTCGAAATTCGAATATCGAACTTCGAGAATGGTAGGGGAGCGTTCTTACCACATTGAAGCAGTACCGAAAGGAGCTGTGGAGAGGTAAGAAGTGAGAATGCCGGTATGAGTAAGCGAAAAGGCAGGTGAGAATCCTGCCCGCCGAAAACCTAAGGATTTCTGGGGAAGGTTCGTCCGCCCAGAGTAAGTCGGGACCTAAGCCGAGGCCGCAAGGCGTAGGCGATGGACAATCGGTTGAAAATCCGATACCACCAAAAACCGTATGAGGATGGAGTGACGCAGGAGGGTAAGTTAAGCCAGCGGTTGGAAAAGCTGGTCCAAGCCCGTAGGGTGTAAGATAGGCAAATCCGTCTTACATAAAACCTGAGAGGTGACGGGGAGCGAAAACAAGTAGCGAAGTAACTGATCCCAAACTGCCAAGAAAAGCTTCTAACGAGGTTAGTTGGTGCCCGTACCGCAAACCGACACAGGTAGGTGGGGTGAGAATCCTAAGGCGCGCGAGAGAACCCTCGTTAAGGAACTCGGCAAAATGACCCCGTAACTTCGGGAGAAGGGGTGCCTCGGTATCGTGAAAATTGTACGATTGGAGCGAGAAAAGGCCGCAGAGAAAAGGTCCAAGCGACTGTTTACCAAAAACACAGGTCCCTGCTAAAGCGAAAGCTGACGTATAGGGGCTGACGCCTGCCCGGTGCTGGAAGGTTAAGGGGAAATGTTAAGGAAACTGAAGCATAGAACCGAAGCCCCAGTAAACGGCGGCCGTAACTATAACGGTCCTAAGGTAGCGAAATTCCTTGTCGGGTAAGTTCCGACCCGCACGAAAGGCGTAACGATTTGGACACTGTCTCAACGAGGGGCTCGGTGAAATTGTAATGACGGTGAAGATGCCGTCTACCTGCGACAGGACAGAAAGACCCCGTGGAGCTTTACTGTAGCTTGACATTGGGTTTTGGTATTTGATGTACAGGATAGGTGGGAGACTTAGAAGCTTGCACGCCAGTGTAGGTGGAGTCAGCGTTGGGATACCACCCTTTAGATATTGAAATTCTAACTAAATTCCATGAAGCTGGAATGAGGACAGTGTCAGGTGGGCAGTTTGACTGGGGCGGTCGCCTCCCAAAAGGTAACGGAGGCGCCCAAAGGTTCCCTCAGTGCGGAAGGAAATCGCACGTTAGAGTGTAAAGGCAAAAGGGAGCTTGACAGCGAGACCAACAAGTCGAGCTGGTACGAAAGTAGGGCTTAGTGATCCGGCGGTTCTGAGTGGAAGGGCCGTCGCTCAACGGATAAAAGCTACCCCGGGGATAACAGGCTTATCTCCCCCAAGAGTCCACATCGACGGGGAGGTTTGGCACCTCGATGTCGGCTCATCGCATCCTGGGGCTGAAGTAGGTCCCAAGGGTTGGGCTGTTCGCCCATTAAAGCGGTACGTGAGCTGGGTTCAGAACGTCGTGAGACAGTTCGGTCCCTATCCGTCGCAGGCGCAGGAAACTTGAGAAGAGCTGTCCCTAGTACGAGAGGACCGGGATGGACGGACCGCTGGTGTACCAGCTATCGTGCCAACGGTAGTGCTGGGTAACTAAGTCCGGAAGGGATAAGTGCTGAAAGCATCTAAGCACGAAGCCTCCTTCAAGATGAGGTTTCCCACCTTCTCGAAGTTCGAGTTTCGACATTCGATGTTCGAATTTGGGTAAGAATTTTGGGTTGTTAAAAATAAAGACCCAAAAGAAATACTTAGATCGAACTTCGAACCACGAATTTCGAACTTCGAGAAGGGTAAGATCCCATGAAGACTACATGGTAGATAGGCCGGGAGTGTAAGAGCAGCAATGTTTTCAGCTGACCGGTACTAATAGATCGAGTTCTTGACCAAAAACAAGCCTTAGGCCATGTGCCATGAGCCGTGAGCTAAGGTTGAAAATATATGACGCAATACTAAATAGCTGTTCAGTTTTGAGAGAACATAAATTGTTTGCTCAAAGGAAAAGCCAAAAAGCTCATGGCACATGGCCCACAGTCCATGGCTGACCTAAAAGTAATACCCAATAGCATAAAGTTTCTGGTGGCGATACCGGAGGGGGTACACCTGTTCCCATCCCGAACACAGCAGTTAAGCCCTCCAGGGCCGATGGTACTTGGAGCTCACGCTCCTGGGAGAGTAGGTCGTCGCCAGAGTAATTTTAATAACCCTACAGTTGTTACAACTGTAGGGTTATTTTATATATTTTTATCAAAAATCTAAAACTTTTTCATTTATCTTAGGCATCTATTTAGTGTATACATAAAAAAGATACGTATCTATATCTTAAGGGAGAGGCTTAGGAGGATGAATAAAAACATCTTAGAAAAACAAATAGCAGAGTATGTTATCAAACATAAAGAGAATCACTATAGGCTAGCCTTTAGTTATGTGAAAAATTCTGAAAATGCCTTGGATAAGGAGTTTCAACTGCAGTTAAGTCAGCATGATTTAATTGGCACAGGAACAACAGGTAGTTTAATAAAAGAAAAGGTAGGTCTGGATGTAACGTGTTATATGTCCGGTCCTTTGGGTGGTGATCAACAAATCGGCGGCAAAATAGCCCAGGGTGAAGTTGGGTTAGTCATATTTCTGCGAGATCCATTGACTCCCCAACCCCATGAACCTGATATTAATGCGTTAAGCCGTATTTGTAATGTCCATAATATACCCATTGCTACCAATATCAGTACAGCCAAAGTATTGTTGAATAATTTAAACAAGTAGTGACTGCAAGATGTAAAAATATACATTTAAAAAAGGTTTCTTAACAAACCCTGTCATCCACCGATGGCGGGGTTTTTATTTTTCGGCAATATCAAAAGTATAAAAAGTTTTGAATTACCCATGATAGTTATAGAGATTGGGCAAGGAATAGGTAGGTTGAAAAATGTCTACCCTAAATTAACCATAACTTAGAACTAGGCTATTTAAGGAGGACAGGTCTGTGACAACACCGGGAATATTGGTAGTTGGCAGTATTAATATGGATCTTGTCAGTTATTCTGAAAGAATTCCCTCAGTGGGGGAAACCGTTTTAGGAAATAGTTTTAACACCGTTCCTGGCGGCAAGGGTGCTAATCAGGCGGTGGCAGCAGCCAGACTAGGGGCCAAGGTTGTTATGTTGGGTGCGGTTGGCAAGGATCAATACGGAGATTGTCTTTTAGATTCTTTAAAGGAAGATCATATTGATACCAGTGGGATAAAGAGGGTACCGACTAGCACCGGAGTAGCTTTAATCAATGTGGATCAAAGGGGCAATAACCAGATTGTGGTGGTTCCTGGAGCTAATTTTGAAATAACTGAAGCAGATTTGTCAGAATGGGAGCAAAACTTTGTCACGACAGATGTAGTTGTACTGCAGTTAGAGATTCCCATAAAAACCATTGATAAGGCTATTATGTTGAGTGTAAAGCATGGCAAACCAATTATTTTGAATCCTGCCCCGGCCCAGCCTTTACCCAAAGAATGGTTTAGTTACGTTGATTACCTCGTGCCCAATGAGCATGAAGCAATTCTGCTGGGTGGCTCGCCGGATAATGACTATGTAACTTTAAGAAAGGAGGTAAAGAACAGTTTAATTGTAACCAGAGGAGAAAAAGGGGTAACCATAGCCTCTAAGACAGAGATGGTTAATGTACCGGCCTATCGTGTTCAAACAGTGGATACCACTGCAGCGGGGGATGCCTTTATTGGGGGATTTAGTGTAGCTCTGGCGGAACGGAAGGGCGTTAAAGAAGCCGTCAAGTTTGCCAGTGCAGTGGCAGCTTTATCAGTAGGAAAAGAAGGAGCCCAAACCTCTCTGCCATACCGCCAGGAAGTTGAAAATTTTATAGGGGGACACCAGTTATGAAGAAACAAGGAGTATTACACCGGGATTTAGCTGCCTTAATTGCCAGCCTAGGGCATAGGGATGCCATTGTGGTTGCAGATAGTGGTTTACCAGTACCTCCAGGAGTTAACTGCATTGACCTGGCTGTGACTAAGGGGATACCACCCTTGTTGCCTGTGCTACAGGTTATTCTTTACGAAATGGTAGTTGAGAGAGTAGTAATAGCTGATGAATTACAGGTTAATCAGTCTTTGGTAAAGTCCATTGCTGATGAAGTAACACCAGTTTCATTAGAGGTAGTCTCACACGAACAGTTAAAAAGTCTAAGTCAGAGGGCACGGGCCGTTATACGTACCGGTGAGTGGACACCCTATGCCAATGTAATACTTTATTCTGGGGTGGCATTTTAAAGGGGGGCATATCTTGCAGTTACTGGAAATGAAGGATATTACCAAAGATTTTCCAGGAGCCAAAGTCTTAAATGGTGTACATCTAACGGTTAATAAAAAAGAGATACATGCCCTATTAGGGGAGAATGGTGCTGGTAAGTCAACCCTTATGAAGATTCTTACTGGAATTTACACCATGAATAGTGGTGCCATATTTTATGAGGGTAAACAAACCCAGATTAAGGGTTCCAAGCAAGCGGAGGAATTGGGAATCGTCATGATTCACCAGGAATTTAATCTGGTACCCCACCTGAGTATTGCAGAGAATATTTTTTTAGGCGGCGAAGGCCCCTATGCCAGAATGGGTATAATCAATTGGTCTGTTTTGATTGAAGCAGCCCGTAAGTTTACCGAACAAGTAGGCTTGAAAGTTCACCCCAAGACCCCTGTAGCCCAATTAAGTGTAGGGGAGAAGCAACTGGTTGAGATTGCTAAAGCTCTATCCAGAAAAGCAAAGCTATTAATCATGGATGAACCCACAGCAGCCTTAACAGAGAAAGAAAAGGCAAAGCTATTTAAAATTATGGAAAACTTGGTGGAGCAGGGGGTATCCATCGTTTATATCTCCCACCGGATGGAGGAATTATTTCAAATCTGTCACCGGGTAACTGTGATGCGGGATGGGAACTATATTGATACTCTAAAAATTACTGAGACATCCATTGATGAGTTGGTGGCTCTAATGGTTGGAAGAGAAGTCAGTGAACGCTTCCCTAAAACCATTAGCAAACCCGGTCAGGTAATCCTAAAGGTACATAATTTTAAAAATAAAGCATTAGATGATGTAAGCATTGAGCTTAAGGCCGGGGAAGTTGTTGGGATTGGAGGATTAATGGGGGCCGGGCGAACAGAATTGGCCAGGGCCATTTTCGGTTTAGACCCTGTACAGGGAAGTGTTTCAATTATGGGACAGGAAGGAGTAATATTTCAAGGCTGTTTTAAACACCCCGCGGAAGCCATTAAACACGGTCTTGCACTGGTTACTGAAGATCGGAAAGATGAAGGACTAATCCTTCCCTTTAGTGTACAGGGGAACCTAGCCCTACCAACCTTGCATGCACGTTCCCGACTGGGGATCATCGACAGAGTCAAGGAATCGGAAATGACCCGAAAATATATTAGTATTTTGAAGATTAAGGTTTCGGGTCCGGGACAACCAGTGAAAAGTCTCAGTGGTGGTAACCAGCAAAAAGTAGTCTTTGGCAAATGGCTGGAGACAAAACCAAAAATTTTAATCTTAGATGAGCCCACCAGGGGTGTAGATGTAGGTGCAAAGGTGGAAATTTATGAATTAATGAACCGCCTTACAACCCAGGGATTGGGAATTTTATTGATTTCTTCAGACTTACAGGAACTTATGGGGATGAGTGATCGGGTTTACGTAATGTATGAAGGAAGAGTAACTGGGCACTTTACTCGGGATGAGATAACAGAAGAAGCATTTATGTACTGTGCCACAGGAGGTGTGCAATGGGAAGCCCAAGGAACATAATTCAGCGCTATCACTTAGGGCCATTTCTAGGATTATTAATCATTATCGTAGCCTTAACCTTCTTATCCGACCGATTCTTTACCACATCAAATCTATTGAATGTAGCTAGGCAGGTGTCCATTAATACCCTGTTGGGTGTGGGCATGACCTTTGTAATACTAACTGGTGGAATTGACCTTTCGGTAGGATCCATCTTGGCTTTAGCCGGTGCCTTGGGGGCAGGTTTTTTGGGACAAGGAAACACTACCTTAATGGTTGTGTTGTATGCCTGTTTGATTGGTCTACTGGCAGGAACTGTAAATGGAACCATCGTGGCCTATGGGAGGGTGGCACCCTTTATTGCAACCTTGGCAACCATGACATTATTTAGGGGTGCCACCCTCATTTATACCGAAGGAAGACCCGTGCGTGCTGTGGCCGAAGGCTTTAATGAACTAGGGGGAGGGTATTTAGGAGCCATACCAACACCCGTCATTATTACCAGTGTTATTGTACTTCTGGCCTGGTTTGTATTAACCCAGATGACTCCCGGCAGAAGAATCTTTGCCCTGGGGGGAAACGAAGAGGCAGCTATTCTAAGTGGTATACGAACCAACCACTATAAAATTATGGTTTACTCTATTAGTGGTTTATTGGCCGGGTTGGCGGGAGTTATTTTATCTTCCAGATTGTTGTCTGCCCAGCCCACCGCAGGCATAGGCTACGAGTTAGATGCCATTGCTGCTGTGGTTATTGGTGGCACCAGCTTAACTGGAGGGCAGGGCGGTGTAATCGGTACTTTAATTGGTGCTTTAATCATTGGAGTGATCGATAATGGTTTAAATCTGCTAAACGTGTCTTCCTTCTACCAGCAAGCTGTCAAAGGTCTTATCATTTTGGTTGCGGTTCTGTTAGACCGACGGAATGCTGTGGGGAGGTGATGGGGTAACGATTCTTTTTACATATTTAAGTATATCTTAACAATAGGAGGAAACTAGCATGAAGAAATTTTGGAAACTTGGAATTGTGTTAGGCAGTCTTATACTTATGATAGGTTTGGTCATTGGTTGTGCCCAGAAAAAGGAGGAACCAAAGGAAAGTCCCAAGGCGGCCACTGAAGAAAAGGATAAAATGACTATTGGCCTTGCCGTATCCACATTAAACAACCCATTTTTTGTAGATATGAGGGATGGCGCAAAAGCTGCAGCGGATAAAATGAATGCTGAACTGGTGGTTGTGGATGCCCAGGACGATGCATCCAAACAGGTTTCACAAGTAGAAAATTTAATTCAGCAAAAGGTTGATATTATTCTGTTAAACCCCACCGACAGTGATGGGTTAGTAACCGCAGTAAAAGACGCCAACGAAGCTAAAATTCCTGTTATTACGCTGGACCGTAATGTAAACGGTGGTACCGTAACCTCCCATATTGCCTCGGACAATGTGGCCGGTGGTAGAATGGCTGCCGAGTACATTATCAAACAATTGGACCGTAAAGGCAAAGTGGTTGAGCTAGAAGGAATTGCCGGTACTTCTGCCGCCAGGGACCGTGGACAGGGCTTCCATGAAGTGATGGATAAAGAAAAAAACATCAAAGTTGTGGCCAAGCAACCAGCGGACTTTGATCGTTCTAAAGGCCTTCGGGTAATGGAAAATATTCTGCAAAGCCAGCCGGAAATTAACGCAGTATTTGCTCACAACGATGAAATGGCACTGGGCGCCCTGCAGGCAGTCGCCGCTGCTAAAAAGGATATTATGGTGGTTGGCTTTGATGGTAATGACGATGCTGTCAATGCGGTTAACGATGGTAAAATGGCTGCCACAGTGGCTCAACAGCCGAAATTAATCGGTCAGCTGGGTGTAGAAACGGCCCAAAGGGTCGTTAAAGGCGAAAAGGTGGATACCAATATCCCGGCTAAGTTAAAACTAATAACCAAGAAAGAATAAAATGAGAAGCGTCCAAGATTTCTTGGACGCTTCTATTTGACTTCTAATACATAACAATAACCGTTCCAATAAAAATCATATAAAACACACTGTTGAAGGCCAGGGTCAGGGGTCTGATTTCTCCCCTTAACCTAAGCAGGATAAAAACTGTACCCGCAGATGCAAGGGCAAGGATGGCACAAATAATACCCAATTGTGATAACTTCCAGGGAGTCAGAAGAATCCCTATGGCCGGTATAATGGAACTCTGAAACACCATAGCACCGGTAATGTTACCAAGGGCCAGCGTATCTTTACCCTGTCGCACCCAAATGACGCTGTTGAATTTTTCTGGAAGTTCTGTAGCAATGGGAGCGATGATTAGAGATAAAATAAAAGCAGGAATACCCCAGATAGAGGCCAAAACCTCAATCTCTTGTACAAACAAGTGGGCTCCTATAACAATACCGATCAAGGCAATAACCACTTGCAGCACCACAATGGGAGTGGACGGGTCGGGGTTTTTCTTTGCCAGATACAAGGGATTTAAGGCTTCGCATTGACCACCTTCACAACCAAGGGTTTTGTATACATAATAGAAGTAAGCCAATACTAGAAATAATGCTACCAGTGGTTTAAAGCCATCGGTAAAGATGCCTGCCAACACAGCTATACTGTACACAAGCAAAAAAAACTTAAGGTCCCTGGCCATGACATCCCGGTCAATGAACATACTCTCCCGGGGTTTACCCTTGACCTTCCAAATCATGGCAGAAATACCCGTAATGGCCAGGGCTAAAGTGGAAAGCATGAAGGGCGCACCAAGGATGGCGCCAATACCCACCTCATCGGCCATATCACCAGAACCAAATAAAATCGCCATTACTGGGATCATGGTTTCCGGAAGAGCAGTACCAACAGCGGCAAGCAGACTACCCACAGCTCCTTCGGATAAATTTAATTTTTTTCCCAACCATTCAACACCATTTGTAAAAACCTCTGCACTAAGTAAAATAATGCCAAGACTGGCCAGTAATAAAAAATAGGTCATCAGCTATTCGATTCCTTTCTGAGGCTTATATTCTTTATAAAGTTTCCCGCAGAATCAAATATGAAATACAATATTTTAACAGAATAATCCTTAATAGAACAAGATCTTTTTATTTAGAAGGTATTTAACAAATAAAAAAGAAAAATATGTTTTAAAGAAGAAACGGGAGATGATAGTATGGAAAATTTGTGGGCCCCCTGGCGATCTATTTATATCGGAAAACCCCAAACAGGGTGCATCTTTTGTGAAAAGCTAAACTCGGATCAGGACGAAGAAAATCTTGTGATTTACCGGGGAGATAAGACCTTTGTTATTATGAATTTGTACCCTTATAATAACGGACACCTCCTGATTGCCCCCAAAAGACATGTGGGAGATATTACAGAGCTTACTGATGAAGAATTGCTCGAATTACATAAAATGACACAATTCATGGTGCAAGCCCTTCGGAGAGCCTTTGGTAACCCACATGGTTTTAATATTGGCATCAATCTTGGTAAGGTAGCCGGGGCTGGGATACCCGGGCATCTTCATGTTCACATTGTACCTCGCTGGGACGGGGATGCTAATTTCATGGCTGTCATTGGAGATACACGGGTTATTTCTGAGGGGTTGCAGCGTACCTATGAAAAAATAACCAGAGCCATTACGGCATTAAAAAGCGAAGGATCGACCAATGGTAATTAATATTTAGTAAAGCTATTTATCATGTCTGGTTGCTTTTTGATAAAATTACCATTAAAATGACGTTAGTTAAAGGTGAAAGGATATTACACATGCAAGAAATTTGTCTTATGGGAGGAACCTTCGACCCAATTCATTACGGACATTTGGTGGTTGCTGAGGAAGTAAGACAAAGGTTTCACCTGGATAAAGTGGTTTTTGTACCGGCGGGCAAACCACCCCATAAGCAAGATAAAGAAATATCCGATGCACAGCATCGGATAGCAATGACCCGCTTGGCAACGTTCAGTAACCCATATTTTGAAGTATCTACCATTGAAGTAGCAAGGCAAGGTTTTTCCTATACTGTTGATACAGTGGAGGAAATAATAAATCAATATGGTATTAAACAAGTTTATTTTATTACAGGGGCAGATGCTGTCCTTGAAATTTTAACCTGGAAGGATGCCCCAAGGTTATTAAGCATGACCAATTTTATTGCCGCCACTAGGCCGGGCTATGATTTAAGTAACTTAAAAGAAATCTTAAATTTATTACATCCGGATATTCTAAAAAGGATTTTACCGTTGGAGGTACCGGCATTATCCATTTCATCCAGTGATATTCGGAGAAGGGCAAAGGAAGGTAGAAGTATCAAATACCTATTGCCAGAACCTGTTGAAGATTATATTTTTAAAAATGGCCTTTATGCACTAGATTAGGCAAGTTTTCTTTACCTCAATTGGAAATATCTTAGCTGAATCCCTCTGCATTTAGACCGAGTTAAATGCAAATAATACATTCAACGCAGACAAGTAACCAAAGAACCATTGAAAGAGGTGACTTTTATGGCAACTTTATACGTTGGAAATCTACCTTGGTCTACTAAAGCAGAGGATTTAGCCAGTGCTTTTGAACAATATGGTGAAGTTCTCAGTAGCAGGGTTATTACAGATCGAGAAACCGGTCGTTCCCGTGGTTTTGGTTTTGTTGAGGTTAATGATACTGATGCAGACAAAATGATTGCAGCCCTTAACGGAACTGAATTGGGTGGTCGGGTTATCACTGTCAACGAAGCAAAAAGCCGCGAAGCTGGCCAAGTTTAAACAGACAAAACCTCCATTCCTCCGGGATAGGAGGTTTTTAAAATTATTTAGCGGAGGGTGCAATGGTGAATATAAGTTTTTTAAAAGAACAGCTAAGTCTAATCATGCCTGAACAACGTTTTCGGCACTCCTTGGGTGTGGCAGAGACTGCAGAAAAACTGGCTCGCAAGTACGGTGCAGATCCTTTAAAGGCTGGGCTTGCCGGGTTACTGCACGATATTGCCAGGGATTTTGATGATAATGAAATGCTGCAGCGGGCGAAAAAGGCAAACTTAGCAGTCAGTGAGTTTGGTTTTGCCATGCCTTTATTGTTGCATGGTCCGGTGGCTGCTGTGATGGCCAGAGATGAGTATGGCATTACCGACCCGGAGATTTTAAATGCCATCGCCCTTCATACGGTGGGTTCAGAATACATGAATCAACTGGATAAAATAATATTTGTAGCAGATAAAATAGAACCAAACCGACGACATTCCGGCGTCGATGAGATAAGACGCCAGGCGGCGCAAGATCTGGATACCGCTCTGTTAAGCTGTTTTGATGAAAGTATCCGCTATGCCTTAAAGATTGGTTGTTTGCTTCATCCCACCAGTGTAAAAGCAAGAAATGCAATTTTAGTTGCAAGGGGTTTCTTTAGAAAATAGTGGAATAGGATATAATAGGGTTAATACCCAATAAGCATAAGGAGGGGTCTTTTTGACACTAAGCCCAAAGGAAATTGTTGATATAGCCCACCAAGCAGCTAACGAGAAAAAGGCGCTGGATATTACCGTTTTAGATATCAGTAAAATTTCCATCATCTGTGATTATTTTTTAATCTGTACTGGACGTTCTAGCACCCAGGTACAATCCGTGGCTGAGCATATCGAAGAAAAGCTAAAGGAAGCAGGGGTTAAATTGCTTCGCATGGAGGGTTTTCGAGAGGGTAGTTGGATTTTGTTAGATTATGGTGATATAGTGGTTCATATATTCCAAGAAATGGATAGAAGTTTCTACAACCTAGAAAGGCTTTGGGGAGATGCCAACGTAGTGGAAATGTCTGCTAAGGGGTAAAAAAACATCCGTTGACATAGTTGGTTGGTGAAATTATAATGTTCATTATATAATATAGAAATAAATATCACTAGAAACGTAGATGGGGAGCAGTAAGTGGTGTAACCCTACAGAGAGCCGCTGGTAGGTGTAAGGCGGTGGGTAAAATTACTGAACTCGCCCCGGAGTTGTTTGAGGGAAATAAAGTACCTTAAACCGGGTTTGCCCGATACAGCTCACAAGAGGGTAAGAGATTGCTTACCAATCAGGGTGGTACCGCGGGAAAACCTCTCGTCCCTTTTGGGATGAGAGGTTTATATATTTTTCTCTTGATTTAACTTAGAGGGATACACAATTAGTATTTATACGAACTATCCACCCAATTGTTTTAAGGTTGTTTTATTGAAATAAAGTAGTAATCATGGTAAAATTTGCGAGGAATGTAACTATTCATAAATTACTCAAAAATAGCAATAGTGACTAGGAGGAAGTACTTTGCAAGAGCACTACGACTTCAAGGAAATAGAGAAAAAATGGCAAGAGGACTGGAATAAGGAAAATACCTATCAAGTTCCGGATTTTTCAGAGCGTCCTAAATATTACTGCTTGGAAATGTTTCCTTACCCCTCCGGTAAACTGCACATGGGTCATGTAAGGAACTATTCCATTGGTGATGTAGTGGCCAGATTTAAAACCATGCAGGGTTACGATGTACTACATCCAATGGGTTGGGATGCTTTTGGCTTACCTGCAGAAAATGCTGCTATTAAACATGGTATTGCCCCGGCCACTTGGACTTGGGATAACATTGCACATATGAGAAGCCAGTTAAAACAACTTGGCTTAAGTTATGATTGGAACCGGGAAGTAGCTACCTGTCATACTGAATATTACAAATGGGGACAATGGTTGTTCCTTCAACTCTATAAAAAGGGCCTATGCTATAAAAAACACGCTCGGGTTAATTGGTGTCCGGATTGTGCCACCGTTCTGGCCAACGAACAGGTGGTTGACGGTGCTTGTGAAAGATGCAGTGCCGTGGTTGAACAAAAGGAGTTAGACCAATGGTTTTTCCGAATTACAGAATACGCCCAGCGTTTGCTTAATGACTTAAAATTGTTAAAGGGTTGGCCCGATAAAGTTAAGATTATGCAAGAAAACTGGATAGGTCGTAGTGAAGGTGCTGAGCTAACCTTTCAAGTAGAGGGAAGTGATGAAAGCATTACCGTCTTTACCACCCGTCCGGATACGGTCTACGGTGTATCCTATATGGTTTTGGCGCCGGAACATCCACTGGTAGCCAAGCTGATTGCTGGTAGACCTCAGGAGGCAGAGGTCATTGGCTTTGTTAACCGAGTAAACAAATTAACTGAATTAGACCGTACCAGTTCTGATAAAGAGGGCGTTTTTACTGGGGCCTACTGTATTAACCCCTTTGACGGTGCGAGAGTACCCATTTTGATAGCCAATTATGTTCTATACCACTATGGTACTGGTGCTGTGATGGGCGTGCCTGCCCACGATGAGCGTGATTTCGAATTTGCTCATAAATACAATTTACCAATAAAAGTTGTTATTTATCCTGCCCAGGATAAGGAAATTAGGGTTGAGGATATGAAGGAAGCCTATACCGCAGACGGAATTATGGTTCATTCCGGTCCCTTTGATGGAAGTCCCAACCGTCAAGGTATAAAAAAGGTGATTAAATACGCCGAGGAAAAGGGGATCGGTAAAGGAATTGTCAACTATCGATTAAGGGATTGGCTAATTTCCCGCCAGCGTTATTGGGGTACCCCTATCCCCATTGTTTATTGTGAAAAATGTGGAACTGTACCGGTACCAGAGGATCAACTGCCGGTAATATTGCCCACCGATGTGGCCTTTAAGCCAACCGGTGAGTCACCCCTAAAGGGTAGGCCAGACTTTGTTCATACCACTTGCCCTCAATGTGGTGGACCTGCCCAAAGAGAAACTGACACAATGGATACCTTTGTGGACTCTTCTTGGTATTATCTGCGCTATACCAGTTCCAGAGACACAGAGTATGCTTGGGATAAAAATAAAGCTGATCGTTGGATGAATGTTGACCAGTATATCGGGGGTGTTGAGCATGCGATCCTGCACCTACTGTATTCCCGGTTTTTTACCAAGGTTTTCTATGATCTGGGTCTGGTGAATGTACAAGAACCCTTTGAAAACCTACTTACCCAGGGTATGGTTTTAAAGGATGGCAGCAAAATGTCCAAATCAAAGGGCAACGTGGTAAGTCCAGAAGAAATTATTGACCGCTATGGTGCTGATACTGCAAGGATGTTTATCCTTTTTGCCGCTCCACCTGAAAGGGATTTGGAGTGGAGTGACAGGGGGGTAGAAGGAAGCCACCGATTCCTTAACCGTGTATGGCGATTGGTTTATTCCCTGAAAGACGAAGTAGCTGGAGCTCCAGCCATTTCAAGTGTTAATGCTTATGTGGGTGTACACAAAGAAATGCGACGTTTAACTCACTATGCCATTAAAAAGGTAACTGAGGATGTTAGTGGCCGCTTTAACTTTAATACTGCCATCAGTACCATCATGGAACTGGTTAATGGAATTTATACCTACCGTGATAAGGTTGCGGCAGTGGAACGGGATACAGCGGTATTGGCCGAAGCCGTTAACAGTACCATCATTCTACTGGCTCCCTTTGCGCCCCATATTGCCGAGGAACTTTGGTCGGCCACCGGACATCAAGGCAGTGTGCACAAACAGCCTTGGCTCACCTTTGATAGCGCAGCACTGGTGGAGGACGAAGTGGAGGTTGCTGTTCAAATTAATGGTAAAGTTCGGGAAAGGTTAAATATACCTGCCAATATGAAGCCGGCGGAAATGCAGCAATATCTTATGGATATGGAGTCGGTTAAAATACTGATTGGCGACAAACAAATTGTTAAAATTATTCCGGTTCCAGGCAAATTATTAAACATTGTGGTAAAATGAGAAGGCAAAAACTAAAGACACCCTAACAGGTGTCTTTAATTTTTTTCTACTATATTTAAAACATGAGGTGAAAATTGTGGATTTGGGTCTGTCTCATTTAGGAGCTTATTTTTTTATATTTTTTGCCAGAGTGGCGGATATGTCACTGGATGTTATACGCTTACTAATGCTGATGCGTGGTCGGAAGCTCATTGCAAGTATGGTGGGGTTTGTAGAAGTTAGTATTTTCATTGTGGCATTGGGAAAGGCCTTAAGTGGAGGTATTGATGATCCAGTAAAGATAATTGCTTACGCTGGGGGTTTTGCCACAGGTAATTTCATTGGTTCGTTAATTGAAGAGTGGCTGGCAGTGGGACACCTTTCCATGCAGGTATACCCCTCGCCTGGGAATACTACTGAATTGTGCAATCGATTTCGGGAGCAGGGCTTTGGTGTAACAACTGTTTCTGGCTGTGGTAGGAATGGTGAGCGAACCATTTTATTTGTATTACTAAAAAGAAGCAATTTAAAATTGGCTACTCAAATCTTGGACGAAATACAGCCAGGAATTTTCTTCAATATATCTGATGCCAGGGCAGTTAGAGGTGGTGTTTTTCCAGTCCCCAAAAGTAAACTTATCAAATCAAAATAAGTGCATAGTCAAAAACCTCCCGCTGCATAATAAGACGAGTATGTCTGTGGGAGGTTATAAATTTGGAGGAAGCTTTAAAGGGATTATTTCCTCATGTTTGGCGTACAGTTGTTATATATTTTGCGGTTCTTATTATTGTACGCTTGATGGGAAAAAGGGAGATAGGTCAGCTATCTACCTTTGATTTTGTAGTAGCAATTATTTTAGCGGAATTAGCAGCTATTCCCATGGGAGCCCAGTCCATTCCAATCTGGCATGGGATCATTCCCCTGGTTACATTGGGTATTCTGGAAGTGGTTTTTTCTTATCTAGCCCTGGTGAATCGCCCTCTGAGAAAAATACTTTATGGTTCTCCCCAGATTATCATTGAAAACGGACACCTGTTAAGGCACGAAATGCGTTCTTCCCGCTATAATCTGGACGATTTGTTAAGCCAATTAAGGGAAAAAGGGTTCTATAATATAGAAGATATTGAGTATGCCATTTTGGAGCCCTCGGGAAGGTTAAGTGTTTTGCCAAAATCACAGAAAAGGCCAGTAACACCGGCGGATCTGGGAATTGACACTGAATATGAAGGATTACCCAATGTACTGGTGATGGATGGAGATGTTTTGAAAGAAAACCTTCATAACATAAACCTAACTGAAAAATGGTTGAAGGAAAAGTTAGCAGAAAAGGGTATTCATCCAAAGCATGTCCTTTTGGCCACATTAAATACCCGGGGGCAACTCTTGGTGGATTGCCAAAATGATGACAGAGCCCGGGAATAGTTTGTTAGCCTTTTAGGTATGCTCTATTTTAAGAACCATAAACGTATTCTGTTAACACTGCTGCTCTGATAAGTCGTTTTGCTGGTGTTAACAGAATACCAATAGCTCCTTGTCCGTATTCCCTAGCCTTATCCTATTTAGGATAAGGTTTTTACATTTTTTCCTAAAGTATAACGTAGATTAGGAGGAAAATGTCACTGAAAGTAGAAATATCCATAGAATTATTGGTCTTAACCCACTGTGGGGAGGTTTTTGACATGCCAAACCTGGGTCGAAAAGAACAAGTGATTATTCTGATAATTATGGCTGTTGTGCTTTATTTAGCGGGCTATCAGTTTGCCAGCCGGGCGAACACAGGGGTGGAACTGGTAAACTCCCAGTCCTCTGACAGTATGAGAACGGGCAAAGAGGAAACAGAAATTCAAGTTCATGTGGACGGGGCCGTTGAGAAACCAGATGTCTATCACTTACCTGCGGGCAGCCGGGTTCATGATGCCCTAAAGCTGGCGGTTCCTACACAGGATGCAGACCTAAGCATGTTGAATCTGGCGGCACCCTTGAAAGATGGGCAGAAACTGCCGATTCCCAGTAAAGCGGAACAACAGGCGTCGGAACAACGTCCAAATCAAATGGATAATGTACCGTCACAGGGGGTAGCCCTTAAGGCGAGCAAACCATTGACGCCGACCGTTGCCCAGGGAACGGGTTTGGTCAACATCAATACCGCAGGACCACAGGAGTTGGATAGCTTGCCCGGTATTGGGCCGGCATTGGCGGAGCGAATTATTCAGCACCGAGAGGCTAACGGTCCCTTTCAGTGCACTGAAGATTTAAAGAATGTTTCAGGTATCGGTGATAAAAAGTTTGAGGATTTACAGCACCGTATAACCTTACAATAGCAAACCATAAAGAATTGGTACAGGATGTGAACAAATGGATGCAAGTTTAGTGGCACAATTGATAAGGCTACAGGCCTTGGAAATTGGTATAAATGGTACACAGGAAAATAAAAGTGAACAATCAGCGGAATTTTCTCTGATGTTGGCTAAGCTTATTGCTGCTAAGGCTGGAGTAAGGGGGAATACCTTGCCTTTAAATCCCGGCGTGAATCTGGCAGAGGTGCCTTTCCTGCCTAGTAAACAAGCTAGGGCTTCTGCTGCCGCAGCAGCAGCTTCTTTTCGTGCTGCAGTTGGACCTGTGCGGGAATATGAGGCTATGGTGGAAAAATCAGCTTTACGTCATGGCATAGATCCTGCCCTTTGTAAGGCTGTGGCCCGGGCGGAATCTGACTTTAATCCCAGGGTAACTTCCCGGACCGGGGCCATGGGTTTAATGCAACTGATGCCTGGCACGGCCCGCGATCTAGGAGTAAAAAATCCCTATGATCCAGAACAAAATGCTGATGGTGGCGTCCGCTATTTAAAATCCATGCTGGAACGCTTCGATGGTGATGTAAACAAGGCCTTAGCGGCCTATAATGCTGGTCCTGGGGCTGTTGAACGTTATGGAGGGATACCTCCCTATGAGGAAACTACTCGATATATACAGAAAGTAATTCGTTACCAGCAAAAGTATACTGGGGTTTAATATATGCAGCGCCCCCTGGTTTTTATGATACTGGCCTTTATGCTGGGTATTATGGTAACCTCTGTCCTTAAAGTTAATATACTCGTTGCGATGGGAGCAGCGGTTTTCACCTGCATAGTTGCAGGAATCGGCATCATCAGGACCTGGCGTTATAACACTTGGGTCCTTTTTTGTGCTTGTATCTGTCTTGGAATGGCCCTAACAACTATCAAGCTGTCCGTGGTGGCCACACCGCTGATGGATTTTAAGGGAACTAATATTCAAGCAACCGGAATTGTTATTGATCAACCGGACCGCAGACCCGAAGCAACTTTCTACAAATTAAAAGTTCAGCAGGCTAAGTATGGGGGCAAGATAAAAAAGGTTTCAGGGATTCTGCGGGTCAAGGTGCCGGAAAAAACCAAGAGATATCAATACGGAGATATTCTGAGGTTAACAGGCTATGTGGTGGTGCCGGAACCTCCAGGTAACCCTGGGGCCTTCGATTACCGAACTTGGCTAAATCGACAGGGTATTGCTGCCAACATGGTTGTAAAGAAATCCGAAGATATCAAAGTCCTCCGCAGGGGTGAGGGCAGCTTTATTTTTCGTATTGCCTTTGCTTTACGAAATCACCTGGAAAGTATTTATGATAAAACCCTGTCTAAAGAGAAAGCTGTCATACTAAAGGGCTTGCTCTTTGGTACCCGTGGGGAAATACCCCAGGATGTACAATTAGCCTTTAACCAGACTGGGCTGGTACACATTCTCAGTGTCTCAGGTTATCATGTTGGCTTGGTGGCTGCTATGCTGTTGCAAGTGCTACGTTTGTTAAAAGTACCTGCTCGCTTTACCGCCCCGGTGACCATTCCTTTACTAATTTTTTACGCCATAATGACAGGGCTGGGACCCGCGGTTTTACGTGCCACCCTGATGGCGGTTTTACTTTTACTGGCCCGCCACCTGGGACGACAGAATGATTGGCCTACAACGCTGGCTACGGCTGCCGGAATCATTTTGGCCATTAATCCACTGGATTTATATGATATTGGATTTCAACTCTCCTTTGTGGCAACCTGGGGTCTGCTTTATCTAACCCCTGTTTTAAACAACCTTTTTCATCAAATACCTAAATCCATTGTTTTATTAATCACAGTGCCACTGGCGGCTCAACTGGCAACCCTTCCTCTGGTGACCCTGTACTTTAACCTTGTTTCACAGGTTTCCATCCTGGCCAATTTGCTGACAGTTCACCTGGTGGGTCTGATTATGTTATTTGGTGGACTGGATTTACTTATCGGTACGATCTACTTACCTCTGACCTCTCTTTTTAACAGTGGTATTAGTTCACTCATTGATTTATTTATTGGATTAGTACAATTTTGCAACTCTTTGCCCAGTGCCTCCTTTTATATTCCTACCCCACCCCTCTGGCTGGTTTTCCTATACTACGTTTTACTGATATTCACTTTTTATTTATTCCAGTTTCCTGAAAAAAGAGAAAAAGTAGTAGGTTCTCATCAGCAGATTGAGAAATACAAAACCCTTGTTCTGGTAGCACTTTTAATAATGACCCTTTGGCTGGTAAAACCTACCCATGGTTTGTTGGAAGTTCATTTTATAGATGTAGGTCAGGGGGACAGTACCTTAATCATTACCCCCGAAAAACGAATTGTGCTGGTTGACACAGGGGGCTGGCAGAATGAACTTCTTTCTGGCAGGGGAGCCGGAGAGTATGTAATCGTACCCTACTTACATAGATTAGGCATCAATCAAGTGGATGTGTTAGTGTTAACACACCCCCATGCAGATCATGTTGGCGGTGCTAGAACCCTTATCCAGACCATGTCAGTGGGAATGGTGATGGTTTCGCCCTACGGGCTGCAGCCGGCAGATCATATCGATGAAGGCTATACTGAATTACTGCAAGAGATTGGAAAACTGGGGATACCCCTTTGTTCCGCCAGAGCAGGGGATGAGCTAAGGTTGGACTCTGAGTTGTTAATGTCATGTCTAGGCCCGGAAGATAAATTTATTGGCACCCGCTCCGATGCCAATAACAATAGTTTAATATTTTTACTGAAATACCATGGGCGTACGGTTTTACTAACCGGAGATATAGAGGCCGAGGCGGAAAAGAACCTGGTGGAGAACATCGAGATAACCAATATAGAAATATTGAAAGTTCCGCACCATGGCAGTGGTTTTTTTGACCCTGATTTCTTTCAGAGGGTGAGTCCTAAAGCTGCGATTATTTCGGTGGGCAAGGGCAATCGCTTTCATCACCCGTCTGTTAAAACCCTGGAGGCATTAGAAGAAGTAAATAGCAAAATCTACCGCACAGATCGACAAGGGGCCATTATCTTAAGCACCGATGGATCAAAATGGCTGGTTCAAACGGGGAAATAAAATTAATACCGACCAAAGATGGCTTTCATGACATCATCAAAGGGCATAGTGCCTACCTGTTCCATTATTTTCTCCAATTCTGTTTTTCTTTTTAAGGAACCACTTAATACAACCTGTATCACTTGGTCTTTATCCACCAGCACAGAGTCTACTTCAAAGACTCCTCCCAGCAATCCAAGGATTACTAACATTTGCGAGGGGGTAAGGGTAGGAAGACAATTCTCTATTTTGTTACACTTATTGTTCTTGTTTTTTTTGTTAGTCCCGTTGTTTTCCCCATTGATTTGGAAACCCAATTGGTCCATGATCTTCTTCATCAGCATTTCCATATGGTTTGGTGAAAACACGGGCCTTCCCCCCTCTGGGTAATTTTATGGCGGAGGAATAATGGGCGCCTCCGTTTCTGATGACACAGCCAGGCCAGTTACAAAGAGAAAAAACAGACCCGTTGTGATGATGAGCAAAAGATCATGTTGTGTATCTTCCTTAGAGGGCATTTACATCACACCTTCTAAACAGTTTATGACATCATATTAAAAACCGTGAGAATTTGTGCCAGGATAGTTTAGATGTATAAAGATAATAAAAAACAGCTATACAGAAATAGCTGTTCACCACCAGTTAAAATCTAGAACTCTTCAAAATAACCCCTTGGCGTACCTGATAAAGCTCGGGGCTCACAGGATAGGGATTATTAAGAAAACTACTGCGACCAATCATGATGGACTGTCTAAGATCACTCTCTTCGGGGGAGTAAAACAGTAACACAACATCTCGGTTCGGCACCATTACATAGACTCTGCGGTGTGGGGGAATACCATGTTCTTGGGGTCTATAGATAATGGAAAGTAATCGGCTGGAATCATAGGAATCGCCGTAGTTAAAACCATAGATATGTCTTTTTTCATCAAATACTTGTAGCGGCTTAGTCTGATCCCGAAAAAAATTTTTTAGAGCCAGTTGCTTTATTTGCTCCACTGATATATGAAGGGAGTCAAGTGTTGCTTCTTCAATGAAAAAAATACGCATTCCTTGATCCAATACATAGGCGATGAAAAGGTTGTCTGTCAGCGGTGTGGTAACAATCCCCTTTCTATCCTGGGAACCTATAATCAGGGGAAAAACGTGATTAATATTTTCCTTTACATCATGATGATTTACACCGCTTTCTCTCCGGAGGTCCTTGATAAAGGGTGCCAGAACTTCAGAAATATATATATGCCGCATGGAAGGTTTCTGACGGCAGTACCCTTTATAAAAGTTTTCCAGGGAAAGATCAATCCAATACTCGCCTTTTTTCATCCGAATTCCGAAATTATCTAGGTTATAAATTAAGGACTTGGGCACAGCGTCCAATATATATTCTGAGACAGTATTTCGAAAGGTGTTTCTGTCCATCAATCTATCATCCCCCCATGGAAACAACTACTACTGTTTGTGATCTGTATGTTACTGTAATATAATAACTTAAGGGGAAATATATGCGATGAATTTTTAAAGAGGTGATTATCATAGCAATTGTAGAAGTAACAGTGATACCCCTTGGCACTGGAGGTACTAGTTTAAGTAGCTTTGTTGCTGGCTGTGTCCGGGTATTACAGCAAGCTAATGATATTAAATACCAGTTAACCCCTATGGGGACCATTATCGAAGGGGAATTGACTGAAATAATAAAGTTGGTAAGCCAAATGCATGAACAACCCTTTATGGCAGGGGCATCTAGGGTGAATACGATTATTCGAATTGATGACAGGAGAGATAAAAAGGGGACAATGAAAGGCAAAGTATCTTCTGTGGAAGCTAAATTGATTACGCCGGGTGGCACAGACTAAATGGAATATTACAAAGGTTTGATCAACAGCCTACAGCGGGGGGTTGTTTCTCCGGTATACTTGTTTTATGGAGAAGAGGAATACCTGAAAGAAAAGGCTGTGGAGAAATTTAAAGAATTTTTACTGCCACAGGCAGCTGATTTTAACCTGGATCTATTGGACGGGGAAGAAGCAGACATTGATACGGTGATTTCTTTTGCAGAAAACATGCCCTTCATGGCAGAACGCAGACTGGTCATCGTAAAAAATGCTCCATGGTTTTCTGGCAAAGGGAAAAATGAAGCCGGAGGCGAGGACAAAGGAAGTGGTAAGGACACAGTTCTCTTAAAGTATTTAAATAATCCAGCCAGCACCACTTGTTTAGTCTTTGTTGCCAAGGAAGCAGTAGACCGTCGCAAGAAGACCTACAAAGAAATTAGTGCAAAGGGACAGGTTATAGACTTCAAAATGTTAAAGCCCTCCGAAATGATCACCTGGGTTAACCAAATTGTCAAAGGGACTGGTAAAACAATTGAGCCCTCAGCTGCCAGAGCGATAGTAGAAGCCAACGGTAAGTTAGGTCTATTAAATCTAAAGAATGAAGTAAATAAGCTTATCAGCTATTTGGGTAGCGAACAAGAAATAACCTCCGCCATTGTCGGGGAGGTTGGTGTTATCAATATTGAGCAAAATATTTTTACAGTAGTGGACGATGCTGTGGCTGGCCATACTTCTAAGGCTCTAAATGGTATTCGAGAACTTCTTTCTCTTAAGGAACAACCGACTAAAATTTTAGCCCTTTTAGCGCGACAACTTCGCATCGCCCTCCAGGCCGAGGCCTTACTTCGGGAAGGCTCCCCTGAGAGAGAAGTTGCTAGAAAAATGGGAATACATGATTTTGTTATCAAAAAGGCCTTAACACAAATTCGACGGGGGGGGTCCCAGAGAATGAAATGGGCCTTGCAAGAAATTGCAACTATTGATGCCGCTATAAAAAAAGGCCAGAGAGATTTTCTACCAGCCATTGAAACCATGTTAATTCAATTCGGCCAAATGGAGTAGCAAACTAAAAAAACCACCCGCAGGGTGGTTTAATTATTAACCAGCAATTTTATTGAACCGCTTGGTTAGGCGAGATTTTTTTCTAGCTGCGGCATTTTTATGTAAAACACCTTTGGTTACAGCTTTATCTACAGCAACCATAGCATTACGCAGGGCAGTCTCGGCGACTTCCTTGTCAGCTTTGGCTAGGGCTTCCTCGTATCTGCGAATTGCAGTTTTAACAGCGGATTTAATGCTGGCATTACGAATAGTGCGTGCTTTTGTAATTTCAACCCGCTTAATAGCAGACTTAATATTAGGCAAAATTTCTCACCTCCCCAACAAACTGTATTTTACCACGCATAAAATAAAAATGCAAGCAACTTTTGTATATCGTTTTCCCTTTTGGTAAATCATAATTACAGAATGAATAACAGGGAGGTGATTATTTGTTAGGAATGGTGGTTCGTTTTATTGTTTCCGCTCTAGTATTAATTGTAGTAAGTTGGCTTTCTCCAGGTTTTGTAGTAAAAGGTGGTTTCATTGGTGCCTTAATTGCTGCTGTGGTAATTGCTATCTTGGGCTACATAGCAGAAAGTTTGTTGGGTGATCGCGTATCCCCACAAAGAAGAGGATTGGTTGGCTTTATTACTGCTGCCGTAGTTATTTACCTAGCGCAATTTATCATTCCCAACTTACTCAATGTTAGTATTTTTGGTGCGTTAATTTCAGCCTTTATCATTGGTCTTATTGATGCTGTTGTGCCGACCGCTGTAAGATAGGTTAAAAAGTTTTATAAAAAGCCCCGAGTGGGCTTTTTATTTTTCTCTCATACCTATCCCCCATAGGGCATATTTATTAAAATATACAAGCCCCGAGGGGGTGATTTTTGTTTTTCGTTCAAAGAAAATATTATCAATACTGTCACTCCTTCTGATTGCTGCCTTTTGGTTAACTTTTCTAATGAATAGTGTGCAGTTTGGGCACGAAGGGACCCAACAGGACTTGGTTAATGCAGTTGACTGGGTATTCTCCAAGATATCTCAGGATCCCCGCAGTATGATCTTGACAACAATGCCCGCACTGGCCTGGCAAGATACGCCGGAAGAAATGGAAAGACCTGGGCCAGCGTTATGGTATTGGTTAGCAGGGGTTACCCGTTTTAATCTGACGCCAGAGTCAATTTTACAAGCTCAGATACCTATGCTGGCTCAAGTTCAGGGGACTGCGGTTATTACAGTTAGTTCCGAAACAGCAGGTTTAGAAGAACCTCCTCTGGTTGAGAATCTAAGCAAGGATGTACTGGTGGGGATTTATAACACCCACACCGGAGAAACCTATTCTTTAACCGATGGTACCGACCGACTAACCGGAAAACAAGGTGGGGTTGTATTAGTTGCCAAGGAGGTACAAAGGCAACTGGCGGAAAAGCACGCCATTCGAGTAGCTCTATCGGATAAAGTCCATGATGCCAGATATGCTACCTCCTATTTAGAATCTGAAAAAACTGTTCGACAGTTAGTGGCAAACAACCCATCCATGATCACCATGCTGGATATACATCGGGATGCAGGACGCAGTCGAGAGAATTGTTTAGTGGAAGTAAAGGGGAAAAAAACTGCACCTATTTTAATTATTGTTGGTTCTGATGCTCGTCTACCCTTTCCTAACTGGAAACAAAACTACCAGTTTGCTTGTAAATTAGCAGATAAATTAGACCAGTTATACCCGGGGCTTTGTTTGGGAGTGCGGGTAAAGGAAGGACGCTACAATCAATTTTTACACCCTGGAGCCATACTGGTTGAAGTTGGATCAGACAATAACTCCCTCGAAGAAGCTAAAACCAGTGCAGTCATGCTGGCGGATGCCTTGGCAGAAATTATCAAGGAGGAGTTGAAGAAAAGAGATGGTCAGGATCAAACAAAACCGGCCCTAAAGGAACCGTCTGCCAAGGAAACAAATGAAGGTTCTGAAGATAAAATAGAAAAAAGTGTATAGAGAGGTATTAAAAGGTACATCCTAAAATTGGGGAGGTGCCTTTTTATGTTGCGAAACGCATTACTCTTTATGTTATTTGGTGCCTTTGTACTGATGGTGGGGTTTGGTGTCTACATTGCCAATGAATGTTTTAATAGCCTTATTTTGCCCGAGCAACCAGTTCAACTATATAGCTTTTCACAGGAAGAGAGTGGTAACGTACGAATTCAAGTATTGGGTGAAACCTTGGAAGTCAATACCGTTGCCATGCAAAAATATGCCGGTAACTTATATGAGAGGGTGGATCAAAACTGGCAGGCAGTCAAGAACAACCCACAAGTCAATGAAAAAACCATTTTTGTCATTAAAAATATAAAAAAACAATGGCAGGATATTAAAAACAACGCCCAATTAAAGGAAAAGACTATTTTTATAAAAGAAATGGCAGAGGAAAAATGGGAGGCTTTTTTAGCATCTGAAAGAGTAAAGGCAGTTAATCAGTGGGTACAGGGACAATGATTTTTTCTCTATCCAAGTTTCCTCCAAGAAGACAAGTTGAAGCAGCACGTAACCGATGCTATAATGAAATAGTATGTCGTTTTTCGGAGGTGGAGGAGTAAAGAATGTCAACCCCCCAAAATCGTATTAGAAATTTTTGTATTATAGCACATATTGACCACGGTAAGTCAACCCTAGCCGATAGAATACTGGAGGAAACCGGTGCCCTTTCCCAAAGGGAAATGACTGAGCAGGTACTAGATAAGATGGATCTGGAGCGAGAACGAGGTATTACCATTAAGCTGCAGGCTGTTCGTTTGTTCCACAGGGCCGAAGACGGCCAGGAGTACCAGCTTAATTTAATTGATACCCCCGGTCACGTTGACTTTACCTATGAAGTGTCACGTAGTTTGGCCGCCTGTGAGGGTGCTCTGTTGGTGGTGGATGCTTCCCAGGGAATTGAAGCCCAGACCTTGGCCAATGTTTATTTAGCACTGGAAAATGACTTGGAAATTATCCCGGTAATTAATAAAATTGACCTACCCAGTGCGGAACCAGAGCGGGTCAAACAGGAGATAGAGGACGTAATCGGTTTGGATACTTCCGAGGCAGTGCTGGCCTCTGCGAAAACTGGTGCTGGGATCAAAGAAATTCTGGAGCAGGTGGTTACCAAGATTGCCCCCCCTAAGGGTGACTCCGAAGCTCCCCTGCAGGCCCTGATCTTTGACTCCCACTATGATGCCTACCGAGGTGTGATAGCCTACATTCGTGTGGTTCAGGGAACCCTCAAACCTGGTATGCGCATACGAATGATGGCCACCAAGAAAGAGTTTGAAGTAACCGAAGTGGGGGTTTTTACCCCCCATATGACCTTTGTGGATGAATTAAAGACCGGCGAAGTTGGGTTAGTGGCTGCCAGCATGAAAAATGTACAGGATGTGCGGGTGGGTGATACCATTACCGCTGCCCAAAATCCTGCTCCGGCACCTCTGCCCGGTTACCGTAAAGTTACCCCAATGGTATTCTGCGGTCTTTATCCCGTGGATACTGTAGACTATGAAGACTTACGGGATGCCCTGGATAAACTAAAGTTAAATGATGCTTCTTTAATTTATGAACCAGAAACATCCGATGCCTTAGGTTTTGGTTTTCGCTGCGGCTTTTTAGGTCTGTTGCATATGGAAATTATTCAGGAACGTTTGGAGCGGGAATATGGCCTAAGTCTAATTACCACGGCACCCAGTGTAGTCTACCGGGTGACCACCACCAAGGGTGAAGTCATGGAAATCGACAACCCCGCCAATCTGCCTCAGGTCAATAAAATAGAAATTATCGAAGAACCCTTTGTCAAGGCCACTGTTATGGTACCTAAGGATTTTGTAGGAACCGTCATGGATCTCTGCCAGGGTAAACGGGGTATTTTTAGTAATATGGAGTACTTGGGAATTAACCGTGTTATGTTAACCTATGAAATTCCTCTGTCTGAAATAATTTATGACTTCTTCGATCAATTGAAATCCCGGACCAAGGGTTATGCTTCCCTGGACTACGAAATGATTGGCTATCGGCAATCCGAGCTGGTTAAAATGGATATTATGCTAAATGGTGAAGTTCTAGATGCCCTGTCCTGTATTGTTCATAGTGAAAGAGCTTACACGCGGGGACGGGCCCTGGTAGAAAAGCTTCGTTCGTTAATTCCCCGGCAGATGTTTGAGATTCCGGTACAGGCGGCCATTGGTAATAAAATTATTGCCAGGGAAACCGTTAAGGCCATGCGCAAGGATGTACTGGCAAAATGCTATGGCGGTGACATTAGCCGTAAGAGAAAACTGTTGGAGAAGCAAAAAGAAGGTAAAAGGCGCATGAAGCAAGTGGGTAACGTGGAGATACCCCAGGAGGCCTTCATGGCTGTTTTAAGTATTGAAGAATAAGTTAGGTTCTGTAGAATGACTTGTTATTTAAAAAAATTAACACCTGTACTGGAGAAGGCAGGATACAAGACCTTAACAAAAAATTAGCGCAAAATCGTCTATAAGACTGTGCGTGATTTAACCGGGGCCAAAGGAAGCTGTCCTCAAGTCTGGCCGGTGGTGGAAGCTTGGCTTAAGGAGCCGGGGCAGGAAGAAGGTCTGATAAAGGAAATACAAAACAAGCTGGTGGAACCATGTCAATAGGTGTGTACATCCATGTACCCTTTTGTGTTCGCAAATGTCTATACTGTGATTTTACTTCCTATCCAGTCAACCGGGAACAGGTATCTCTGTATCTCCGGGGACTGGAGAAGGAAATTGCTTATTACAGTGAATCCCTTTTGTTAAAGGAAAAAACAATTAATACAATTTTTGTGGGCGGCGGTACGCCCACTTCTCTTATGTCCGGGCAACTGGCCAGCATTTTGGAACGGCTGGACCGTTCCTTTTATATTGCCAATGATGCAGAAATTACCACCGAGGCTAACCCAGGAACTGTGAATTTTTCTTACCTTAAGGACCTCAGGGCAGCCGGTTTTAACCGGCTGAGTCTGGGGGTACAGTCCACCCACCAAGAACTTCTAAATGAAATTGGTCGCATCCATAATTTTGAACAAGCCAAGGCAGCTGTTTGGCAGGCCCGGCAAGCAAGCTTCCACAATATCAATTTGGACCTTATTTTTGGTTTACCCAAACAAACAGTTAAACAATGGCAGCAGTCTTTAACTGAAATCATAAACCTAGAGCCGCAACATATTTCTTGCTATGGGCTGCAGTTGGAAGAAGGAACCCCCTTAACCTGTTCCATAGAACAGGGCAAGTTGGAGCCTTGCCAAGAAGAGGACGAACTGGAAATGTATCAGCTGGCAATACGTATACTGGGATCAATGGGTTATGAGCACTATGAAATCTCAAATTTTGCCCGCCCAGGTTATCAATGCCGGCATAATCTATTATATTGGCACAATGGGGAATACTTGGGCCTCGGCCCTGCGGCCCATTCTCATTTAAATCAGGTACGTTGGGGTAATGTGGGGAATATTGAGCAATATGCCTCTTTACTGAAAAGGGGCGATATACCTAGGGAAGAGAAAACAATACTTTCCGTCAGGGAGCAAATGGAAGAAACAGTTTTCCTGGGCTTACGAATGTTAAAAGGATTAAAGCTAGAGAACTTTCGAATGCGTTTTGGGTTACCAATTACCAAAGTTTTCAAGAAAGAAATTAGCCGGATGGAGCAACTAGGTTTAGTAAAATTAGAGGATGGTTATCTTAAATTAACAGAGAAAGGTTTACCACTGGCAAATCAAGTTTTTGCTGAGTTTGTATAAAAATGAATATTATTTACACTAGGTTTGGAAAAATTGCTTTATAAACCCTAAAAACCTAAGATACAGGGCAATCTGGTATCCTTGACAAATAATTTTCCTTTTGCTAAATTTTAAGTTAGATTAGCACTCATCGACTGAGAGTGCTAACACCCTTTAAGGGTGGAATAGGAGGGTGGGCCGACGTGAAAATGGATGAACGTAAACAGCAGATTCTGTTGGCCATCATAAAAGACTATATTAATACAGCAGAGCCAGTAGGATCACGAACCATTTCTCGTAAATATAAATTGGGTGTTAGTCCGGCTACCATTCGTAACGAGATGTCAGATTTAGAAGAGATGGGTTATATTGAACAGCCCCATACCTCCGCCGGGCGTATACCATCTAATCTTGGCTATCGCTACTATGTGGATTGCTTGATGCAACGAGAGCAATTAAGTGAAGAAGAAGAAGTGACCATTCGGCGTGGTTATGAAAATAAGGTACGAGAAGTGGGTGAAGTCCTAAATCGCACCGGCAGAATGATGGCTCAACTTACTCATTATACAGCCCTTGTTCAGATGCCGAGCTTTCGTAGAAGTGCCTACAAGCATGTGCAAATGGTGCTTATGGGACCATCCCAGGCCATATTAATTGTGGTCATGGATACAGGTGCTGTTCATCACCAGATGATGACTGTCCCTGAAAGCATTACACAGCAGGATTTGGACCAAATCTCCAGTGTGTTGAATGCTAAGCTTCAGGGCAGGACCATGGACAACATTCGACTTACTTTGATCAAAGAAATTTATTTTGAACTTTCCAAACACCGTAGCATTCTGGATTTAGCCCTTGAATTGATGCAGGATAGGGTCATTTCGGTTGCAGAGGATAAAATTTATCTTGAAGGGGTATTTAATATCCTGAATCAACCAGAATTTCATAATGTTGAAAGAGTGAAAATACTCCTTTCCTTATTGGAACAGGAAGATACCTTAAAGGATATTCTTGATTTTACCAGGGATAGACAGGGGATTACCATCAAAATCGGCAATGAAAATTTGCGACAAGAAATTCAGGATTGCAGCATGGTAACTGCTACTTACCAGGTAGGTGATAAAATCTTAGGAACCATCGGGGTTCTGGGACCCACCCGCATGGATTATGCAAGGGTGGTAACCGTGATCGATTGTATGTCTCGCAATCTTTCTCGAACACTGGACCGAATTCTGAAGGGGCAGGTTTAGTTGAGTAAGGAGGAACTGTTTCCGTGAGTCTTAAACAACAGGCAAGTCAAGGTGCCGAAGTGAATGAAAAATTAGCTGCTCTGATGACTAATTCCAATGCTGTACGGGCCATTGCCTCGGCAGTGGAGGGAACACTGGGACCAAAGGGTCTGGACACCATGCTGGTGGATAAATTTGGAGAAGTTGTCATTACTAACGATGGTGTAACCATATTAACCATGATGGAAGCAAACCATCCTGCTGCCCGTATGGTTATTAACATAGCAAAATCTCAGCAGGATGAAATTGGTGATGGTACCACCACAGCCACTGTTATGGCAGGGGCTTTGGTCAGTTCCGGCGTAGACCAAGTGGCTAAAGGCGTTCCAGTGGCCCGTGTTATTGAAGGGGTTCGAACCGGGGTACGGAGAGCATTGGAGGTTATGAAGCAACAGGCCATACCTCTGGAAGATATAAGTCACCCTTGGCTTAAACAAGTGGCTCTGGTGGCAGGGCGGGAGCATCAGGATATTGCCGATTTGGTTGTGGAAGCTGCCCGCTTAATTGGCAAAGAAAAATTGGTGGAGCGAAACTTTAAATTATCCGATACCATTATTTCCGAAGAAGGGGCCAGTAATCAAGTTTTCATGGGTGTTATTATTAATAAAGAAACCATGAATAAACAAATGCCCCGGCAATTAAGAAATGTTAAGGTTCTGGTTATAGACGATGCCTTGGAACCGGAGGTCATTGGAGATGAAGCCCTAAGTACAGAATCAGGGTTTGCCCGTTATTTGGAATTGCAATCCGAATTTCGAAGCAATGTACAAAAAATGATTGATCTTGGAGTGGGCTTAGTTTTGGTAGATCGTGGAGTAGACGATACTGCCGAGGAAATACTCACTGATGCTGGAATTATGGTGGTGCAAAGGGTTTTAAATAAGGAATTGTGTCGGGCGGCAGAACATACCGGGGCCCGCGTGATCAAAAGAACTAGCTTGAAAAAGAGTATTGCCGATCTAGAAAAATACTTAGGTAATGCCGGGGAAGTTCTAATGGATGAGAGGTTGGAGCAGGTTTGGATTTTAGAAGGAACAGGCAAACCAATGGCCACAGTGTTAGTGGGGGCTGCCACAGAGGAAGTGGTTGGGGAACGAGAGCGAATTGCTAAGGATGCAGCCAGTTCGGTGCAGGCTGCTATTAAGGGTGGCGTGGTGCCCGGAGGAGGATCTTTGGAGTTAGCCGTTTCCCGTGAAGTTGAAAAGGCCCGGGAAAATACCCGGGGTATGGTAGCCTATGGCATAAGCTGTGTAGCAGAAACCCTTCGTCGACCGATGGCACAGATTGTTGCCAATGCAGGCTTTAACCCTCTGGAAAAACTGGGTGATGTGCTGGCAGCCCAGGCGGAACAAGAAAAAATCTCCCTGGGTATAGACTGTGACACAGGTGATATTGTGGATATGGTTGAAATGGGAGTTATGGACCCAGCTTTGGTAAAAATCCATGCATTAAAAGCAGCCGGAGAAATTGCCGAAGCCATCCTGCGAATTGATACCATTATCAAAATGAAGGATTATAAACCTGCTGGAGAAGGTTTTGGGCAGGAAGCTTAATAGAGAGGTGATACAGTGACCGAAGAGAATGCAAAAAGCGGTCAAAAAGTTGTAGAAGAGAGTGTGCAACAGACCGATGAAAATTGTGAGTCTGTTAAGATTCCGGAGGAGGAAGCAGTCAGTCTGCCAGATGATCCGGAGGAACTTAAAAAAATGTTACAGGTAAAAACAGAGGAATCAGAACAAAACTACAATCGAGCACTGAGGTTGCAAGCAGATTATGAAAATCTGCGCCGCCGTACCCGCCAGGAGCGGGAGGACTTGATCAAGTTTGGCTCTGAGCAACTGATCCAAGGTTTATTACCAGTTATGGACAACTTTGAAAGGGCCTTGGCCAATGCTGGTGACGGAGGGGAAAAATTTATTAGCGGAGTGGAAATGATTTATCGCCAGCTTAATGAAGTCCTTTCCAGAGAGGGCTTGGAACCCATTCCGGCCCAAGGGGAGCAGTTTGACCCCAATGTTCATGATGCAGTGATGCAAGTGCAGGATTCCGACGAACCGGAAAACACGGTGGTGGAGGAACTCCGCAAGGGCTACTATCTAAAAGGAAAAGTAATCAGACCATCCATGGTTAAAGTCGCTAGCTCCTAATATTTAGAACTTAAGATCATGGATTGTAATAAATTTTCTCAGGAGGTTAAGAAAATGGGAAAAGTAATAGGAATTGATTTAGGAACAACCAACTCTTGTGTGGCCGTCATGGAAGGTGGCGAAGCAGTTGTTATCCCCAACGCAGAAGGTGCTAGAACCACTCCTTCGGTTGTTGGATTCTCTAAAACAGGTGAGCGTCTGGTAGGACAGGTGGCAAAACGCCAGGCTGTCAGCAACCCCGACCGTACCATTCAATCCATTAAACGGTACATGGGAACCAATCATAAAGTGTCCATTGATGGTAAGGACTACTCTCCCCAAGAAATCTCAGCAATGATACTTAGCAAGCTAAAGGCGGATGCCGAAGCTTATCTGGGCGAGTCTGTTACCCAGGCCGTTATTACTGTACCTGCCTATTTTAGTGATGCCCAGCGTCAGGCTACCAAAGATGCCGGTAAAATTGCCGGACTGGAAGTACTGCGCATAATTAACGAGCCTACCGCCGCAGCACTAGCCTATGGGCTGGATAAGGAAGGTGACCAAACCATTCAAGTCTTTGACTTAGGTGGTGGAACCTTTGACGTATCCATACTAGAACTGGGTGACGGTGTCTTTGAAGTTAAGTCCACCAGTGGTAACAACCGCCTAGGTGGCGACGACTTTGACCAACGTATAGTAGATTTCTTGGTAGCAGAATTCAAAAAAGAAACCGGTGTTGACTTATCCAAAGACAAAATGGCCATGCAGCGGCTGAAAGAGTCTGCTGAAAAAGCAAAGATTGAACTATCTGGTGTGTTGAGTACCAATGTGAACCTGCCCTTTATTTCTGTAGGTGCAGATGGTCCCCTCCACCTGGATGTTAACATCAGTAGAGCGAAATTTGATGAATTAACTGCCGATTTAGTGGAAAAAACCATGGGTCCCACCCGTCAGGCCTTAGCTGATTCTGGTCTGGAAACTAATGAAATAAACAAAGTACTGATGGTTGGCGGTTCCACCCGTATTCCAGCAGTACAGGAAGCCGTTCGTAAATTCTTGGGCAAAGAACCTCACAAGGGTATCAACCCCGATGAGTGCGTTGCCCTTGGTGCAGCCATTCAAGCAGGTGTATTGGCAGGAGAAGTTAAGGATGTTCTGTTGTTGGATGTAACTCCCCTGTCCTTGGGGATTGAAACCCTGGGCGGTGTGTTTACCAAGCTGATTGATCGCAATACCACTATCCCAACTTCCAAGAGCCAGATATTCTCCACCGCAGCTGATAACCAACCATCAGTGGAAATTCATGTGCTGCAGGGTGAGCGTCAAATGGCGGCAGATAACAAAACTCTGGGTAGATTCCAACTGTCCGGTATTCCTCCGGCACCCCGTGGTGTACCGCAAATTGAGGTAAAATTTGATATTGATGTCAATGGTATCGTATCTGTATCTGCAAAGGATATGGGAACAGGAACAGTCCAAAGTATTTCGATTACCGGTGGCACTGGTGGT
This sequence comes from Desulforamulus reducens MI-1, assembly GCF_000016165.1. Lineage (GTDB taxonomy): Bacteria > Bacillota > Desulfotomaculia > Desulfotomaculales > Desulfotomaculaceae > Desulfotomaculum > Desulfotomaculum reducens. The sequence continues at coordinate 2,715,897 of NC_009253.1, read as the reverse complement.
TTGTCTGATGATGAAATCAACAGAATGGTTAATGAAGCTGAAAAATTTGCAGAAGAAGATAAGAAGCGGAAAGAAGCTGTTGAGGTCAAAAACCAGGCAGACAGCCTGATTTATCAGGCTGAAAAGACTATTAAGGACCTGGGAGAAAATGCAGATAAAGCAAAAGTAGAAGCAGTACAAAAGGCTGTAGAAGAACTGCGCACTGCCATGAACGGCAACGATACAGATTTAATTAAAAATAAATTAGAGGAACTAACCAAGCCCCTCCACGAATTAACCGCTGACCTGTACCAGCAACAGCAGGCCCAGCAGGCTGCTGCCCAGGGTGGCTGTGCCGGCGGTAACTGCGGCGGTCAGGCTGAAAAGGATAATGTTGTGGATGCAGATTATGAAGTAAAAGACGACAACAAGTAGAAAATTATAATATAATGTAGAAGTGCAAATTACAGGGGAATCTAGATTCCCCTGTAATTTATGAATGTAAGGTGGTGAAACATGGCTAAGCGAGATTATTATGAGGTGCTGGGCCTAAGCAAAGGTGCCTCTGCGGATGAGATAAAGAAAGCGTACCGTAAGCTGGCCCGGCAGTACCACCCCGATGCCTACCAGGGTGATAAAGCAGAGGCAGAAACAAAGTTTAAGGAAATTGCCGAAGCCTATGCGGTACTAAGTGATCCTGAAAAACGGACCTCCTATGACCAATTCGGTCATGCTGCCACCGATGGCCAGGGTTTTGGCGCAGGTGGTTTTGGAGGCTTTAACGGTGACTTTGGTGATATCTTTGACATGTTTTTTGGTGGTATGGGACGCCAGCGTAACGGCCCCCAAAAAGGTAATGACTTAAGAGTTAACATGGAGATATCCTTTAAGGAAGCTGCCTTTGGTGTAGAAAGGGACATTCAAGTTCCACGCACGGAGAACTGCGATACCTGCGGTGGATCTGGTGCAGCGCCGGGAAGCAGTACTAAGACCTGTGGTACCTGTCATGGCTCCGGGCAGGTACAATATGCAGCCAACTCTCCCTTCGGCCGTATTGTGCAAAGCCGCACCTGTGACAAGTGTCATGGAACGGGAAAAATTATAGAAAAACTCTGTCCCACTTGCCGTGGTGCAGGTCAGATCAGAAAAACAAAAAGTATACACGTGAAAATTCCTGCCGGAGTGGATGAGGGATCTCGCCTCCGTCTTAGTGGCGAAGGGGAGGCAGGTCTTCGCGGTGGTCCGCCCGGAGACCTCTACGTCTATATTCTGGTTCGACCTCATAAATTCTTCCGCCGGGAAGGTAATGAAGTGGTTTGTGATATGGAAATCTCCTTTGCCCAGGCAGCCCTGGGGGATGTCTTAGAAGTTCCCACTCTAGATGGTTCCGCTGACTTAAAGGTGCCAGAGGGAACACAAACAGGTACCATTTTCCGCATTAGGGGAAAAGGAATTCCTTATCTGAATGGAAGTGGACGCGGTGATCAGCACGTTCGTGTAAGGGTTGTAACTCCCACCCGACTAAATGAAAAGCAAAAGGATCTACTGCGGGAATTTGCAAAAATGAACGATGAGAAACTACCCAAAGGGTCGGAAAAAAATATATTTGAGAAAATGAAAGATGCCTTTAAGGGGTAACCTAGCTAATGGCTCACGGCTCATAGCTCATGGCCGCCCCATAAAATACCCCATAGGCTGAAGGCTGAAAGCTGACAACAAAAATAAAACCATTTCAGATGGAAGTTACCCTAGACTCACCTACAATCCGAACAAGGAGGAGGTTCCCCCATTGAATTGGCTCGAAATAGCCGTCCATGTATGCCCTGAAGGTATCGACATGGTAAGTAATATATTTGATGAACTGGGTGCCGGTGGGGTTGTGATAGAGGACCCGGCTTTAATAAACCGGTATATAGAAGCCAACATTTGGGACCATTATGAGTTTCCACCCGAGGTCCTAAATCGTCCCCAACCAATCGTAAAAGCTTACCTACCCGAAGGCCCCAACTTGGAGAACAAGCTGGTTCTTTTACAGGAACGACTGACCGGGCTACCCTTGGATGCAGTGCCTACTTTTGAAAGACGCCAGGTAGCCGAAGAGGATTGGGCCACCGCCTGGATGAAATACTATAAGCCGGTGGAGATTGGTCAAAAACTGGCTGTTAAGCCCAGTTGGGAAGATTATGTGCCAGAGGATGGGAGAATTGTTCTGGAAATGGATCCTGGCATGGCCTTTGGCTGTGGTAATCATCCCACCACCACTATGTGTATGGAATACCTGGAGGGTATTATCCAGGGGGGGGAATCGGTGGCAGATGTGGGAACCGGCACAGGGATTCTTGCCATCACTTCTGCCAAATTAGGTGCTGCTAGGGTTTTAGCAGTGGATTTGGATGAAGTGGCTGTCAAAGTATCCCAGGAAAATGTGGAGCGGAATGGCGTTCAAGATATAGTTGAAGTGTTTCATGGCAACTTGTTGGATAAAGTGGAAAGCAAGGTTGATGTTGTAATCGCCAATATTGTTGCCAATGTCATTATGATTCTGGCCCCTGATGTGCCACGGATTTTAAAACACGGTGGTTATTTTATTACATCCGGTATTATTCAGTTTCGTGCTGAAGAAGTCCGGCAAAAGTTGGAACAAACCGGTTTTAAAATTCTAGGACGCAAGGAAGACGGGGAATGGGTTTCCTACCTATGTATTTTGGAGGGATAAGATTTGCCCCGATTTTTTGTCCAACCTGAACAAATTAACAGCGATACAGCCGTCATTAATGGGCCGGATGTAAAACATATCAGCCGGGTTTTGAGGATGGAGACCGGGAATAACCTAACCCTTCTTGATGGCCGGGGGAATGTTTATTTGGCGCAGATTTTAGAAATAAATAAACAAGAGGTTCACTGTAGGATTCTGGAGCAGCAAGAGGCCACTTCGGAGCCAACGGTAAAAGTTACCCTGGTGCAGGGTCTGCCCAAGGGTGATAAGATGGAAACAATTATACAGAAGTGTACTGAACTGGGGGTTAGCAGCATCATTCCCCTGGCCGCCGCCCGTTCGATTGTAAAGTTGGATGCTAAAAAGGCTGCAGAGCGGGTACAGCGTTGGCAGCGGGTAGCAGTGGAGGCTGCCAAACAATGCCGGCGGTCCGGTATACCGGAAGTATATATGCTAAGTAGCTGGGATGAAATACTGCAGCAAATTCCGCCGGATGCCCTGGTGCTGATGCCCTGGGAGGGTGAAAGGACAAAATCCCTTAGAGAAGTCTTGCAAACAAGGCCGATGGCACCCGGCCAGGTGTATATTTTTATTGGTCCCGAAGGCGGCTTTGAAGAAGAGGAAGTTGAGCGGGTCAAGGAAAAGGGATTTTACCCGGTTACACTGGGCAGCCGGATTTTGCGCACTGAAACAGCAGGACCAGCGGCTCTGACAATGGTCCTGTACCAGTTTGGCGAACTGGGCTAAGGAGGTTTCCAATATGGCTAAATCTGCTGCTATTTATACCCTTGGATGTAAAGTTAACCAGTATGAATCATCTGCCATCGCCGATTTATTTCGGCAAGCGGGCTACGAAATAGTTGATTTTGAGCAACATGCAGATGCATATGTAATCAATACCTGCACCGTTACCCACATGGGGGATCGCAAATCCAGGCAAATCATCCGACGGGCCAGTAAACAGAACCCAGCGGCTGTTATTACAGTAACGGGATGTTATGCCCAGACATCACCCGGAGAAGTATTAGAAATTCCTGGTGTTGATCTGGTAGTTGGCACCAAGGATAAAAGTAGAATTGTCCAACTGGTGGAGGCCTACTCCAGGGGTAAAGGGCCGGTTAATGCAGTGGATGATATTATGCAAACTGATTGCTTTGAAGAGCTTCCGGTACCCACAGAACAAGGAAAAACAAGGGCTTTTCTAAAGATTCAGGAGGGATGCAACAGCTTTTGTGCTTACTGCATTATTCCTTATGCCCGGGGGCCCGTACGTAGCCGACTGCCGGAAAATGTCCTGAGTTCTGCAGAAGAATTAATTCAACAGGGTTTTCAAGAGATTGTATTAACTGGCATTCATATCGGTGCCTATGGTCAGGATTTTACCGGAAAAGATATTGATTTGGGCTGGTTGGTGGAGCGGTTAGCGAAATTACCAGGCCTAACCAGACTTCGTTTGGGTTCTGTGGAACCCCATGATATCAACAATGCCCTCATTAAAGCCGTGTCAGAGCATCCCAATGTGTGCCGCCATCTGCATATTCCTTTACAAAGCGGTGATGATGAGATTCTGGCTCTCATGGGAAGGAGGTACAACACCCAGCAATTTACTGACTTAATTCATAAAATAAACCAGATTATGCCGGGTATTGCTATCACCAGCGACATTATTGTTGGCTTTCCTGGGGAAACCCAGGAACATTTTCAAAACACACTAAAAACCGTTGAACGGTCTGGCTTTGCCGGTATCCATGTCTTTAAATACTCTCCTCGCAAGGGTACGCCCGCCGCAGAGATGACAGATCAGGTTGCTCCCCAAGACAAAGAAGAGCGTAGTAAAAGTTTGATTGAACTGGGTAATCGCCTTGCTCATCAATTTGCCCAGCAACAGGTGGGTAAAGAACTGAAAGTGCTGGTGGAACAACCCTACGAAAAGGACCCTAATCTTTTGGAAGGGCATACAGACACCTACCTTAAGGTGCTATTTCCAGGGGACACAGGCTTGAAGGGACAAATGGTGAGGGTGCACATCCAAGGAGTTAAGGAATCTACATTAAAAGGCAGAATTATTTAACAAGGTTGCAGGATAATATCCTTTGAGTGTTGAATACACTTTTAGGAAAGACTATGTAAAAATAGTTTTAATTTACGCTGGGGGGAGGTGCTTGCTGGTGCAAGACTGCATTTTTTGTAAGATCATTACCGGAGAAATACCTTCCCAGGTTGTTTACCAAGATGAAAAGGTTTATGCCTTTAAAGATATTGCTCCTGCTGCTCCGGTGCATATTTTGATCATTCCTAAAAAACACATTTCCTCCTTGGAGGATTTAGGAAGCGAAGATGCAGACCTAATGGGACATATCCTGTTAATTGCTGCAAAATTGGCAAAGGAACTAGGATTGGCTAAGGGCTTTAGGATTGTTTCCAACTGTGGAGACGAAGGTGGTCAAACGGTTTATCATATTCACTTCCATCTATTGGGTGGTCGGCAAATGCAATGGCCTCCAGGTTAAAATTATTGACTACAGCCTGATATCAAGTTATAATAAACTGGTATTTATTTTTTACATACTATACACCTCAGATATATTGGGAATTAGAACTAGATCCAGGTTTATGGTTTGGCGGAGGGAGGGAAATTGAGTGGCGGAAATTAGAGTTGGCAAGAACGAAACACTGGACAGTGCCCTCCGGCGCTTTAAGCGGTCCTGTCAAAAGGCTGGCGTTTTGGCTGAGGCACGCAAACACGAGTATTATGAAAAACCCAGTGTAAAAAGAAAGAAAAAGTCCGAAGCAGCTCGTAAACGTAAAAGCTTTAGATAACCAGAACATAAAAAATGCTTGGCAAAATGCCAGGCATTTTTTTACATTGTAAGTAAATAATATTGAAGCATGGGGGTGTGCGCAAATGCTTTTTTATCTTGCACAGATGTCTGGCTGGTTGGCTACCCTTGCCTTTGTTTTAGGGGTTTTAGCTCTGGTCATTGAATTGTTTTTCGTCCCTGGTTTTGGTGTGGCTGGTGTGGTGGGGGTCATATTATTGGGTTGGGGTGTCCTCCTGATATCAGTAGATATTTTTCATGCCACCCAGGCCTTAACTTTGGCGTTGCTGGTTACATTGCTGGTCCTGGTGGGGGGCGTATGGCTTGCTACCAAGTTTAATTTTTGGCGTAGGGTAACTTTGTCCAATCGCCAGAACAAAGAAGAGGGCTATTTAGCACCAGACCGTCAGATGGAAAAACTTCTAGGCTTAGAGGGTGTGGCTGCAACGCCTTTACGCCCGGCAGGCTCTGCCCTCATTGAAGGGATGAAGGTAGACGTCGTGACGGAGGGCGAATTTGTAGCTCCAGGGACCCACGTGCTGGTCATAAAAGTTGAAGGAACCAGAGTGGTAGTAAAGACAGTGGACCGTAAAGATATCTAAAGTATTGCCGTTTAATAGAATAATTTTTTAGGTTATCCCTAAAATACTTTATAAATGCTAAAGGAGGAGTAGAATTGTTCATGAGTTTAGGCAGTCTTTCTTTCCTGGTCTTAGTAATCTTAGGCGTCATCTCTGTGGTGGTTTTATTCAGCTTTATTCCTGTGGGCCTGTGGATTTCAGCACTGGCGGCAGGGGTAAAGGTCGGCATTTTTACCCTGGTAGGTATGCGATTGCGCCGGGTACCACCGGCCAAGATTGTCAATCCACTGATCAAAGCGGATAAAGCAGGTCTGGCCGTCAGTGTAAATCAACTGGAAGCCCACTATTTGGCCGGAGGTAATGTGGACCGGGTTGTGGATGCACTAATTGCGGCTGAAAGGGCTAATATACCTTTGCTCTTTGAAAGGGCTGCGGCCATTGATTTGGCCGGCAGAAACGTGCTGGAAGCAGTCCAAATGAGTGTTAATCCGAAAGTGATCGAAACCCCTGTTATCAGTGCGGTGGCGAAGGATGGTATTGAATTGAAAGCCGTTGCCAGGGTAACGGTACGGGCCAATATCGATCGCCTGGTGGGCGGTGCTGGTGAAGAAACCGTTATTGCCCGTGTAGGTGAGGGTGTTGTAACCAGTGTGGGTAGTGCAGAAACCCACAAAACCGTTTTGGAGAATCCTGATAGTATTTCTAAAACGGTTCTCTCCAAGGGTCTTGATGCCGGTACAGCCTTTGAGATTCTATCCATTGACATAGCCGATGTCGATATCGGCAGAAACATTGGTGCCCAACTGCAGACAGACCAAGCCGAGGCGGATAAGAATATTGCCCAGGCCAAGGCAGAGGAAAGAAGAGCCATGGCGGTGGCCCAGGAACAGGAGATGAAGGCCAGGGTACAAGAAATGAGAGCAAAGGTTGTAGAAGCCGAAGCGGAAGTACCTAGAGCCATGGCCGAAGCCTTCCGTTCAGGTCGTTTGGGTGTTATGGACTATTACAACATGCAAAACATACTGGCGGATACGAAAATGAGAGAGTCCATCTCCGGCAACGGACATGGGAAAGAGAAAGGAAAGAAGCTGGAATAAGGGATGTGAAGTCCGATGAAAACACTCGTCTTAATCTTTATCATATGGTCCATTATCAGTGCAATTTCAGCTAATAAAAAAAATCGGACCCCCGTTCCGCCCCCTGAGCAGGAATCAACCAACTACCGTTTACCCCAGGATCTTAGAAAAAAATGGGGTCCAAAATCTGAAAAATCGGATAGAATTAAAGGCCTGGATGAAGCCACACAACCACCGGTTATCATTGAACAGTGTACCATGCCAAAAAAAATTGAGAGAACTAAGGAGCAACAACGTGTAGTAACGGCCCCCTGTGAAAGGTCGACCCAAAATCCTCTGTCTGAGAAAGAGATTATTGTAGAAGAAGATGAAAACTGCGGGTTTGGTGATTTTAGGCAAGGAGATTTGACCCCGGGTATGTTAAAAAATGGTATTATCTTATCGGAGATTCTTGGACCGCCGGTGGCCAAGCGAAGGAGAGGATTATACCAATAATTAGTAATTTTCCCCCTCAGGGATGCATACACATAATCCCAAGGAGGGGGATTTTTATGTCCTTACGAGACTTTCAACGGAAATTCAAAAAACAAATTTCCGATTTTTTCGAAATACCAAGTGACATTATGTTTGATTTACCCAAGATTGTACTTGTGGGCAACCTGCAAGTTTTTATCGAAAATCACAGGGGAATTGTTGAATACACCACGGAAAAAGTTCGGATTAAGGTAGGAGAAGGGGAAGTTGGTATTTCCGGTGCAAATCTTCTGCTTCGTAATATCAAAACCGACGAAATCTGTGTAGAAGGGCAAATTAAATCCCTTACTTTTTTGCAGTCAGGGGAGGTGTGGTAATGGTTCTTTTGCGCTTATTTTCTTTTTTAATGGGATATGTATCCCTGGTGGTAAAGGGGGATTTTCTAGAAAAATTTGTAAACATGGCTGCCAGCAGGGGGATTTTTTTATGGGACATCAGTCGCATCGGACAGGATAAGGTAAAGGTGAAAGTACGTATTACCGATGTTCGCCCCTTGAGGCATATAGCACGGGCCACCCAGAGTGGTTTTTCCATTGTTGAGCGAAGAGGGTTTCCCTTTTTAATACACCGTCTAAAAAAACGTAAACTTTTGGTGATGGGAGGCATAGTGTTTTTAATTGCCCTGTATGTGCTTTCTTCCTTTGTTTGGTTTATCACAGTTACTGGTAATGAGAAACTAACCGATGCAGAAATAAAAAAAATCGCAGCAGAGGTGGGTTTGACACCGGGGGCAGCGAAATGGGACTTGGACCCGAAATTAATCGAAAGAACCATTCGGGAAAAAATACCTGCTGTGGCCTGGGCAGGGGTGTATGTAAAAGGAACCCGGGTTATTATTGAAATTGCTGAAAGGAAACTAGTTACAGAAAGACCAAACAAAGAACCTGCCCACATTGTTGCTAGAAAGGCCGGATTAATCAAAGAGGTTCTGGTGTTAAACGGACAAGCGATGGTACAGGAAGGTGAGACTGTCCTACCTGGCAGCATTTTAATTAGTGGGGAAATAAAAGAGGAGGTAAAACCGGACCCGTCTAACCAACCCTTGCCCGAAGGACAGGAGCCTCCGGAGCCCCAATATATTAGTCACTTTGTTCGAGCCAAAGGATTTGTGCGGGCTAGGGTGTGGTATGAAGGCTACGGAGAATGCGCCCTAACAGAAACCGTGGAAAAAATGTCAGGCAAACAAAGGAACTCGATTTGTATTAAAATTGGGTCCAAGGAAATAATCATATCAGGGCCCGAAGGATCGCCCTACCAACACTATGAAACCAAGGAGATTGTTAAAAGTCTCCCCAAATGGAGGAATATTGCAATCCCCGTCGAAATTAGAAATGTGCAATACAGCGAAAAAATTATAGAACGAATTGATCATGGGAAGGCCGGGGCCCAAAAAATAGCAGAGGCAAAGGCCTTAGAAGAGATTAATACAAAACTTCCTAAGGGTGCAAAAATTGCTGAGCGTAGGCTTGAAATTATAAATACCGGAAGATCAGAGGATATTATCCGAGTTAAAGCCTTTGTAGAAGCAATTGAAGAAATTGGTGTTTCAAAAACCTTCAAAGCATTTAAGGAGGAAAAAGTTTGGCCGAATGTACAGAATTAAAAGTCGTTATCCGTGATAATGAAGCTGCAGCAGAAATTTTAGGAAAACAAGATGAACACGTTAATTTAATTGAACAGAGTCTGGATATCCGGGTGGTTGCCAGGGGGGAAGAATTTACCCTGATTGGATTGCCGGAACGGGTGAAACAGGGGCAAGAAGTCTTTACACAGTTGCTGGATTACTATAGCGCCGGTAATCGTATCGGACCACATGAAATTCATTATGTATTAAGGGCAGTTAAGTCGGGTGTTAAAGATGCCCTGACGAACCTAGCTAAAGACGTTGTCTTAGTTTCAGCCAGAGGCAAACAAATCAAACCCAAAACCTTGGGGCAAAAGGATTATATCCAAAACATCAGAAAAAATGATATTGTTTTTGCCATTGGTCCCGCCGGTAGTGGTAAAACCTACTTGGCGGTGGCAATGGCAGTTAATGCATTAAGAAAGAAAGAAGTTAATCGACTTATTTTGACCCGTCCTGCCGTGGAGGCCGGAGAAAAACTTGGTTTTTT